>SCRF01000049.1 GCA_004322005.1 Rhodanobacter sp. | reverse complement strand
GTGGCCGGCGTGCAGCTGGCCGGCATGGCGGCGCAGACCCTGGTCGGCGACGATGGCTGCTTCGAAGTGACCACCGGGGCGATGCTGCCGGGCGGTTGCGATTGCGTGATTCCGGTCGAGCAGACCCACCGCGATGGCGATCGCTACGTGCTGGCCGAGGGCTGTACGCCGGTCCGCGGCCAGTTCATTCACCCACGCGGTTCCGATTGTACGGCGGGCGCGCCGCTGCTGGATGTCGGCATGTGCCTGGATGCGCCGGCGATGGCCGTGCTGGCGGCCAACGGCATCGCCGAGGTGGAGGTGGCCATGCTGCCGTCGGTCGCCGTGATCGCCACCGGCGACGAACTGGTAGGCGTTGCCGCGCCGCTCGGCGAGGGGCAGATCCGTCGCTCCAACGATCGTGCGCTGGCCGCCGCCCTGCACAGCCGCGGCTTCCATCGTGTGGCGCTGAGCCAGGTGGCCGACGATCTGGCGGCGACCACCGGCATGCTCGCCGCCTTGCTTGCCGCGCATCAGGTGCTGATCCTGTCCGGTGGCGTCTCGATGGGCCAGTGCGATCACGTACCTGCCGCCCTCGACGCGCTCGGCGTGCGTCGTGTGTTCCACCGCATTGCGCAACGGCCGGGCAAGCCGATGTGGTTCGGCATCGGGCCGCAGGAGCAGGCGGTGTTCGCGCTGCCCGGCAACCCGGTGTCGGCGCTGGTCTGCGGCATCCGTTACGTGCTGCCGGCGCTGCTGGCATCGATCGGGGCACGGCCCGCGCCGGTGGAACGGGTTTGCCTGGACGCGGCAGTCGATAGTCACGCCAGCCTGACCTGTTTCGTGCCGGCGCGGGTGCAGTCCGATTCGTCCGCCCGGGCGATGGCGCATCCCGTGCCGATGCGCACCTCGGGCGATTTTTCCTCCCTGCCACGCACGCATGGCTTCGTGCAGTTGCCGCCGGGCCGGGCGGCAGCCGCCGGCGACGTGGTGGCGTTCCATCGCTGGTGACATGATGAACTCCCGCACCGTCATCGACCTGCCCGCCGCGAACGCGCCGCCGCTGGATCGCCATGGCCGGCCGCTGCACGACCTGCGCATCTCGGTGATGGACCGCTGCAACTTCCGTTGTCCGTACTGCATGCCCGAGTCGACCTACGGCGAGCATTTCGCGTTCCTGCGCAACGACGAGCGGCTGAGCTTCGAGGAGATCGAGCGAGTGTGCCGGCTGGCCGCGTCGCTGGGCGTGAGCAAGCTGCGGCTCACCGGCGGCGAACCCCTGCTGCGCCCGCGGCTGGCCGAACTGGTGGCGCGGCTGCGCCGCATCGAGGGCATCACCGACCTGGCGATGACCACCAATGGCGTGTTGCTGGCGCAGCAGGCGGCCGAACTGCGCGACGCCGGACTCGATCGCGTCACGGTGAGCCTGGACACGCTCGACCCGGCGCTGTTCCATCGCATGAGCGGCGGTCGCGGCGAACTCGGTCCGGTACTCGACGGTATCGCCGCGGCGCACGCGGCGGGTTTTCCCGGCGGCGTCAAGCTCAACGCGGTGGTGCAGCGCGGCGTCAACGAGCACACCGTCGGCGCACTGGTCGAGCGCTTCCGCGGCAGCGGCATCGTGCCGCGCTTCATCGAATACATGGACGTGGGCAACCGCAACGACTGGAGCCCCGACGCGGTGGTGCCGTCGCGCGAAGTGATCGCCGGCATCGACGCGCGCTGGCCGCTGGAGGCGCTACCGCCGAAATACCCGGGCGAGGTCGCCACGCGCTACCGGTTCCGCGATGGTGCCGGCGAGATCGGCGTGATCTCCTCGATCAGCGAACCGTTCTGCGGCAGCTGTTCGCGCGCACGCCTGTCTTCCGAAGGCACGCTCTACACCTGCCTGTTCGCCGCCCACGGCACCGACCTGCGCACGGCGCTGCGCGACGGCAGCAGCGACGAGGCGCTGGTCGAACGGCTGCGCAGCGTCTGGCTGCGCCGTACCGACCGCTACAGCGAGGAACGCGCGCAGCGCCGTGACGTTTCCCGCCGCAAGATCGAAATGCATTACATCGGAGGCTAGGCCCGTGCCGACTGAATCCATGCTCTCGCACGTCGATGCGGCGCAGCAGCCGCGGATGGTGGACGTCGGCGCCAAGCCGGCCACCCGGCGCATCGCGCAGGCGCGTGCGCGGGTGACGTTTCCCGCCGAAGTCGCGGCGAAGCTGCACGCCGCCGGCTACGTCACGCCCAAGGGCGCGGTGCTCACGGTGGCGCACATCGCCGGCGTGATGGGCGCCAAGGCCACCGCGCAGCTGATCCCGCTATGCCACCCGTTGAGTCTGGACAAATGCGACATCGCGATCCGGATGGAAGGCGATGAAGCGCTGATCGACTGCACCGTTTCCTGCCGCGGCAGCACCGGCGTGGAGATGGAGGCGCTGACCGGCGCCAGCATTGCCGCGCTGACCATCTACGACATGTGCAAGGCCATGTCGCACGACATCGTGATCGGCGAGATCCGCCTCATACAGAAGAGCGGCGGCAAGCACGATGTCGATCGCACTGCGCCCGATCTTGATGCCATCCCGAGCCACCCTCCGTCATGATCACCGCCAGAACACCACCCGTCACTACAGCGCCGACCATTGCGCCACCGGTCTACGGCCTGCTGCTTGCCGGCGGCGCCAGCCGGCGCATGCAGCGCGACAAGGCGCAGCTCGTCTACGCCGGCGAGCCGCAGTTGCTGCGCGCCTGGCACCTGCTCGAAGCGGTGACCGAGCGGGCCTTCGTGTCGGTGCGCGATAGCCAGCGCCAGGATTCATTGCGCGCCGGCCTGCCGCAAATCGTGGACAGTTATGACGCGATCGGCCCCGCCGCCGGCATCCTCTCGGCGCAGCAGGCCTACCCGCACGTGGCCTGGCTGGTGATCGCCTGCGACCTTCCGCTGCTCGCTGAAAGCACGCTGCGCCAGCTGATCGATGCACGTGACCCGGCCAGTGACGCCACCGCCTTCAGCAGCCGCTTCGACGGTCTGCCCGAACCGTTGTGCGCGCTGTGGGAACCGTCCAGCCAGATGCTGCTCAGGCAGCGCGTCGAGGCCGGCAGCTGCTGCCCGCGCAAGACGCTGATGCAGGCGCGCACCACGCTGCTGGCCGCGCCCGGCAACGCCCTGGACAACATCAACACTCCGCAGGAATTCGAACAGATGCAACGTCAGATCGAGCCGCTGTCATGACCACGGTCAACCTGCAGTACTACGCGCAACTACGCGAGCAGGCGGGCACCGGCGGCGAGCAGCTGAGCACCGCCGCGGCCACGCTGCGCGAGCTGTACGACGAGCTGCGTTCGCGCCACGGCTTCTTGCTGTCGAGCGATGCGCTCAAGGTGGCGGTGAACGCGCAGTTCAGCGATTGGGACCGGGCGCTGCACGAAGGCGACAGCGTGGTTTTCATCCCACCGGTGGCTGGCGGATGAACCACTTCAGCCTGTCAAGCGATGCGGTCGATCTGGCCCAACTGCGCGAATCGCTGCGGCATTCCGGCAGCGGCGGCTTCTGCAATTTCGAGGGCTGGGTGCGCAACAACAACGAGGGACGCGAAGTCAGCGGCCTGGAGTACGAGGCCTACGCCGAGCTGGCGCTAGCCGAGGGCGAGCGCATCATCGCCGAAGCCATCGCGCGCTACGGCGTGCTGGCCGCACGCTGCGTGCATCGCACCGGCGTGCTCGGGATCGGCGATCTGGCGGTGTGGATCGGCGTGTCCGCCGCGCATCGCGACGAAGCCTTCCGCGCCTGCCGCTACATCATCGACGAGATCAAGCACCGCCTGCCGATCTGGAAGAAGGAGCACTACCTCAGTGGCGACACCGCCTGGGTGGCCTGTTCGCATACCGAGCGGGCACACGAGCACGAGCCTCCGGCCATGCATGCACATCACGGGCATGTGCATCATCACGACGCGCCTGTGGCAGTGACCGCGCCCGCCTTCACCCCCGACTACTCGCGCCAGACCCGCCTGCGCGATGTGGGCGACGCCGGCCAGGCGAAGCTCGCCGCCGCCCGCGTGCTGGTGATCGGTGCCGGTGGTCTGGGCTGTCCGGTGCTGAGCTATCTGGCCGGCGCCGGCGTGGGCACGCTGGGCATCGTCGATGGCGATCTGCTGGACGCCAGCAACCTGCATCGGCAGACCCTCTACGACGCCCGCGACATCGGCCAGCGCAAGGTCGATCTGGCCAGACAGCGCATCGCCGCACTCAACCCGACCGTCAGCGTGCATACCTACGCCGAGCCGCTGCATGCCGGCAACGTGGTGGACGTATTCGCGCAGTACGACCTCGTCGTCGAATGCACCGACGACATGCGCAGCCGCTACCTCAGCAACGACGCGGCGGTGCTCACCGGCACGCCGCTGGTCCTGGCCAGCGTGTACCAGTACGAAGGCCAGCTGCAGGTGGTCAGCGCCAAACCGGGCGAGCCCTGCCTGCGTTGCCTGTGGCCCGATGAACCCGCGCCCGGCGTCGCCGGCAGCTGCGTCGAGTCCGGCGTGCTCGGTCCGGTGCCCGGCGTACTCGGCACCATGCAGGCCATCGAGGCGCTGAAGATCCTGCTCGATCTGCCGCGGTCGGCCGGGCAATCACTGCTGCTGGTCAACCTGCTCGATGTCGGCACGCAGCGCCTGCCGATCGACGCATCCCGCGGCTGCGCACGGCATGGCGGTTGCGCCGCCGTGGCACAGCGTGCGTTGGCGCAGGCGCAGCGCGACCACGATGTGGACCTGGTCTTCGCCAGTCTGGACGACGCCATCGCCGCCGGCTACCGGCTGGTCGACGTGCGCGAGCCGGACGAGATCGCCGCGCAGCCACTGCACGCGCCGTCGTGTTGCGTGCCGTCCGCGCAGCTCGCTACGCAGGCAGGCGAACTGCCGCCGGGGCGTCTGCTGCTGATCTGTGCCAGCGGTCGGCGCAGCGCCCATGCGGCGCGCGAGCTGCGCGGGCTAGGCGTGCGCGACGCCTATTCGCTGGCCGGCGGCGTGCTGGCGCTGCGGCCGTCGTGTGATCGTGTGCCCGCGACGACACGGAGCCGCAGCGCGTCATGATCGGCTATGCCCAGGCTTTGCAACTCCTGCTCGCACACGTCGCCCGCTTGCCGGTGGAAACCTGCCCGCTGGCGCAGGCGCCGGGCCGCGTGCTGGCCGGCGCGATGCACAGCCCGATCGCGCTGCCCTCGTTCGATCATGCGGCGATGGATGGCTATGCGCTGGCCACCCGCGAGCCGCTGCCCGCCGGATCGGAGCACGCGGTGCACGGTTCGCAGGCGGCCGGCGATGCGGCCCGTGCGTCTGTTGGCGGCGCCTGGGAAATCATGACCGGCGCACGCCTGCCCGATGGCCTCGACGCCGTGGTCGCGGTCGAGCGCACCGAACTGCTGGAAGCCCGGGCCGACGGCATGCCCGCGCGCATCCGCCTGCTCGATCCGCTGGCGACCGGGCAGAACGTGCGCCGTGCCGGCAGCGATGTCGCGCCCGGTGCCGCTGTGCTGCCTGCCGGCACCACCATCGGCGCCGCCCAGGTGATGCTGCTGGCCGCATTGGGCATGGCCGCGGTCGATGTGGTGCGCCGCCCGCGCGTGGCGATCATCTGCACCGGCAAGGAGCTGCAGGCCGACCCCAGCCAGCCGCTGGCGCCGGGACGGATTTACAACTCCAACGGCCCCTACCTGGTCGCCGAACTCACGGCCGCCGGCGCCCAGGTGCTGTCCTGCGACACCGTGGACGACACCGCCGGCACCTTCGCCGAGGCGCTGCAGTGCGCGCTCGACGTTGGCGTGGATCTGCTGATCAGCACCGGCGCGGTGTCGATGGGGCGCTACGATTTCGTGCCCGACAGCTTGCGCCGTCTCGATGCGCAGATCCTGTTCCACAAGGTCGCGATGCGTCCCGGGCGGCCGTTGCTGTGCGCACGCCTCGCCGCCGGCCCGCTGATCCTGGCGCTGCCCGGTACGCCGATGGCCGTTGCCGTGGGGCTGCGCTTCTTCGTCGTGCCCGCCTTGCGCGCGATGGCGGGACAACCCGCCGAGCCGACATGGCACGCCATGCTCGACGCTGCGCAACACCCCAAGCCCGGCCTGCGCTACTTTCTGCATGCCACGCTGCAGCAGGGTTCGGACGGTTGCCTGTTGGCCAGCGTGCAGAACCAGCAGCAGCCGTTCCGCATCGATCCGTTCGCGCACGCCGATACCTGGGTGGTGCTGGGCGAAGACGCCGGCGACTGCCCCGCCGGTACGCGCGTCGAGATCGTCAGCCTGCAACCCGGCACGCCGCCGCGCATCCACCCAGCGCAGCAGACTGACGGCCATGCCGCTTGGCCGCGCCCAGGACCATGAAAGTCCGCGCCGGCATGGCCGCCCTCTCCCCACCACCGGCTCCGCCGGCGGTCCCCCCTCTCCCGCTACGCGGGCGAGGGACACGGGTGTCGCTTCGCGACTTTCACGTTAATGGAGCGCACGCATGAAATTGCAGATCGACGGCCAGAAGCTGCGGGTACGCATCGATGAGGGCGAGCTGGCGATTCTGCTGGCGGGCGGGATACTGGAAACCCGCACGCAGTTCGCGACGGCGTTTGCGCTCGGCTGCGCGCTGCGGCTGACGCCAGGGGCTGACGCGGCGCTATCAGGTGTCGCCGACGCCTGGCGGATCGACTTGCCCGATGCCGCGGTGCGCGAGCACGCGGCACGGCTGCCGACGCGTGAAGGCTTGCGTTTTACCTTGCCGGGGAAGGGTGATGGCGACCCGCTGGAGCTGCTGTTCGACGTGGATGTGCGCGACAGCGTGAGGCGACGCCGGCCATCGTGACCCGCGCCGGCCATCGCGCGGTCGGATGCCGACAACCGTGGCAGCAGGTTGGTCAGGTAGACGTAGCGGGCCAGATCGTTGGGTTGCCGGTTCAGCGCATGGAACATTCCGATCATGGCCGGGCTGTAGGATTGGGCGCTGACTGCCGGCGTCAGCAGGGCAACCAGACAAGACACGACAAGCGCGATACGGATCGGCATGCTCGCAATCCCCGGAGAATCGGGGTGCAGCGTGCTCGTGAAAAGCCTGCAAGGCAACCATTCCGAAATACCGGCGTCGGCAGACAGCCGCGCCACTACAATGTCGGGCATGGCCAACTTCACCTTGCAGCGCGGCCGCGTGCCGTTGTTGATCAGCCTGCCGCACGATGGCAGTTTCATCCCGTCGGACATCGCCGCGCGGATGCAGCCGGCGGCGCGACGTTCGCCGGATACCGACTGGCATGTGGGGCGGCTGTACGAGCCGTTGGCGCATGCGCTGGGTGCCAGCCTGATCAGGCCGCTGGCGTCGCGCTACGTGATCGACCTGAACCGGCCTGCCGATGGTCATGCGCTGTACCCGGGGCAGCGCGAGACCGGCCTGGTGCCGACGATCGGCTTCGACGGCGAGGCGTTGTATCGGGATGGCGAGTCGCCGGACGGCGCCGAAGTGCAACGGCGGATAAACGCGTTCTGGCAGCCCTACCATCAGGCATTGGCGCAGGAACTTGCGCGGCTGCGTGCCGAACATGGCCGGGCGGTGTTGTGGGACGGCCATTCCATCCGCAGTCGGGTGCCGATGCTGTTCGAGGGGCGGTTGCCGGATTTCAACCTCGGTACGGCATCCGGGGCGAGTTGCGGCGCGGCTCTGCAAGCACGCCTGCAGGCCTGTCTGGAATCCCAGTCGCGCTTCAGTTTCGCCGTCAATGGCCGCTTCAGGGGCGGTTACATTACGCGTCACTACGGCGATCCCGGCGCTGCCGTGCAGGCGGTGCAACTGGAGCTGGCGCAGATCAACTACATGGACGAGGCGAGCTTCGAGTACGACACAGCGAGGGCGCTGGCGGTGCGGGAATGTATCGGGCCCATGCTGCAGATGTGCCTCGAATGATCGCAAGTTATTGCTGCCTTCATCGAGCTGTGGATGAAAGCCGGGATCGTGCAGGCCCGCTGCGCAGAGAGTCGGGAACGTCGTTCAGCCGGGGTATCCCGTCCACGCTGTTCGCGCTGATATGGTTGGCTTGTCGTGCCACCCGAGTTGCCGGGTTCCGGCCGGGTTCGCGATAACCTGATCATGCGAGGCTCAACATGATGATGCGTAAACTTGCGGTCGCTTTCCTGGTCGCGGCGGGCGTGGCGCTTTCCGGCTCCGCACTGGCTGAGGCTGCTTCGCCGGCAGCGGCGGCGACCGGGCAGAGCGCTCCGGCGGCTGAAGTCGCCCCGAAGGCAGCTCCCATGAAGCACATGACCCATCACAAGGTTCATCACAAGGTTCACCACAAGACCCACCACAAGACTCACCGCATGGCTCGTCATCACAAAGCAGCCGCGAAGAAGGCCACCACTCCGGCTGCTGCTGCCACGGCTGGCTGACACCCGGGCCGGTCACCGTGAATCGAAACCCCGCCGGAACACCCGGCGGGGTTTTTCATGGGTGAAACGGGAAGCGCGCCAGGTGTGTCGGCACTTCACTGCGGTGTACAGGCCGGCAGTGCCGCCACGCATTTCAGTTCGATCGCGATGGGCGTCGGCAGCGCACTGATGCCCACGGTGGTGCGGCAGGCGTCGACGCCGGCGAAGTATTCCGCATAGAGGCGGTTGTATGCCGCAAAATCACGTGGCAGGTCGGTCAGGTAGACGGTGACGTCGACCAGATCGGTCCATGCCGCGCCGCTGGCTTCCAGGATGGCGCGCACGTTGGCGAATACCTGCCGGCACTGCGCTTCGATGTCGTAACCGGTCAGCCGGCCGTCGGCGGCGTGCACGTTGCCGGGGATCGCGTCGCTGCCCGGCTGGCGCGGGCCCACGCCGGACAGGAACAGCAGGTCGCCCACCCGGCGCGCATGCGGATAGGCCCCGACCGGGGCGGGTGCCGCATCGGTGCGAATGATGCCGCTCACGGCTGCGCCAGCGGGGGCGTGAGCAGGCGCTGCAGCGCCTGCGCGTAGGCCGGCTGCAGGGCGCCGCGCGAGTCGACATGCATGGCCAGGTCGTGCATGCGGCCATTGTCCAGGCTGTAGCACCATGCGTGCACCGAAAGCTTCTGGCCACGCTCCCAGGCATCCATCACCATCGTGGTGCGGCAGACGTTGGTCACCTGCTCGATCGCGTTGAGTTCGCACAGCCGGGCATTGCGCAGCGGCATCAGGTCCAGCGCGGTGAGCATCGCGGAATGTTTTTCCGCCACGTCGCCGACGTGCCGCAGCCAGTTGTCGACCAGGCCGAGCCGGCGCTCGTCCAGGACGGCCTGGACGCCGCCGCAGCCGTAATGGCCGACGATGATGATGTGTTCGACCTTGAGGATGTCCACCGCGAACTGGATCGTGCTGAGGCAGTTGAGGTCGCTGTGCGCGACCACGTTGGCCACGTTGCGCTGCACGAAGATCTCGCCGGGCGGCAGGTCGACGATCTGGGTCGCCGGCACGCGCGAATCGGAGCAGCCGATCCACAGGTATTTCGGCGACTGCTGTTTCGCCAGCTGCTCGAAGAAATGCGGATTTTCCGCGTGCATCGCGGTGGACCAGCGGCGATTGCCGTCGAGCAGATTTTGCAGGGGACTGGTCAAGGTGTGGTTTCCATCGGTGCGGCTTTCATCAGTAAATCCCCGTCAGTAACGAATGCAGATGTTTTTTGCTTCGGTGAAAAAGTGCAAGGCCTCGCTGCCGCCTTCGCGGCCGAGTCCGGATTGCCTGGCGCCGCCAAACGGCGTGCGCAGGTCGCGCAGCAGCCAGCAATTGATCCAGACGATGCCGAACTCGAGCCGGCCGGCGAGCCGGTGGGCGCGCGAGAGGTCCTGTGTCCACAGCGACGCGGCGAGCCCATACTTGCTGTCGTTGGCGATCGCCAGCGCCTCGTCCTCGTCCTCGAACGGGATCAGGCTGACCACCGGGCCGAAGATTTCCTGCTGGTTGGTCGGTGCCGCCGAGGGCAGGCCCTCGATCACCGTGGGCGCGACGAACCAGCCCCCGGCGCAGCGGCCGGGCAGGCTGAGCGCGGTGCCGCCGCACAGCACGCGGCCGCCGTCGGCGCGGGCCTGGTCGATGCAGCCGAGTACCTTGGCGCAATGCACACGCGATACCAGCGCGCCGAGATCGCTGTCCGCGTCGTTCGGGTCGCCGACCCGCAACGCCTGCACCCGCGCCAGGTAGCGTTCGCGGAACGTGGCGTAGATCGAGCGCTGTACCAGTACTCGCGAACCGCACAGACAGATCTCGCCCTGGTTGGCGAAGCCCGAGCGCACGATGGTGTCCATGTTGGCGTCGCCCAGGTCGGCGTCGGCGAACACGATCGCCGGGTTCTTGCCGCCCAGCTCCAGCGAGACCTTCTTGAACTGCGGCGCGGCGGCACTGGCGATCCGCGTTCCGGTCGCGGTGCTGCCGGTGAACGAGATCGCCTTCACCGCAGGGTGTTCCACGATCGCCTGGCCAGCCGTCGGTCCGGGGCCGTGCACGATGTTCAGCACGCCGGGCGGGAAACCTGCCGCGATGCTCAGCTCGCCCAGCAGCGCGGCGGTGCAGGGCGTCACTTCCGAGGGTTTGGCCACCACCGTGTTGCCGGCGGCCAGCGCCGGTGCGATCTTCCAGGTCAACAGATACAGCGGCAGGTTCCAGGGGCTGATGCAGCCGACCACGCCCAGTGGCTGGCGCAGCGTGTAGTTGATCGCGCCGCTGCCGGTCGCGCCGGTCTCCATCGCGTGCGATTCGCTGCCCCAGGTCATGATCGCGGCCGCGAAATGGCGCAGGTTGCTGATCGCACGCGGGATGTCGAGCCGGCGCGCCAGGCTCAATGGCTTGCCGCTGTCGCGCGACTCCAGCGCCGCGAATTCCTCAAGCCGTGCCGCGATCAGGTCGGCCAGCCGTGACAGCAGCCGTGCGCGCTCCTCGATCGGCGTGCTGGCCCAGCCGGCGGCGGCGCGGCTGGCGGCGGCGACGGCTGCATCGACATCGGCCGGGTCGGAATCGGGGCAGTGCGCGAACGCGGCGCCGGTAGCCGGCTCGTGCACATCCAGCCATGCACCGTGGATGGGCGCCTGCAGGCGACCGTCGATCAGATTGGCAAGGTGCAGGTTCGGCATCCCCGCAAGCTTAAATCCAGCGCACCGCAATTGCACCGACGCCGATGCTTTGCCGCGCTGGAAGCGCGCTGGCGGCGATTACAACGAGTGCATGCGGCCGCCATCGACCGGCAGGCTGACACCGGTGATGTAGCTCGCTGCCGGCGAGGCCAGAAAAGCCACGGCGGCGGCGGTTTCGGCGGGGTCGGCGAAACGGCCGAGCGGGATTTCGGCGGTCATCGCCTGTTGCACGTCCTGCTCGCTGCTGCCGGATTTTCGTGCACGCGCGGCGATGATCTGTTCGATCCGCGGCGTATGGGTGGAGCCGGGCAGCACGTTGTTGACGGTGATGCCGAACGGCGCCAGTTCCGTGGCCAGCGTCTTGGCCCAGCTGGCCACCGCGCCGCGCGTGGTGTTGGAGACGCCGATGCCGGGGATCGGTTCCTTCACCGATGTGGAAATGATGTTGATGATGCGCCCCCAGCCCGCCGCCTTCATGCCGGGGATGACCGCCTGCGCCAGCACATGGTTGGCCAGCAGGTGCTGGCGGAACGCATCGAGAAACTCCGCCGGCGTTGCAGCGGCGGCCGTACCCGGCGGCGGCCCGCCACTGTTGTTGATCAGGATATGCACCGGGCCGCTGGCGATCAGCTGGTCGGCGCGCGCGCGCAGCGTGTCGGTATCGCTGGCGTCGGCGACGATGAAGCCGTGCTTCTGGGCGTCGTGGATGCGTGGCAGCGTCTGGACGAGCGCGGCCAGTACCTCGCTGCGTCGCGCCAGCACGGTGACATCGGCGCCGAGCAGCGCCAGTTCGATCGCGCTGGCGCGGCCGATGCCTTGCGATGCGCCGCAGACCAGCGCGTGTCGTCCACTCAGATCCAGTTGCATGTCCGTTCTCCGATCGGTTTCAACGCAACAGCAGGCGCATCGTCAGCGCAGCCAGCCAGCACAGCCAGCCCAGCCACGGGCTGTAAAGCCACAGACGCCGCCAGCCGTTGAGCGTGGCGTCGCCCATGGCCGGCAATGCCGGTGAGCGCAGCGCATGTTGCAGGCGGATCCAGGTGCGCCATGCCGATGCCTTGCCATGCTCCGGCTCGGCGATGATCCGCCATTGCTGCGGATGGCGCCGGCGCAGCAGGGCGGCGAGGCGGAACTGGGCCGCATAGGACAGCACGAACAGGCCGACGCCGCCGAGCAGCAGGCCGAGATACAGGATGATCATTCGGGGTGGCTGCCGTTGTCTTTGTTGCTGCTGGTGCTCCAGGGTAGCGGCAGCGTGGTGCGCAAGGTGTTGATCACGCCATCGCCTTGCGTGGCCTTCCCGCAGACGGCGTTGTCCACCGCATCGGCATAGGTCTTGTCCATCATGCCGACCCACAACACGCCGTTCGGGCCGTGCGCGATGCTGAAATTGCCGGTGGGGTTCATGTCGAGCGTGGCCTTGGTGGAAAACGCGGCGGGCGATTGCTCCCAGTAGGTCTTGCCGGACTGCTGCGCGGCGGAGCTGTAGACCAGCAGGTAGCGGGCCTGCTTGCTGTCGATGGTGAAGCTGCCGAACGCGCCGGTGGTTTCGTCGCTCCACCCCATGTGCTCGCACAGTGTGATGTCGGCGGAGCGGATCGGCTGGAACCCCCCGTCCAGCAGCACGACGGTGGGCGCGAACAGGTAGCTGGAATGCAGCCAGCGGCCGTTCAATTCCGATTTCAGCGCCACGCGGTAAGGCAGCTTCAGGTTGGCCGGCAGGCGGAACGCGAGGAAATAGCTGTGGGTACCGCTCAGGTTGGCCACCATGCTGCCGCTGCCAAGCGTGAATTTCTTCGGTTGCCAAGGCAGCATGGCCTGATAGGAAAAATCGGCGAAGCTGCTGCAGCAGGGCGTGGCCTGCTGCAGCTGTTTCCGGGCAAGCTTGAGGGCGTCGCCGCTGTCTTCCGACGGTGGCCGCAGATTGGGCGGGATCAGTACTTTCACGCTGTGGCATCCGCCCAGCAAGGCAGTCAGGACCAGTGCGCCAGCGATGGTGGCAAATCGACTCGACATTGCAGGGACGATACTCAGAATTCGGCCGTTCCGGCGGCACGTGGATAGGGAATCGCATCGCGTATGTTGGACAGGCCGCAAACGTAGACCAGCAGGCGCTCGAAGCCGAGCCCGAAACCGGCGTGTGGCACCGTGCCGTAGCGGCGCAGGTCACGGTACCAGCCATAGGTGGCGGGATCGAGGCCGAACTGGATCATGCGGCGATCGAGATAGTCCAGCCGTTCCTCGCGCTGCGCGCCGCCGATGATCTCGCCGATGCCCGGCGCCAGCACGTCCATCGCCGCCACGGTTCTCTCGTCATCGTTCAAACGCATGTAGAACGCCTTGATCGCCTCCGGGTAGTTCATTACGACCACCGGACGGCCGATATGTTTCTCGGCCAGGTAACGTTCGTGCTCGGTCTGCAGGTCGATGCCCCAGGCGACGGGGTAGTCGAATTTCTGTCCGCAGTTCTTCAGGATCTCGATGGCGTCGGTGTAGTCGATCCGCTCGAACGGCTGGGCGATGAACGCCTCGATGCGGCTGATCGCGTCGCTCTGCACGCGCTCGGCGAAGAACGCCATGTCGTCGGCGCGCTCGTCCAGCACGGCCTTGAAGATCGCCTTGAGGAAGCCCTCGGCGCAATCGGCATTGGCGGTGAGGTCGGCGAACGCGATCTCCGGTTCGACCATCCAGAACTCGGCCAGATGACGCGGCGTGTTGGAGTTCTCGGCGCGGAAGGTCGGGCCGAAGGTGTAGACCTTGCTCATCGCCAGACAATACGCCTCGACATTGAGCTGGCCGGATACGGTGAGGAACGCCTCGCGGCCGAAAAAATCCTGGCGGAAGTCGATCTTGCCGTCGGGCAGGCGCGGCAGGTTGGCCAGGTCCAGCGTGGACAGCCGGAACATGTCGCCGGCGCCTTCGGCGTCGGAGGTGGTGATGATCGGGGTGTTGATCCAGAAGAAGCCCTGCTCGGTGAGATGGCGGTGGATCGCCGTCATCATGGTGTGGCGCACGCGGGTCACTGCGCCGAACAGGTTGGTGCGCGGGCGCAGGTGGGCGACCTCGCGCAGGAATTCCATCGAGTGCTGCTTGGGCTGGATCGGGTAGGTTTCCGGGTCGTCGACAAAGCCGGTGACGACGACCTCGCTCGCCTGCAGCTCGAAACGCTGGCCTTTGCCCTGCGACGGCACCAGGGTGCCGCTGACGATCACGCCGGCGCCGGCGGTGAGGTGCTTCACTTCGCCCTCGTAATTGCCCAGCGTGGCCGGCACCACCGCCTGGATCGGGTCGAAGCAGGAGCCGTCGGTCACGTTGACGAAGGACAGGCCGGCCTTGGAATCGCGCCGCGTGCGCACCCAGCCGCGCACGGTGACCGTGCTGCCGGCTTCGATCGCGCCGGATAAAGCCTGCTTCACACTGACCACTGCCATGGATTGAAACTCCTGCTGAAAACCGCATATCGGTAGGTGGAAATGAACGGCGCCGGCGCGCAACAGCGCGCAAGGCCAAACCTGCATGATAATGTAGCCGTTGCCCGGGCTGCGACTTTCCGGACTGCACGCGGCAATCACAGCACGGCAATCATAAGAGCAGCGAGGCTGGAACCCCTGACATGACCATCACCATCACCCCTGCCGCCCGAGAGCGCATGCGCCATTTCCTGGCGGCGGCGCCGGCTGCGGCAGGCGTGCGATTCGGCGTCAAGCGCACCGGCTGTTCCGGTTTCGCCTATGTGGTTGATCTGGCCGAGACGATCGGCGAGGACGAACGGCTGCTCGAGGTCGATGGCCTGCCGTTGATCGTCAACGACAAGATTCAGGCCATGGTCGAGGGTACGGTGATCGATTTTCAGCGGCAGGGGCTCAACGCCAGCTTCGTGTTCCACAACCCGAACGCCACCGGGGAATGCGGCTGCGGCGAGAGCTTCACCGTCGGTTGACCGCGTCAGGCATCGCCCGTCAATTCAATAACTTGCGATACCCTCCGCGGGTATCGTACAATTCCGCTTCTGTCCGCGCCCGAGCGGCGATGGGCGGATACTTGCCTCACCGCGCCAGCGGGAGGCTGCCAGGCCGATTGGCCGCATCCACAAGGAGTCAACCCAAGATGACGCTGCGTCATTACGAAGTCGTGTTTCTGGTCCATCCTGACCAGAGCGAGCAGGTTCCGGCGATGATCGAGCGCTACAAGGCGCTGATCGAGACCGACGGCGGCAAGATCCACCGCCTGGAAGACTGGGGCCGTCGCCAGTTGGCCTATCCGATCGTGAACCTGGCCAAGGCTCACTACGTCATGCTCAACATCGAAGTGAGCCAGAACGCATTGAATGAGCTGGAGTCGGGTTTCCGCTTCAACGATGCCGTGCTGCGCCACCTGGTGGTGCGTCGCGACGAAGCCGACACCGAGCCGTCCTTCATCCTGAAGAGCAAGGAAAAGGATGACGCCAAGACCACGCGCCGCCGCGACGACGACAGCGACGGCGAAGGCGAGGGCCGCCCGCGTGGGCGTGACCGTGACGACAACGATCGCGACAGCGACGACTGATAGGAATCGAAGACCATGTCCAAATTTTTCCGCCGCCGCAAATTCTGCCGCTTCACTGCCGAAGATGTGAAGGAGATCGACTACAAGGATCTCAACACGCTGCGCCAGTATGTCAGCGAGAACGGCAAGATCGTGCCCAGCCGCATCACCGGTACCAAGGCGCGTTATCAGCGTCAGCTGGCCACCGCGATCAAGCGCGCACGCTTCCTCTCGCTGCTGCCGTACACCGACAACCACGACGTGTGACAACAAATCCCTCTCCCCCCGGGGAGAGGGTGCAAGAAATTCGGACAGCCGTCCACGGCTGCGCCGGGCCATACCGGCGCTAACGAACAGGAATCATCATGGAACTCATTCTTCTGCAGAAAGTCCGCAACCTCGGCACGCTCGGCGACAAGGTCGTCGTGAAGCCCGGTTACGGCCGCAACTTCCTGCTTCCGCAGGGCAAGGCCGTGCGCGTCAATGCCGCCAATCTGGCGGCATTCGAGCAGCGCCGTGCCGAATACGAAGCGAAAGCCAATGCCCATCTGGCGGATGCCGAAGCCCGCAAGGCCAAGCTCGACGGCGTGTCGGTGACCATCGCCGCGCATGCCGGCGCCGAAGGCAAGCTGTTCGGTTCGGTCGGCCCGCGCGATATCGCCGAGGCCCTGCTGGCCGCCGGCCACACGGTCCACAAGGGCGAGGTGATTCTGGGCGAAGGCCCGCTGCGCCACACCGGCGAGTTCGAGGTGGCGATCCACCTGCACGCCGACGTGCACACCACCGTCAAGGTGATCGTGGTCAACGACTGACCGTCGCACATCGCACGAAGCTGCATCAGGACGGGCGCCTCAGGGCGCCCGTTTGTTTGGTGGGGAGTGAGTGGTGAGGAGGGAGTGCAGAGGAGTGAGAAGTGAGAGAAAAGCTGAAGCCGCTGTCTCTCATTTCTCACTCCTCTGCACTCCCTCCTCACCCTTCTATCCACAACAAAACACAGCTTATCCACAGGGTTATTGTCTCGGCGGGTGAGATGGCGCCGCGTATGATGAGCGTCAGTGCCGCGATCCGTCAGGTGTCGGAATGCGGCCCGTTTTTTCGTGAGGCAATTGCTCCCCCCGAGGCAAGTCGATGTCCTTTGTGCCAGAACGCAAGCCCTCGTCCCCTGCCATCGAGGCATTGCGCGTGCCGCCGCATTCCATCGATGCCGAACAGGCGGTGCTGGGTGGCCTGATGCTGGCGCCGGACGCCCTGGACAAGGTCGCCGACCGGCTGGCCGAGCAGGATTTCTACCGCAAGGATCACCGGCTGATCTGGCGCGCGATCAACGAACTGGCGAACAAGGGCATGCCGTGCGACGCGGTGACCCTGGGCGACTGGTTCGAGAGCAACGGCCTGGCCGAAATGGTCGGCGGCGCCGGCTACCTGATCGAGCTGGCCAACAGCACGCCGAGCGCCGCGAACATCGGCGCGTATGCCGACATCGTGCGCGAGAAATCCGTGCTGCGGCAGCTGATCGACGCCGGCACCTCGATCACCGAGGACGGCTACCGGCCCGAAGGCAAAAGCATGCAGGAGGTGCTGGAAAACGCCGAGCAGCGCGTGTTCCACATCGCCGAGTCCGGCGCACGCGGCAAGAAGGATTCCGTCTCCATGCGCGAGGCGGTGAAGGATGCCTTCCGCCTGCTCACCGAACGTTACGAGAACCGCGGCCAGCTCACCGGCGTCAGCACCGGATTCGCCGATCTGGACGCGCTCACCTCCGGTCTGCAGCCGTCGGATCTGGTCATTGTGGCGGCGCGCCCCTCGATGGGCAAGACCGCCTTCGCGCTGAACATCGCCGAGACCGCTGCGCTGGGCGGCAAGAAGGCGGTGGTGGTGTTCTCGATGGAAATGTCTTCCTCGCAGCTGGCGTTCCGCCTGATCTCCTCGGTCGGCCGCATCCATCAGCAGCATTTGCGCAACGGCACGCTGGAAGAGGAAGACTGGCCGCGTGTCTCCAACGCGATCGCGCTGCTGTCCGATGCGAAGATCTTCATCGACGACACGCCCAGCCTGTCGCCGGTGGAACTGCGCTCGCGGGCGCGCCGGCTGCATCGCGAGCACGGCGGGCTGGGGCTGATCGTGATCGACTACCTGCAGCTGATGCAGGTGCCCGGCAACACGGAGAATCGCGCCACCGAAATTTCAGAAATTTCGCGTTCACTGAAAGGGCTTGCCAAGGAGTTGAACGTGCCGGTGATGGCTCTGTCGCAGTTGAACCGCTCGCTGGAGCAGCGCGCCGACAAGCGGCCGATGATGTCGGACCTGCGCGAGTCCGGCGCGATCGAGCAGGACGCCGACGTGATCATGTTCATCTACCGCGACGAGTACTACAACAAGGATTCGCAGGACAAGGGCATGGCCGAGATCATCATCGGCAAGCAACGCAACGGCCCCACCGACATGTGCAAGCTGACCTTCCTGGGCCACTACACCAAGTTCGTGAACTACGCGTCGGATTCGTTCGTGGGGAGTTTTGAGTGAGGCTGTCGGGGATCGGGGACCGGGGACCGAGGATCGGGGACCAGCAGACGCGGCGCGCGCGCGCGGTTCCTGCATGCCGACGAGCAGCAGCGAGGGGGCGCCTGCAAGTGCAGCGCGACCTGGGCACTTCCGGTCCCCGGTCCCCGATCCCCGGTCCCCACCACCCATGAGCCGCACCACCGTCGCCACCATCCACCTCGGCGCCTTGCGCCACAATCTGGCGCGACTCAAGGCGCTGGCCGCGCCCGCGAAAGTGATGGCGGTGGTCAAGGCCGATGCCTATGGCCATGGGCTGGAGCGGGTCGCGCGCGCGCTGAACGGCGAGGCCGAGGCGTTCGCGGTGGCCGCGCTGGGCGATGGCCTGCGCCTGCGCGCCGCGGGCCACAGCCAGCGCATCGTGGTGTTGTCCGGCCCGGACAGCGCCAGCGACATCGTGGAAATGCAGCGGCTGGCACTGGAGGCGGCGATCCACCACGACGTGCAACTGCAGTGGCTCGCCCACGCATCGCCCATGCGCGGGCGCCTGCGCGTCTGGCTGAAGATCGACAGCGGCATGCACCGGCTGGGCTTCGCACCCGAACGCGTCGCCGAGGTGCACGCGCAACTGCGTGCGATGCCGGGCATCGATCCCGGGATCGGCCTGCTGACGCACTTCGCCGAATCCGAAGTGTTCGATGGCGAACGGACGTCCGCGCAGATCGCCTGCTTCATGGAAGCCACGCGCGATCTGCACGGGCCGCGCTCGTTGTCCAACTCCGCCGCCGTGCTCGGCTGGCCCGGCGCACGCGGCGACTGGGTGCGCACTGGCGGCCTGCTGTACGGCCTGTCGGTGGTCGATGGCAGGGGCGGTGCGGATTTCGGTTTTCGCCCGGCGATGACACTGAGTACACAGCTGATCGCGATCAACCGCGTGCGGCGCGGCGAACGCATCGGCTACAACGGCAGCTGGACCTGTCCGGAGGACATGGCGGTCGGCGTCGCCGCGGTCGGCTACGGCGACGGTTACCCGCGCAGCGCGCCGGCCGGCACGCCGGTGCTGGTCGGCGACCGGCGCGTGCCGCTGATCGGCCGCGTCTCGATGGACCTGATCACGCTGGACCTGCGCGACGCGCCCGCGGCGAAAGTGGGCGATCGCGTCACCCTGTGGGGTCCCGAACTGCCGGTGGAAACCGTCGCCACCCACGCCGGCACCATCGCCTACGACCTCACCTGTGGCATGACCCGCCGCGTGCTGTTCGTCGAGGACGAAAACTGACAGCGTTTTGCGCCGACGCGTCTCGCGCTTTGCGATGGCGGCAGGCTAAGCTCGCCGTCATCGTCAGTCATCCAACCGGGAATCCCCGTGGCCAAAGCCAAGACCGCCTATGTCTGCACCGAGTGCGGCGCCGAGCACAACAAGTGGCAGGGGCAGTGCATCGAGTGCGGGGTGTGGAACACGCTGAGCGAGATCGTGCTGACGCCGGCGTCGGGCGCGAAAGCGTCGATGGGGGCGCAGCGTTCCAGCTATGCCGGCCAGGCGGCCGGCGCACCGCGCATCACGCCGTTGACCACGGTGGCGTTGACCACCGAGGCACGCACGCGGACCGGCGTCGGCGAGCTGGACCGGGTGCTCGGCGGCGGGCTGGTGCAGGGCTCGGTGGTGCTGATCGGCGGCGATCCGGGGATCGGCAAGTCGACCCTGCTGCTGCAGATGCTGGGCACCCTGGGCGCGCATCTGTCCAGTGTCTACGTCACCGGCGAGGAGTCGCTGGCGCAGGTGGCCTCGCGTGCGCAGCGGCTGGGCCTGCCGCTGGAGCCGCTGCAGGCACTGGCCGAAACCTGCATCGAGCGGGTCCTGGAGCAGGCGATGGCGATGCGCCCGCGGGTGCTGGTGATCGATTCGATCCAGACCATCTGGACCGAGTTGCTCACGGCGGCGCCCGGCTCGGTCAGCCAGGTGCGCGAGTCGGCGGCCAAGCTGACGCGCTTCGCCAAGGAGACCGCTACCTCGGTGTTCCTGGTCGGCCACGTCACCAAGGACGGCGGCATCGCCGGTCCGCGCGTGCTGGAACACATGGTCGACGCGGTGCTGTATTTCGAGGGCGAATCGGGCAGCCGCTTCCGCGTGCTGCGCGCGTTCAAGAACCGCTTCGGCGCGGTCAACGAACTGGGCGTGTTCGCGATGTCCGACAAGGGCCTGCGCGAGGTGCCGAACCCGTCGGCGATCTTCCTGTCCGCGCACTCGGGCCCGACCTCGGGCAGCGCGGTGATGGTGACCCGCGAGGGCACCCGGCCGCTGCTGGTCGAGGTGCAGGCGCTGGTCGATCAATCCTCGCTGGGCAATCCGCGCCGTGTCGTGCTGGGGCTGGAACAGAACCGGCTGGCCATGTTGCTGGCCGTGCTGCATCGGCATGGCGGCGTGGCGGCGTACGACCAGGACGTGTTCGTCAACGTGGTCGGCGGCATCCGCGTGCAGGAAACCGCGGCGGACCTGCCGGTGCTGCTGGCGGTGCTGTCCAGCCTGCGCGACCGTCCGCTGCCGGAGCTGACCATCGCGTTCGGCGAGGTGGGCCTGTCCGGCGAGATCCGCCCGGTGCCCAACGGCGAGGAGCGCCTGAAGGAGGCGGCCACGCACGGTTTCAAGCGGGCGATCGTGCCGAAGGGGAATGCGCCGAAGAAGGGCCGGGTCGGCGAACTCGAGGTGATCGGGGTGGAGCGCCTGTCCGAGGCGATCGACGCCTGTCGCTGAAGGGGTTTCAGTCGAATGGCGCTTGCTTATAGCGCGAAATCATGTTTTTCGTCATTCCCGCGAAAGCGGGAGGCGCTTTACAACGGCGAAGCCGGTCATCCAGCGCCTTTAAGCGTTTGGAGGGCACGGAAGGCACTGGATCCCCGCTTTCGCGGGGATGACGGCGCTTACGTAAGTGCCATTCGGGTATCAGTCCGCAGGCAGCGGCCAGGCGCGGAATGCCGGCAACTGTTCGGCGCGCGCGGCGAAGGCGGCCAGCGCCGGGTAATCGCGGGCGGCCACCAGCTCCGGCACCACGAGCTGGACGAAGCCCCAGGCCACCGCGACCGTGATGTCGGCCTGGCCCGGTTGCTCGCCCTGCAGCCAGGGCGACGCGAGCGCTCCGATTTCGCCATCGAGCATCGCGCAAGCCGAGTTCAGCTGTCCGGCCACCCGCTCCAGCCAGGGTTGGTAGCGCAGTTCGTCCGGGCGCTTGCGCTCGTAGACGACCTGCACGGATTTCTCCGCCGCCAACAGCGCCACCCCGATCAGCCGCAGCGCGGCGCGACGGCTTGCCGGCTCGGCCGGCAGCAGGCGCCGGTCCGGCGCGACGGTCGATTCGAGGTAATCGATGATCAGGCCGGAGTCGACCAATTGTACGCCGTCGTCGCAGACCAGGGTGGGTGCCTTCACCAGCGGGTTGATCCGGCGGAACGTGTCGAAGTCGCGGAACACCGACAGCGAGCGATGCTCGAATGCGATGCCGAGCATCTGCATCGAAATCGCCGTGCGGCGGACGAAGGGGGAGTCGAGCATGCCGATCAGTTGCATGGGATCACCGTTGCGATAGCGGGTCAGGAGAAGAAAACCACCGTCTTGCGGCCGTCGATCAGCACGCGGTCGTCCAGGACGTGGCGCAACGCGCGCGCCAGCACCCGGCGTTCGATGTCGCGGCCGATGCGGATCATGTCCTCGGGCGTGTCGTGATGGCTCACGCGCTCGATGTCCTGCTCGATGATCGGCCCCTCGTCCAGCTCCGGCGTGACGAAGTGGGCGGTGGCGCCGATCAGTTTCACGCCGCGGCGGTGCGCCTGATGGTAGGGCCGCGCGCCCTTGAAACCGGGCAGGAACGAGTGGTGGATGTTGATGCAGCGGCCGGCCAGCGTGCCGGCCAGTTCATCGGAAAGCACCTGCATGTAGCGCGCCAGCACCACCAGTTCGGCCCGGGTGCGTTCGATCACGTCCCGCACCCGGGCTTCCTGCGCCAGCTTGCTGTTCCTGTCGACGGGCAGGTAATGGAACGGGATGCCCTCGACGTTGAGGTGCCGGAAGGTATCGCGCGGATGGTTGGCGACGATGCCGACGATCTCCATCGGCAGCTCGCCGATGCGCCAGCGGTACAGGATGTCCGCCAGGCAGTGGTCGAATTTCGACACCATCAGCAACACCCGGCGGCGCTGGCTGCGGTCGCGCAGCGTCCATTGCATGCCGAAGCGTTGCGCCACCGCCGTGAAGCCGTTGCGCAGGTCGTCGAGCGGCGTCTGCGCATCGCATGGATGGAACACGATGCGCATGAAGAAGCGCGTGGTTTCCGGGTCGCCATATTGCTGGGCTTCGAGGATGTTGCAGCCCTGCGCGGCGAGATGGCTGGACACCGCATTCACGATGCCGGGACGGTCGGGGCACGACAGCGTCAGGACGAATTGCTGGCTGCCCATTCAGATCCCCCGATGCAGCACCAGCTCCAGCACCGCCTTGGAGCCGAAGAACGCCAGCAGCAGCACGGCCATGCCGATCAGGGTCAGCTTCACCGCGCGCTGGCCGCGCCAGCCGTGCCGCCAGCGTCCGTAGAGCAGTACGCCGAACACCAGCCACGCCACGATCGACAGAAGGGTCTTTTGCGCCAGATGCTGGCCAAACAGGTTGTCCACGAACAGCGCGCCGGTCAGCAGGGTCAGCGAAAGCAGCGTGAAGCCGGCGCCGATCAGCCGGAACAGCAGGGTCTCGGTCAGCGTCAGCGGCGGCAGCGCACGCAGCCACGGGCCGAACTGGCGATGGCGCAAGGCGCGTTCCTGCACCGCCAGCAGGATCGCCAGCGCGGCGGCAATCGACAGCACGCTGAAGGCGATCAGCGCCACCGTGACATGCAGCTTGATCTGCCAGTCCATCGGCTGCGGCAAGGTCGGCGGCGCCAGGAAACTGTCCGCTGCGATCAGCACGGCGGTGAGCGGAAACACGATCACGCCCAGTGCGGCGACCGGGCGCGAGAGATTCACCAGCAAGGTCAGCGTCGACACCACGAAGGCGACCAGCGACAGTGCCGCGAAAAAGTGCAGATCCAGCGCGCCGCGGTGCATGCCCAGCAGGATCCCGGCATGGATCAATACCGCCACGCCGGCCAGCCCCAGCGCCAGCCGGTTCAGCGGCGGGCCACGGCTGAGCAGCGGGCGCGCCAGCGCTCCCGCGGCGGCGAGATAAAGCACGATGGCAAGCAGGGCGAACGCGTGGATGACCATAGCCCCTCAGTGTCGCACAAGGCTGGCCGATCGTGCATGCGCAGCGTGCCGGCTCGTCGGCCATACCGTCCGCTATAATCGGCCCCTTTCCCGTACGCCGGTCCCGTCATGTTCGAATCGCTCAGCCAACGCCTTTCCACCACCGTCAACCGTCTGCGCGGCCGCGGCCGGCTGACCGAGGAAAACATCCGCGACGCCCTGCGCGAGGTGCGCATTGCGCTGCTCGAGGCCGACGTGGCGTTGCCGGTGGTGCAGGCGCTGATCCAGCGGGTCAAGGTGCGCGCGGTCGGCCAGGAGGTGCTCAAGAGCCTGTCGCCCGGTCAAGCACTGATCAAGGTGGTCAGCGACGAGCTGACCGTGCTGATGGGCACGGCCAATACCGAGCTGAATCTGGCCCAGCAACCGCCGGCGGTGGTGCTGCTGGCCGGCTTGCAGGGCGCCGGCAAGACCACCACGGTGGCCAAGCTGGCGCGCCTGCTGACCGAGCGCAAGAAGAAGCGGGTGATGGTGGTCAGCTGCGACGTCTATCGCCCGGCCGCGATCGAGCAATTGCGCACCCTGGCCGAACAGGTCGGGGTGAAGTTTTTCCCGTCCGAAGCTGGCCAGGACCCGGTCGCCATCGCCCGGGCTGCGGTTGCCGCGGCCAGGCGCGAAGTGATCGATGTGCTGATCATCGACACCGCCGGCCGGCTGCATGTGGACGCGGCGATGATGGCCGAGATCAAGGCCCTGCATGCCGCGGTCACGCCGGTCGAAACCCTGTTCGTGGTCGATTCGATGACCGGCCAGGACGCCGCCACCACCGCCAAGGCGTTCGCCGAGGCGCTGCCGCTGACCGGCGTGATCCTGACCAAGACCGACGGCGACGCCCGCGGCGGCGCGGCGCTGTCGGTGCGTTACGTCACCGGCCGGCCGATCAAGTTCCTCGGCGCCGGCGAGAAGACCGATGCGCTGGAACCGTTCCATCCCGATCGGCTCGCGCAACGCATCCTGGGGATGGGCGACGTGCTGTCGCTGGTCGAGGAGGTCGAGCGCAAGGTCGACCAGGAAAAGGCGCAGAAGCTGGCCCAGAAGGTGATGAAGGGCAAGCGCTTCGACCTCAACGACATGAAGGATCAGCTCGAGCAGATGGGCAACATGGGCGGGCTGGCCGGGCTGATGGACAAGCTGCCGGGCGTGGCCAACCTGCCCGACAGCGTCAAGTCCAAGGTCAACGACGGCGAGATGAACCGGATGATCGCGATCATCTGTTCGATGACCAAGAAGGAGCGTCGCCATCCGGACCTGCTGAACGGCTCGCGCCGCGCCCGCGTGGCGCGCGGTTCGGGTACCCAGCCAGCCGACGTCAACCGCCTGCTCAAGCAGTACATGCAGATGGAAAAAATGATGTCCAAGCTGTCCAGGGGCGGCAGCAAGGGGCTGCTGCGGCAGATGCGCGGCGCCATGAAAGGCATGGGCGGCATGGGTGGTGGCATGGGCGGTTTGCCGCCGCCGCGCTGAACGGCGAGGAACGAATGCAGAGGAGTGAAAAATGCGAGAAAGCCGGCTCTGACGCGAATGGCACTTACTCAAGGCTCGTCATCCCCGCGAAAGCGGGGATCCAGTGCCTTCCGTGGCCTCCAAGCGCTTAAAGGCGCTGGATTCCCGCTTTCGCGGGGATGACGAAAAACATGATTTCGCGCCTAAGTAAGTGCCATTCGGCTCTGACGCGCCACTCTCGTTTCTCACTCCTCTCCACTCACTTCTGCGTTGCCGGTGCGGCATCACCTCGGCTGAATGTCGAGGCAACCATCATCCGCACGAACCGATCGATCCCGCCCGCCCGCAGCCACGGACTTTTGCACATGCCATCCCGTCGGCATCCACGCCAGCCGTCATCTGACATGAAGCGCCCACCGGCCATGGAGACCTCGATGCGCCAGTCCGCCGATTCACCATCCATGGCATACCGGGCCTTCACGACCTGCAGCGGGTTCGCCGCATGAGCTGGCAGGCATGGGCCGTCGTGGCGGTCATCGTCTTCGCGATGGTGCTGTTCGCCAGCGAGAAGGTGCGCATCGATCTGGTCGCCCTGATGGTGCTGGCCGCGCTGGTGATCCTGGGCATCGTCAGCCCGATCGAGGCGCTCAGCGGTTTCAGCAACGAAGCCACGGTGACGGTGGCGGCGATGTTCGCCCTGAGCATGGGGATCGAGCGCTCCGGCGCACTGGAGCCGCTGAGCCGCCTGCTGATGCGCATCAAGCGCCCATGGCTGCTGACCTTGGCGCTGATGCTGGCGATCGCGCCGCTGGGTGCGTTCATCAAGAACATCGCGCTGGTCGCCACCTTCCTGCCGCTGGCACTGAAGGTATGCCAGCGCACCGGCACCTCGCCGGCGCGGGTGCTGATGCCAATGGCGTTCGCCGCGCAGATGGGCGGCGTGTGCACGCTGATCGGCACCTCGTCCAACCTGCTGGCCGATACCCTGGCGCAGAAGGAGGGCATGCCGGCGTTCGGCGTGTTCGAGTTCACCCAGATGGGCGCGGTGCTGGCGGTGGTCGGCATCGTCTACCTGATGCTGATCGGTCGCTGGCTGCTGCCGCGCCACGTCGAGACCGACATGCCCGCCGAGGCGGACATCGGCAAGTACGTCACCGAGCTGGAAGTCACCGGGCAGTCCCTGCTGCTCGGCAAGAGCATCGCCGATGCCCGGCTGGGCGAGCGCTTCGGCGTCTATCCGCTGGAACTGCTGCGCGGCGAACGCCGCATGTGGTCGCCGCGCTCGCAGTTGCTGGCGGTGGGCGATGTGCTGTTGATCCGCGGCGACTGGGACAAGATCGAGGAGTTTCGTCGCCAGACCCATCTGCGCAATGCGCCGGAAAACCACTATCCGCGCACTGACCATCATCCGCGGGTGATGGTCGAGGCGATGGTGGCGCCGGCCAGCCCGGCGCAGGGGCGGCGCTTCAGCGAAACCGGCATCGGCTGGCGTTACAGCGCGGCAGTGCTGGCGATCCATCGGCGCGGCCAGGTGTTGCGCGACAAGCTCAGCGAGGTGCCGCTGGCGGTCGGCGACGTGCTGCTGATGCTGGTGGACGAGGAGGCGATGGCCAACCTGCGCAACGACGAGACGCTGATCGTGCTGAGCGAGCGCGAGGATGTGCATCGCACGCCGCGCAAGGCGATCTATGCCGTGGCGATCATGGCGGTGGTGGTGGCGGTCTCCGGCATGCACTGGCTGCCGATTCCGATCGCCGCGATCTGCGGCGCCACCGCGATGGCGCTGGCCGGCTGCTTCGGCCGCAAGGACGTCTACGAGGGCATGGACTGGAAGATCATCATCCTGCTCGGCGCGATCCTGCCGCTGGGCATCGCGATCGAGAAGAGCGGGCTGTCGGTCATGGTGGTACAGGCCGGCATGGCGCTGGTCGGCAGTCACGGCCCGCTGGCGGCGCTGTTGATGGTGTATCTGATGACTGCCCTGCTGACCGAGCTGATGGGGCACAACCCGTCGGTGGTGCTGATGGTAGGCATCGCCGCCTCGGTGGCCCATGCGCTGCACGTCGACCCGCGCCCGTTCGTGGTGGCGGTGGCGTTTGCCGCGGCGACCTCGTTCGCCACGCCGGTGGGCTACCCGACCAACACGATGGTGTATTACGCGGGCGGCTACCGCTTCACCGACTTCATGAAAGTCGGCATACCGCTGATCCTGCTGTTCTGCACCTTGTCGATGTGGCTGATCCCGCAGCTCTGGCCATTTCATCCGGCGTTGCCGCACTGACGTTCTCCAGCGCAGCTCGAATAATCCCGATTTGGTAGGAGCGCGCTTGCGCGCGATGATCTTGCTCCACCTTTGACAAAGAGCATCGCGCGCAAGCGCGCTCCTACGAGTCTTAACGGATCGCCGCGATCGAGTCAGGTTGTGCGTCATGTTGCGGGATCGGCATTAGCCCGGGCACAGGCGAATGAGCGATTCATCCCCGCACAAGTCAGAACGCATACCGAACGCAGGCGTCGACGGTGGCACTGCCGTCGCTCGAGAACAGCGATGCCAGCGTGATCGATACGCTCGCCGCGCTGGCCGGCGGCAGCGAGCTGCGATCGCTGCTGGTGTCCACGCAGATCATTCCGAACATGGTGGCCACCATCAGCAGCCGAACGGGGTCAGGTTCAGATAAGCCACGTCAGGATTTGGCTCGGTCAGCGATGGGCTTTGCGCACTCGGTGGTACACGCTTCTGATCACCGGCAGATGTTGGCCGAAGTCAGCCCGCCGACTACGCAGGTCAGCGCTCCGGGGCGCTGGTCCATGGGCCGAATCAATAACCGACCCGCTGCATTCAGGCCGAGTCGACCAGCACCAGCTCGGCATCCTCCAGTGCCGTCACCCGCAGCACGGGCTCATCGCGGATCGCCGCGCCGTCGCGTGCATCGAGCCGGATGCCGTTGATCTCGACCGCGCCGGTGGCCGGCACCAGATAACCGTAGCGGTCCGCGCCGAGGGTGTATTCGGCCGTCTCGCCGGCCTTGAGGGTGGCGCCGAGCACGCGCGCATCGGTGCGCAGCGGCAGCGCTTCGCCGTCTTCCTTGAAGCCGCTGGCCAGCGCCAGGAAACGGCCCGAACGGTCGCCGACGGGAAACGGCCGGGCGCCCCACGACGGCGGCTGGCCGAACCGGGTCGGGATGATCCAGATCTGGAAGATGCGGGTGGTGCCCGCTTCCATGTTGTATTCGCTGTGGGTAATGCCGCTGCCGGCACTCATCACCTGCACGTCGCCGGCCTCGGTACGGCCGACATTGCCGAGGTTGTCGCGATGGGTGATCGCGCCCTCGCGCACATAGGTGATGATTTCCATGTCCGCATGCGGATGCGGCGGAAAACCGGTCTGCGGCGCGATGGTGTCGTCGTTCCACACCCGCAGCGCGCCCCAGCCCATGCGCTTGAGGTCGTGGTAGCCGGCGAACGAGAAATGGTGCCTGGCGCTGAGCCAGCCATGGTCGGCAGCGCCGAGGCGGTCGAAGGGTCTGCGTTCAATCATCGCGGTTCTCCGTAGCTGGATCGCGCCACGATCGGCGCCTGGTGCAGACATGAGGGCGTGCCGCGCATTTTTGAAATGCGCGTCAGGGAAACGGACTGTCGCCGCAAGGGCCACGTTCGCGCATCATGGCCGGTGATCGCGGGCTTCCGCAGCGACGATCGCGCGGCGCTCCGGGCTCACCACTGCAGCATGATCTTGCCGATGTGTGCGCTGCTCTCCATCAGCGCATGGGCGCCGGCCGCATCGGCGGCGGGAAACACCTGGTGGATCAGCGGCCGCACGCGGCCGGCCTGCAGCAAAGGCCAGACCTTCGCGTGCAACTGGCGGGCGAGTGCGCCCTTGAACGCCACCGGGCGCGCACGCAGCGTCGCGCCGGTGAGGGTGAGACGCCGGCGCATGATCAGCGATGCGTCGATCATCGCCTTGCTGCCGCCGAGCGTGGCGATGAACACCAGCCGCCCACCCTCGGCCAGTGCGTCGAGCTCGCGCGGAATGTAGTCACCGGCGACCATGTCCAGGATCACGTCCACGCCATGGCCTGCGGTGGCCTGCTTCAGCACGGCGACGAAATCCTGCGTGCGGTAGTTGATCGCGACGGCACCCAGTTTTTCGCAGGCATTGCACTTTTCCGCACTGCCGGCGGTGGCGAACACGCGATGGCCGAGCGCATGCGCCAGCTGGATTGCGGTCACGCCGATGCCGCTGGAGCCACCCTGTACCAGCAGCGTCTCGTGGGCACCGCCTTCGCCACGACCAAGCTGGCCGCGGTCGAACACATTGCTCCACACGGTGAAGTAGTTTTCCGGCAGCGCCGCCGCCTCGAGCATCGACAAACCGGCAGGCATCGGCAGACACTGCGCCAGCGGTGCCACCGCGTATTCGGCATAACCGCCGCCGGCGAGCAGGGCGCACACGGCGTCGCCCTGCTTCAAGCCGAACGGGTTGTCGCCGGCCAGATCGCCAGCAGCCAGGGTGCCGGCCACCTCCAGCCCGGGCAGGTCGGAGGCGCCCGCTGGCGGCGCATAGTTGCCCCTGCGCTGGAACACGTCGGGCCGGTTGACGCCGGCGGCCGCCACCTTGATCAGCACCTCGCCCGGGCCGGGCTGCGGGATCGGGCGTGTCGTCAGTTGCAGCATGTCCGGGCCGCCGGGGCGGATGATCTCGATCGCTTGCATGGTCGGCATGGGATGGCTCCGTGCGGCTGGTATCCGTACAGGTTGGCGGCGGCAGGCGCGCACATCAAGCGCGCGGACCAGACCTCATCGGGGCGATCGCGTCGGTTCGGCGCGGCTCACCAGTCGGTCGGGCGATAGTCCTTCAGGAACTGGCCCCACACGTGCTCGCCGCTGCGGAGGCCGCTGATGATCGGGTCGACGATCCGCGCGGCGCCGTCGATGATGTCCAGCGGCGGGTGGAAGCGTTCCTCCCGCACCTTCTTCGCCGCCAGTTCCGCCGGATCCTCGTCGGTCACCCAGCCGGTGTCGACGCTGTTCATGTGGATGCCGTCGTTGTGATAGTCGGTCGCCGCGGTGCGCGTCATCATGTTGAGCGCGGCCTTGGCCATGTTGGTATGCGGATGCCGGGTGGTCTTGAAGCTGCGGTAGAACTGGCCTTCCATCGCCGACACGTTGACGATGTGCTTGTCGCGCTCCGGCGTGCGCAGCATCAGCGGTTTCAGGCGTGCATTGATGATGAACGGCGCGATCGCGTTCACCAGTTGCACTTCCAGCAGCTCGACCGACGGCACCTCGGCCATCAGCAGCCGCCACGAGTTGCGCGCGCGCAGGTCGACCTGCTGCAGGTCCTGGTCGAGCCGGCCGGCGGGGAACAGCTGCTGCTGCGCCAGCAGGTCCTCGGACAGCAGCGGCAGTTGCGACAGTTCGGCGGCGCGGGTCAGGCCGGCGAGGTGCGAACCCTGGCCGGCAGGCGCGATCGCCGATGTGTCGCCTTCGGGCAGGATGTGCGCGGCACGCAGGCCTTCGTAACGGCCGATCAGCTTGCGCGTGTTTTCCGGCATGTCGTGCAGCGCGGCGGTTTCGCCGGCCATCATGTGCGCGTAGAAGTCCGGCGGGCGGCGCACGGTCTGGCAGGCGTTGTTGATGATGAAGTCCAGCCGCGACCGCGTCGCCAGCAGTTCGTGGCAGAACGCCTCCACGCTGGGTGTGTGGCGCAGGTCCAGTCCATACACCTGCAGCCGGTGGCCCCAGTCACCGAAATCCGGCTCCCCTGCGTAGCGTGTCGCCGAGTCGCGCGGGAAGCGCGTGGTGACGATCAGCTCGGCGCCCGCACGCAGCAGTTTCAGGCCGGCCTGATAGCCGATCTTCACGCGGCCGCCGGTCAGCAGCGCCACGCGACCGCGCAGGTCCGCCAGTTCGGTGCGCTTGGCGTAATTGAACGCGGCACAGCTCGGGCACAGCTGGTCGTAGAAGAAATGGATCGTCGAATACTTCTGTTTGCACACGTAGCAATGCTGCGGCTCGATCGATTCGCGCGGTGCGTGCTCGGGGTCGACGTCATGCGCCTGGAAATCCTCCGGCGCAAACACGGTCGGCGTGGTGAACACCGGCTTGCGACGCAGCGCGCGGATGCCGGTCTGGTTCAGCACCGCATCGTCGGCGTGGATCTTCGATGCGTAACGCGCCTTGGCCGCCGCCTTCAGCTTCACCCGGCGTGCGGCGGAGTCGGGATCGTAAACCTGCGCGACCGCCTGGTGCAGACGCCCACGCTCCGCTGTCGGCAGGCGCTCCAGCAACTGCGGGTCAGCCGCCAGCGATTCGAGCAGCTCGGTCGCGTCGCGCAGCCGCTCCAGCAGTGCGTGGTCCGCGTCAGCAGATGGTGGCAGGGTGGGATTCGTGATCGTCAAAAGCGTGGTCCTTGGTCGGTAGGCATGACAGCCCCGCAGGCAGCGTGGCATCAAGCGCGGGTTGCCAACCGCCTATTTTGCCCGGTTTGGCCGTGCAGCGGAGCCGTGATGCGAAAGCCACGGGTCAGCGCTGCAGGCTCGGCCGCCTGCCGATCGCCGCAGACAGGCTCACCCCGAAAGCGGATGGCTGGTTGCCGCGAGCCAGTCCTGCAGCGAGAAACTTTCGCGCTGCCCGAGATCGGGCAGATGGCGTCCGCACCAGCCCTCGGCGGCATCGCGGCCGAGTTCGCGCAACGCCTGCAATTGGCTCCAACGGGTATCTGCCGCGGAATACCCCTCGCGCGTGGTCAGCGCTTCCAGCGGCGTGATCACGTGCATGCGCAGGCGGCGCAGGCGGCGTTCCTCGGCACTGGCCGCTAGCCGCCCCTCGATGCGCTGGCGCCGCAGCGCGAGATCGCGCAGTTCGCGCCGGAACGCACCGGAGAACGAGAGCTGGGCCGCCAGTTCGGCGATGTCACGGGCCAGGTGCGGCACATGCGCGCTGTCGAACGGCTGCAGCAGCACACACAGCAGATCGTGGCCGCCGGTCGCGAGCAGCGGCTCCAGCACCGGATTGCCGGCGAAGCCACCGTCCCAGTAGGCCTCGCCATCGATTTCCACCGCCGCGAACCATTGCGGCAGGCAGGCCGACGCCAGCAAGGCGTCATGGCTCAGTCGCGCATTGTCGAACAGCGTGAGCGCACCGTCGCGCACCCGCGTCGCCGCCAGTTGCAGCTGGATCGGTCCGGCACGCAGGGCGTCGATGTCGAACAGTTCCTCGACCAGCGGCCGCAACGGGTTGGCGGTCAGCGGCGCGCCCGGCGCCGGTGGCCAGCTCTGACCTTGGCTGAAGATACCCGCAGCAACGGCCCACCAGTCGGCCACCACGTTCTGACGGGCGAGGGCCAGCCAGAACGCATCCAGCGTTTCGCGCGCGCCGGGCGCACCGGCGCGCTGCCACCCCTGCGCCAGTGCCACCGCATTCATCGCGCCGCTGCTGGTGGCGCTGATCGACTCGATCTCCAGCCCGGGCACTTCCAGCAGGCGATCCAGCACGCCCCAGGTAAAGGCGCCATGCGCACCGCCGCCCTCGAGTGCGAGCTTGATCGGGACGCGCGGACTGCTGCTGCCTTGCATCATTCGATCATCGGGGGAGTGCCGAAGGCGCGTCAAGTGTTCTGCCGGGACCGGCACGCCACTGCCGCCGCGTCGTCGAACGGGTCGCCATGGCGCGGTATATGGCCGCATCGATTACCCTGCGCGTGTGTCGGGCATAGATTGTCGGGCTGTTTTCACTTGTCTGCCGGAGCCAACCATGTCGAGCAAGTCGTACAAGCAGATCACCCAGGACCTCAACCAGGCCATCGGTACCTTGCGCGCCGCACAGTCGGGCACGATGAGCGGTTTCTCGGCGATGGCCAAGGCCGCGATGGAGCCGGGCGTGCTCTCCGGCATCGACAAGGAGCTGATTGCGCTGGCGATCGGCGTCGCCGCCCGCTGCGACGGCTGCCTGGGCTTTCACGTGAAGGCGCTGGTCCGCCTCGGCGCCAGCCGTGAGCAGGTGATGGAAACCCTGGCGGTGGCGGTCTACATGGGCGGCGGCCCGTCGTTGATGTCGGCAGCCGATGCCGTGCGCGCCTGGGAGGAGTTCACCGCGCAAGGCTGACGCTTGCCATGAAAGGCCGTGAGCATTTTTTGCTGGTGCCCGGGGACTGCCTCATCTTCTGCAGCGAACGGCCTGCCGTGGGTGCTGGCGCGAGTGGATCGCGGTGCCGAGCGGCTGGACCGGCGCGTCGTGTTTGGCCCGGAAGCGGTGCCGGACTATGCGCCGGTGACCCGCCATCGCGTGGGCGCGCCGGGGATGAGCGTGGCCGAACTCTGCGACCGCGCCGGGTGATACCGCCGCGAAGTCATGCGCAACGCCATGCGTGCGCCCGCTTTGCGCGGCATGCGCCGAGCTGACTGGGTCGGGGCTTGAATTCGTTGCGTCGGCATCCAATATCGAACAATTCACTCAGCGGGAATACCCGAATGTCGACTTCCGCCCAGCAACAGAACCGTCAGCGTTTCGATGTCATCGCCGCCGAGTGGGACGAGAGTCCGAGACGGCGCGAGCTGGCGACCGGCGTGGCCGCCGCGATTGCCGAGGCGGTGCCGCTGCAGGCGCACTGGCATGCGCTGGAATACGGTTGCGGCACCGGCCTGGTGGGGGCCGTGCTGGCGCCGCGGCTGGGGCACTTGCTGGCCTGCGATGTTTCGCCCGGCATGCTGTCGGTGCTGATCGAAAAGGCACGCGCGGCCGGGCTCGATCAGTTGCAGACCCGGGTGCTGGACCTCACCAGCGAGCCGCCGCCGGCGGATCACTTCGATCTGATCTTCAGCAGCATGACGATGCACCACATCCCGGACGTTCCGGCGCTGCTGCGTACATTCCACGGCATGCTCAAGCCGGGCGGCTGGCTGGCGCTGGCGGATCTGGACACCGAGGACGGCAGCTTCCATGGCGAGGCCATGCCCGGCGTGATGCATCATGGTTTCGATCGCATCGCCCTGCAGGATGACCTGCGCGAGGCGGGCTTTGTCGAGACCAGCGCACGTACCGCGCACACGGTGTCCAAGACCGCCGACGACGGGCGGGTGAACCATTACCCGGTATTCCTGATTACCACCCGGGTGTGACAGAGTGAACGGCAGACTCAAACCGCAGGGCAGGCTCATGCATCGGGGTTGATCGGTCGTGCCTCGTGCCCGACCGCTCCCCGCCATGTCAACCCGTTGCGCTTGCGACAGGCTCGGCAGCATTGCGAAATGATCGCTTCGGAACTCGACAACCCTTTCTGGTCTTCACTGTGCAGCCGGCATCGTTCGCTGGCGCAGTGCGTCGGCGATGCAGCACGATATCCGGCACCCTACGCGCCATTCCTGGGCGTGGCGAACGTACAGGCGGATGTGGCGGAGGCGATCGCGGCGCTGCTGGCGCCGAGCGAAACCGTGTACCTGCTCGGGGTGGCGCCCAAGCTGCCGGACGGATGGGTTCTTGAGGCGCATGGCGAACTGGCGCAGATGGTCTGCACGGCAGCGATCCCGCCGGTCGACGGGCCGCCGGTCATCGAATTGTCCGAACTGCATCGCGCGGATGTGCTGGCGCTGACGGCGCTGGTGTATCCGCATTATTTCCGTCCGAGCACGATGGAACTGGGCCGCTACTTCGGGATCTACCAGGATGGCCGGCTGGCGGCGATGATCGGCGAGCGCCTGGGCATGGATGCATGCCAGGAGATCAGCGCGGTCTGCACGCACCCTGACTTTCTTGGCCGCGGTTACGCCCGTCGGCTGCTGGCGCAGCTGTCGAACGACAATCTCGACCGCGGCCGCCTGCCGTTTCTGCACGTGAGCCCGCAGAACCGGCGCGCGAAGCGGCTGTACGAGCAGCTCGGCTATCGCCTTCGCCGCGACATCGGCTTCTGGTCGCTTGGCTGGGCAGCGTCGGGTGCGGCAGCACCGTAACGTGCAGGCACGGCGGATCGCGGTGCAAGACCGGCCGGCGGCAACTACGTGCGCGAACAACGCAGGGCATATCGGCTTCGCGTTGTTCGCGCACGTACCCGCTATCCACGGCCTCGGCGGAATTGGCCGTGCACCGGAGTGCTCGCCGTATTGCGCCTGCTTTTTCGCCCAGCCGTATCGTTCCGGACATGGTGAGCCCGTTCAGCTCTCATTGCTGTATTTCATGGCGCCGGCCTGCTGGTGAACCGGCTGGCGTTCCGGCTGGGGATCAAGGACAGCCCCTGGTGAACGACAGTACGATACCCGTTCTGGATGCCCGCAGTTTGCAGCCCCCGATCATCTGCTGCATGACACAGGAGCAACGCATGACCGATCTGTCCGTCTTTCCGATCACCGCACGCTGGCCGGCCGAACACCCCGACCGTATCCAGCTCTATTCGCTCAACACCCCCAACGGCGTGAAGGCCTCGATCATGCTGGAGGAGACCGGGCTGCCCTACGAGCCACATCTGGTCGACATCATGAACGACGAGAGCCACTTGCCCGAGTTCCTGTCACTGAACCCCAACGGCAAGATCCCCGCGATCATCGATCCGGCCGGACCCGGCGGCGAGCCGCTGGGGTTGTTCGAATCCGGTGCGATCCTGCTGTATCTGGCGGACAAGACGGGCAAGTTCATTCCGGCCGACCCGGCCCGGCGCTGGGAGACCATCCAGTGGCTGTTCTTCCAGATGGCCTCGATCGGGCCGATGTTCGGCCAGCTCGGCTACTTCAACAAGTTCGCCGGCAAGGAGATCGCCGACAAGCGGCCGCTCGATCGTTACGTGGCTGAAACGAAGCGCCTGCTGGGCGTGCTCGACGCCCAGCTCGACGGTTGCGTCTGGTTGATGGGCGAGGACTACACGATCGCCGACATCGCCACGGTCGGCTGGGTGAACAACCTGATCACGTTCTACGAGGCGCGCGAGCTGGTGGTGTACGACAGCTTCACGAACGTCGCCGCCTGGCTCGATCGCGCACTGGCTCGCCCGGCGGTGAAGCGCGGCCTGGAAATTCCCAAGTGGGGTTTGTAGCCGGTGCAGTGGTTCCTCGACCGCGCCTGCATGACCCCGCTATCCGGCAGCCGGCGTTGGGGGCCTGTTTTCCGGGCGCACCGGCGGGCGGCTTCAATGAGGCGTGACCGATGCCTTTCTCCCCGGGTGATAGACCCGCTCGACATGTCCCTTCAGCTGCCCCGGCCAGAAGTACACCGTGCGCAGGTCGCCGGTGGTGTAGCGCTCGGCTTCGTCGTTGAAGTGCTTCGAGTCGGGATGGCCGCTTTCGCCGCCGGCGGTGATGGCGCGGGCGCGCACCTTCGGGCCGAATTCGACCACTGCGACGAAGCTGTTGCCGCTGGTGCCGTAATAGCGCTTGGTGCCGGGCCAGCGGTGCGCGCCGAACGAGGCCAGCGAGCCCCAGCGCGAGGAGGTGAACGGTACCGGGATGCTGGGCTTTGAGTCGTCGAACGGCTGCACGATGTCGCCGTTGATGCGCTGGAAGCGGTTGATCTCGCCCCACGGCACGCCCCAGCTGCCGAAGTCCTTTTTCAGGCGGTCGGACGCTTCGACCAGGGCGTCGAGGCGGGCTCGCGAACCGGCCTTCTCGGCCATGTAGTCATAGATCGACAGGCCCTCGGCGGTATCGGCCTTGCTCACCTCGTCCCACAGCGTGTCGCCCCAGAACACCGCCAGCGAGGTCGGCATCGAGGCGATGCCCCAGCGGTAGTTCCAACCGCGCAGCATCGCGATCTGGCCGGCCAGCCTTGGCCGGAGCGGATCGTTGGCGGGCAGCGCGTCGTAGTCGGCGACCAGGATCGGGAGCTGCCGCGCGAACGCCGGCAGGTACGAATCGAACGCGGCGGTGATCAGCGAGGGAAGGGTGAAATCCTTCGCGCCGGTGAGCAGGCGGGTGGCGTGCAGGCCGCGCGGGTTCTCGCCGAAGGTGTCCATGTAGCGGGGATAGTCCGCCCGCTTCGGGCTGTACGGGCCGGCCGCGGAATACGGCCAGTCGTTGGTGTTGAAGATCCAGCCGTTGGGCGGATTGAGCAGATGCGGAGCCGCATCGAGCGGCAGCAGCCCGTGCCAGTCGGTGGCCGGATCGCTGCCGTCGACCGGCCTGGTGTAGTCGAAGCGGTCGTCGCGTTTCGGGATGAATTGCGGATGCAGATAGGCGATCTCGCCCTTGTCGTCGGCGAAGATGGTGTTGTTGGACGAGTTGGCCTTCAGCTCGGCGACCTTCATGTAGCTGGCGTAGTCGTGCGTCTTGGTGCGCAGCCAGCTCTGTTCCAGTGCGGGGATCGGCGTGTTCATCAGCGCCTCGGCGATCCATTTGCCATGGGCTGCGCGCACGATCGGGCCGTGATGGGTGAACCAGGCGGTGAAGATGCGCTGCGCCATCGTGCCGTCGGCTGCCCGGTAACGCACGACGATCCGGCGCGTGGTGACCGGGCGCAGTGCCTTGCCGTAGCGGTAGTAGAGCTTGCCGTGCTTGTGCACGATGGTCTCGGCGAACTCGTCGACCACGTCGGCACCGGTGGAGGTATGCATCCACCCCACATGCTGGTTGAAGCCCTGGTAGACGAAGAACTGGCCCCAGGTCACCGCGCCGTAGGCGTCGAGCCCGGCGTCGCTGGACATCTGCAGTTCGGAGCGGAAGAAGAACGAGGTGTGCGGATTGATCAGCAGCAGCGCATGGCCGCGGGCGGTGAGCTTCGGCGCGATGGCGATGCCGTTGGAGCCGGTCGGCTCCTTCCAGCTGGCGGGCTCGGGCACGAAGGCCAGCGCCGCCCGATCGTCGCCGTAGAACAGGGCCAGCTGTTTCAGCGACACGCGTTCGATGTCACCGCCGATGCTGCCCTCGGTGAAGGAGAGCGCCATCCACGGTTCGAACCGGGTGATCACGCGGGGATGCACATCCGGATGCGTGGCGAGATAATCGTTGAGCCCATCGGCCCAGGCGTTCATCAGCTGCTGCAGCCAGGCCGGGCTCTGGCGATAGAGCTTCTTCAGCACCACCGGATCGATGAACAGCTGCTGCCGCAGGTCCTGCCAGATCGCGGACTTGCCCTCGGCCTCGGCGAGGCGGCCCATCGACAGCAGGTAATTGGTCTCCACGCGGTTGAAATCGTCCTCGGCCTGCGCGTAGGCCATGCCGAACACCGCGTTGGCGTCGGTCCTGCCGTGCACATGCGCGATGCCCCAGTCGTCGCGGGTGATCGTGACCGCCTGCGCCTCGCGCTGCCAGCGGGCCGGGTCGGTCGTTTGCGCGGGAGTGCGTGCCTGGGCAGCCGCGGCACAGCCGAACGCGAACAGCACAGCCACACGCAGCAGGCGCCTTACATGATCGCCGCAGTGCAAGCGGAGAGGTGCCTGAAACAGTTTTTTCATTGTGCGTGCCAGCATCGGTTTTCCCCAATGATCGGGTGTCTCAGGTGTCTTTGGGTGCCGTCATGCTCAAGCGCCACCTTAGGTCAGAGCAGAACGGTACTTACAAAGCTCGTCATTCCCGCGAAAGCGGGAATCCAGCGCATTCAAGCGTTTGAAGGCCACGGAAGGCACTGGATCCCCGCTTTCGCGGGGATGACGGCGCTTATAAGTTAAGTACCATTCGAGTCCTACTCCATCCGCGCCGGTTCTCCCAATTCCAGCGACTTCAACAGCATCCCGGCCTGGGTGCGGTTTCTCACCCGCAGCTTCTCGAAGATCGCCGTGACGTGCGCCTTCACCGTGCGCTCCTGGATCGAGAGGCGGTCGGCGATCTGCTTGTTCAACAAACCTTCGGCCAGCAGGCCCAGGACGCGCGACTGCTGCTCGGTCAGTCGGGCCAGGCGAGCGGCCAGGTCGGTGTCATCGGGGTTGGCGGGCAGGGCGGCCACGGCAGCGGCGAGGCCGGGCGGCAGCCAGCTGCCGCACTCGAGCACGCTGCGGATCGCCTGGCCAATCTGCACCGGGCTGGCGCTCTTGGGGATGAAACCGGCAGCGCCGTGATCGAGCACGCGGCGCACGATGCGCGGTTCGTCGTGGGCGGACACCACCAGCACCGCCACGCCGGGATGCTGGCCACGCAGTGCCGCCAGCCCGGTCAGGCCCCGGCTGCCGGGCATGTGCAGGTCGAGCAGCACCAGATCGATATCCGGTTCCGAGGCCAGTACGGTCAGCACGTCGGCAAGGTCGGCAGCCTCATGCACGTGGCACCCCGGCACGCTGGCGCTGGCGGCCTGATGCAGGGCGGCGCGGAACAGCGGGTGGTCGTCGGCGATCAGCAGGCAGGTCATGCGGTCGAACTTAGCCGGCCCCGGCGCTGCCGTCGAGTCTCGGAAGTCATGCGTGATGGACTTTTGTACGATGGCGGGAGGCAGCATGCTTGCTATGGTGGCGTGATGAAGAAATCCATCCCCATTGCAACACCGCTGTTCTGGTCCGTGCTGCTATCCGTCATGCTGTCGGCTTGTGCCAGCAGCCCGGTCGGGAAGGAATCTGGAATGCGAGACGTGGATTACGGCGAAGTACAAGTCACCGCGCATCGGGGGCACGACGATCTGTTGAGCGCGGGCCTGGGGTTGGCCGGTCTGGCCGGTGCGCCGCCACCGTTCGCCAACCCGCAGGACCCCAGCGCGGACGAACTGCGTCGGCGGGCGATCCAGACCAGTTGGAAGGGCATCGCCGATCTCGGTCCGCTAGGCGGTTACGGCACGGTCTATGGCGGCGTGCCGGATATACCGGGGCGCGAATACCAGGCGTTCGCGCGGATTCCCGGCGCGCGGGCGCCGCATCGCGTGCTGCTGCAGTTGCCGGACAATTTCGACCACCGCAAGCGCTGCCTGGTGGTGACCGCCTCGTCCGGTTCGCGTGGCATCTACGGCGCGATCGCGCTGGCCGGGGCCTGGGGCCTGCCGCACGGTTGCGCGGTGGCGTACACCGACAAGGGCACCGGTTCGGGCTATTTCGATTACGCCGACGACAGCGGCGTGGCGCTGGACGGCCGCCGCGCCCGACGCGGCGAGGCGCCGCTGGAGTTCCAGCCACCGCCGGCACCGCCGGGCACAGGCATCGCGGTGAAGCAGATGAATTCCGGCGACAACCCGGAGGCCGACTGGGGGCGGCACGTGATCCAGGCCGCGCAGTTCGCGCTGGCGATGCTTGATCGGGCCTATCCGGATGAGGCGCCGTTCACGCCGCAGAACACGAAGATCATCGCCACCGGCTTGTCCAATGGCGGTGGCGCGGTGCTGCAGGCGGCCGGACTGGATCGCGATGGTTTTTTTGCCGGCGTGGTCGCGCTGGAGCCCAACGTGCATGTGCAAGATCATGGCCGTCCGTTTTACGACTACGCCACCGAGGCGGCGATCTGGCTGCCGTGCGCACTGAGCAGCGAGCGCTTTGCCGACGCGCCGTTCGCGCGCGAAGCGAACGGCCGGCCGCCGCCGGCGTGGCCGGTGCGCTGCGCGAGCCTGCGCGCACAGGGCAAGCTGGGCGGCAACAGCGTGGCCGAACAGGCCGAGCAGGCTTACCAATACCTGCGTGTCCGCGGCTGGACCGACGAGGCGATGAGCACCGCGGCCAGTTCGACTGCGTTCGACCTGTGGCGGGCGGCTGCCGCCGGCTATGCCTCGTCCTATCTGCGTCGCGGCGTGGCGGACATGCCGTGCGGCTTCCGCTACGCGGCGATCGGTGCCGATGGCCAGCCGGGTCTGGCCGATGCCGCGACCCGTGCGGCGTGGTGGTCGGACGCGGCAGGCATTCCACCGGGCAATGGCGTGGGTCTGTTCGGCGGAACGAATGTTTCGACCGACCCCACCCTGACCGGTATCGAATGCTTGCGTGCGCTGTGGACCGGCAGCGATCCCGCAGCGCAGAACCTGCATGCTTCGGTGGCCGCCACCGCGGCCAGGTTGCCGCGCAGCGACTTGCCACTGTGGGTACTGCATGGCGCCAGTGACGGCCTGCTGCCGACGGCCTTCAGTTCCGAGCCCTATGTGGCCTGGTTGCGCGAGGAAGGGCGCCAGCCGATCTACTGGAAGGTGCCATATGCCCAGCACTTCGATGCGTTCCTCTCGCTACCGGGTTTCGGCGACCGGCATGTACCGCTGCTGCCCTACGGCTATGCGGCGCTGGACCGACTGTGGGCGCATTTGTACGAAGGCGCGGCCTGGCCGCTCGACGTGCCCACCCCACCGGCCCGGCCGCGCGGCGCCGGTACGCTTGAGCGTGGCACGCTGGGCATGCCGTAGACGCACCGCGGCAATGCCCGCGTAGGAGCGCACCCTGTGCGCGAATGCTCTTGCGGACGTTCATCGGCAAGAGCATTCGCGCACAGGGTGCGCTCCTACCGGCGATGCTGGGTTATCCTTGAGGGTCCGTGCCGTCGCGCGGTGCAGCTTACAATCCCAAGGACTTTCCGATGACCATCAACGTGACCTTCGACACCAACCGTGGCCCGATCCATCTGCGTCTGCATGAAGATCGCGCGCCGATCACGGTTGCCAACTTCGTCAACCTGGCCAGGCGCGGCTATTACGACGGTTTGTCGTTCCACCGCGTGATCGCCGACTTCATGATCCAGGGCGGCTGCCCCGAAGGCACCGGCCGTGGCGGCCCGGGCTACAAGTTCGAGGACGAGTTCGACCCGTCGCTGCGCCACGACAAGCCCGGCGTGCTGTCGATGGCCAATGCCGGGCCACGCACGAATGGCAGCCAGTTCTTCATCACGCACGGCCCCACGCCCTGGCTGGACGGCAAGCACAGCGTGTTCGGCGAAGTGGTCGAAGCGGCCGACCTGAAGGTGGTCAACACGATCGCGCAGGGCGACGTGATCGAGAAGGTCACCGTGTCGGGCGATGTGGATGCCCTGCTGGCCGCGCAGCAGGAGAAAGTGAACGTGTGGAACGCCGTGCTGGACAAGCGCGACTGAGTTCGTGCGAGCGATGGTCAAAAAAAACCGCCGACGCTCCACCGGCGGTTTTTTTTGTGCCATCGGCATGGCGGCGCCCGCTGCTGCCGCGAAGTCCGGTAGTCCGTGGTGCGGGGTTGCCCGCCGTGCCCCACCCGGGCTGCCAGTGCCGTTGATCCTGCATGTGGCCGGCGCGGGCATCCGCTGGCATGATAAAATCACGGCCTTTGTTTCTTCCCTTCGCATGAGAGGCGCCATGCCCCAGTTCGCCCAGCGTGTCGGTCGCGCCAAGCCCAGCGCCATCATGGTGATTGCCGAAAAGGCTAAGCAGCTCAAGGCTGCCGGACGGGACATCATCAGCTTCTCGATCGGCGTGCCGAACTTCCTGCCAGGCGCACACGTCTACGCCGCGGCGCGCGAAGCGCTGTCGCACGACAGCGGCCAGTACGGCAGCAACCGCGGTGCCGATGCCTTGCTGGATGCGTTCCTCCAACACATCGAGGCGCTGGGCTTCTCGGGTTATGGACGCCTGAACCTTTCCATCGGGATCGGTGCCAAGCAGGTGCTGTACAACCTGGCCGAGGCGCTGCTGGACGAAGGCGACGAGATCTGCTTCGCCGCACCGTACTGGACCACCTACCGCGATATCGCCGACATCGTCGGCGCGAAGGTCAACGTACTGCATTGCGGGCTAGAGCAGAACTACAAGCTGACCCCGGCGCAGCTCGATGCGGCGCTGGCGCGCAAGCCCAGGGTGTTCCTGTTCAACAACCCGTCCAACCCCACCGGCATGGTCTACACGGCGGAGGAAATCGCCGCGCTGGCCGAGGTGCTGGCGAAGCATCCGGACACCTGGATCGTGACCGACGATATCTACAACGCGATGGTGTTCGACGGCATCGGCTACCACAACTTCGGGTTCGCCAGGCCCGAACTGCGCGAGCGGCTGATCTTCGTCGACTCGCTCTCCAAGACCTATGGCATGCCGGGCTGGCGGGTGGGTTTCGTGGCCGCGCCCGAGGCGGTGGCCGGGGCGGTGACCACGCTCAACTCCAACCACATCACCAGCGTGCCGGAGGTGATCACGGCGGCCGCGGTGGCGGCGTTGACCGGCCCGCAGGACATTCCCAAGGCCAGCTGCGCCGAGTTCGCCGGCAAGCGCGACATCGTGCTGGCTGCACTTGCCGCGATCCCGGGTGTGGTCTGCCCGCGACCGCAGGGCGCGTTCTACGCGTTCCCGGATATCTCGGTGGCGTTCGGCAAGAGCCACCGCGGCACCGCGATCGCGAATGACCTGGAGTTCTGCGCCGCCCTGCTGGAAGCCAAGGGCGTTGCCTGCGTGCCCGGATCGGCTTTTGGCGAACCGCGGGCGATGCGCATTTCCTACACGTGCCCCACCGCGCAGCTGGCGCCGGGCTTGCAACGCATCGAGGAGTTCATCGCCGAACTGGACTGAATCCAACACCTGTGTAGGAGCGCACCCTGTGCGCGATGCTCTTGCCAGCAAATGGCATTCGCGCACAGGGTGCGCTCCTACCATCGAGCACAATGCATTGAACCCCCACCAAGGAGCTACCCCCATGAAAGCCCCCGTTCGAGTTGCCGTTACCGGTGCCGCTGGCCAGATCGGCTACGCCTTGCTGTTCCGTATCGCCGCCGGCGACATGCTGGGCAAGGACCAGCCGGTGATCCTGCATCTGCTGGAAATCACCCCGGCGCTGCCCGCCCTCAAGGGCGTGGTGATGGAACTCAACGACTGCGCGTTCCCGACCCTGGCCGGCGTGGTCGCCACCGACGACCTCAACGTCGCGTTCAAGGACGTCGATTACGCGCTGCTGGTCGGCGCGCGCCCACGCGGCCCGGGCATGGAGCGCAAGGACCTGCTGGAAGCGAACGGCGCGATCTTCGGCCCGCAGGGCAAGGCGCTGAACGCGCACGCCAGGCGCAACGTAAAGGTGCTGGTGGTCGGCAACCCGGCCAACACCAACTCGCTGATCGCCCAGCAGAACGCGCCGGACCTGGATCCGAAATGCTTCACCGCGATGGTGCGGCTGGACCACAACCGCGCATTGAGCCAGCTGGCCGAGAAGACCGGCACGCACACCACCGACATCAAAAAGATGACGATCTGGGGCAACCACAGCTCCACCCAGTATCCGGATATCCATCACGCCACGGTCAACGGCAAGCCGGCGATGTCGCTGGTCGACCAGGTCTGGTACGAGAGCGACTTCATCCCGACCGTGCAGCAGCGCGGCGCGGCGATCATCAAGGCGCGCGGCGCCTCGTCCGCCGCCTCTGCCGCCTCGGCGGCGATCGACCACATGCGCACGTGGGCGCTGGGCACCGCCGAAGGCGACTGGGTCTCGATGGGCATCCCGTCCGACGGCTCCTACGGTATCGCCCCGGGCGTGATCTACGGCTACCCGGTGACGGTGAAGGACAGCAAGTACGCGATCGTGCAGGGGCTGGCGATCAACGACTTCTCGCGCGCTCGCATGGATGCCACCGACAAGGAACTGCGCGAGGAGCGCGCCGGCGTCGAGCACCTGTTCACCGCGTAAGAGCGCACCCTGTGCGCGAAACACGTTGCCGCGTGGCTGCGTGATAAGCGTGCCGGCGTCGGGCACTCGTTCACCGCGTAGGAGCGCACCCTGTGCGCGAATTGCTCTTGTCGGGGTATGGCTAAGAGCATTCGCCCACAGGGTGGGCTCCTACAAAAACGGGCCGGTACTGCCGGCCCGTCGTCGTTCCGGCCCACGGCGAAAGTCGGATGTCCCACGCCGCTGCATGGGTCTAGGCTGGGCGCATCGGCGGCTATACGGGCAGGGGCGATGCGCTACGAAGAGTTCTACCGGCAGTCGGTCGACGAGCCGGAGCGGTTCTGGGGCGAGCAGGCACGGCTGATCCACTGGGACACGCCGCCACGGCAGATCCTCGACCAGTCCAACCCGCCGTTCCGTCGCTGGTTCGTGGGCGGCACCACCAATCTCTGCTACAACGCGGTCGACCGTCACCTCGCCGAGCGCGGCGAGCAGCTGGCACTGGTGGCGATCTCCAGCGAGACCGACAGCACGCAGGAGATCACCTACCGCGTGCTCTACCGCGAGGTGAACCGCTTCGCCGGCATCCTCCAGTCGCTGGACGTGGGCCAGGGCGACCGGGTGGTGATCTACATGCCCAACATGGCCGAGGCGGTGTACGCGATGCTGGCCTGCGCACGGATCGGCGCGATCCATTCGGTGGTGTTCGGCGGCTTTGCGGCGCACAACCTGGCGCTGCGCATCGACGATGCGGAGCCCAGGCTGCTGATCTGCGCCGACGCCGGCATGCGCGGCGGCAAGGTGATTCCGTACAAGCCGCTGGTGGACGCGGCCCTGGCCGAATCGAAGGCGCCGCCGCCGCACGTGCTGATCGTCAGCCGCGGGCTGGATCGCGACATGCAGCGTGTGGGAGGTCGCGACGTGGACTACGCCCGCCTGCGCGCCGAGCACATGAACGACGAGGTGCCGGTGACGTGGCTCGAATTGAACGAGCCCAGCTACCTGCTCTACACCTCCGGCACCACCGGCAAGCCGAAGGGCATCCAGCGCGACGTGGGCGGCTACGCGGTGGCGATGGCGCTGTCGATCCGCACGATCTTCGACATCGCGCCGGGACAGGTGATGTTTTCCACTTCGGACGTGGGCTGGGCGGTGGGGCATTCCTACAACGTCTATGGTCCGCTGATCGGCGGCGCCACCTCGCTGCTGTACGAAGGCCTGCCCACACGGCCCGACCCCGGCGTCTGGTGGCGGCTGTGCGAGAAGTACCGCGTGCGCACCATGTTCTCCTCGCCGACCGGCATCCGCGTGCTGAAGAAGCAGGACGCGGCGTGGCTGAAAAAGGCGGATCTCTCCAGCCTGAAGTGGCTGTTCCTCGCCGGCGAGCCGCTGGACGAGCCGACCGCGCACTGGATCACCGACGGCCTCGGCGTGCCGGCGATCGACAACTACTGGCAGACCGAAACCGGCTGGCCGGCCATCACTCTGATGCCGGGACTGGATCTGAAGCCGGTGAAGTGGGGTTCGCCTGGCCTGCCCGCACCGGGCTACAAAATGAAGGTGATCAACGAGTCCACCGGCGACGAAGCTGCGGCGGGCGAGAAGGGCGTGCTGGTGTTCGTGCCGCCGCTGCCGCCGGGCTGCCTCACCACGGTGTGGCGTGACGACGGCCGCTATGTCAACAGCTACTTCAGCCACTTCAAGGAGCTCTTGTACAGTTCGCTGGACTGGGCGATCCGCGACGCGGACGGCTACACCAACATCCTCGGGCGCACCGACGACGTGATCAACGTGGCCGGGCACCGCCTGGGCACCCGCGAGATCGAGGAGTCGGTGGCCACGCATGCGTCGGTGGCCGAGGCCGCCGTGATCGGCATGAAGGACGAACTCAAGGGCCAGGTGCCGGTGGTGTTCGCCACGCTCAAGCAGGGCGTGGTCGAGCTGCCTGCCGACGTGGCCAGGGCCATGCAGCAGTGCGTCACCGACCAGCTCGGCGCGGTGGCCCGGCCGGCACGCATCTACGTGGTGAACGCGCTGCCCAAGACCCGCTCGGGCAAGCTGCTGCGCCGTTCGCTGCAGGCGTTGGTGGAACAGCGCGATCCCGGCGACCTGTCCACGCTGGACGATCCGGGTGCGCTGGACGAGGTGCGTCGCGCACTGGAACGCGGTCCGGATCAGGGCGGCGAGGAGCCCGGGATGCTGGCTGCACGGAAAACCTGACCTCGCGGACGCAGCTCCGTGGCGAGTGCCGGCACCTCGTGCCGGATATCGCGATGTCAGCCTGGCCGTGCCGCGGTGTTGTGCCAGCAGTGCGCTAAAATACCGATTTCACGTGGAGGTGTCATGGCACAGTCAGCATCCCCCGGCGCGCGCTTTCGTGCGGCCGTCGCCGCCGAGCAGCCGCTGCAGGTCATGGGCACGATCACCGCCTACGCCGGCCTGATGGCCCGGCGCGTCGGCTACAAGGCGCTCTATCTGTCCGGCGGCGGCGTTGCGGCCAATTCCCTGGGCATGCCGGATCTGGGCATCAGCACGATGGAAGACGTGCTTACCGATGCGCGCCGCATCGTGGATGCCACCCAGTTGCCGCTGCTGGTGGACATCGACACCGGCTGGGGTGGCGCTTTCAATATCGCGCGCACGGTTCGTTCCTTCATCAACGTCGGTGCGGCCGCTGTGCACATGGAGGACCAGGTCGGGCAGAAGCGCTGCGGTCATCGGCCGGGCAAGGAAGTGGTGTCGAAGGAAGAGATGGTCGATCGCGTCAAGGCCGCGGTGGATGCGCGTAGCGAGGCGAGCTTCGTCATCATGGCGCGCACCGACGCGGCTGTGGTGGAAGGTATCGATGCGGCGATCGATCGCGCCTGCGCCTATGTCGAGGCCGGTGCCGACATGATCTTTCCCGAGGCGATGAGGACGCTCGACGAGTACTGCCGCTTCAAGGCGGCGGTAAAGGTGCCGATCCTGGCCAACCTCACCGAATTCGGTTCGACCCCGTTTTTCACCACCGGCGAGCTGCGCGACGCCGGCGTGGACATCGCGCTGTACTGCTGCGGTGCGTATCGGGCCATGAACAAGGCGGCGCTGAATTTCTACGAGACCGTGCGCCGCGAAGGCACCCAGAAGAACCTCATCGACACGCTGCAGACCCGCGAGGAGCTCTACGACTACCTCGGCTACCACGCCTACGAGGACAAGCTCGACGCGCTGTTCTCGCAGAAAGGCTGACCGTAATCACGGTAGGAGCCCGCTTGCGGGCGATGCTCCTGCTCTGATGCACATCGAAGCCAGAGCATCGCCCGCCAGCGGGCTCCTACCGGAATTGAAAAGCACAACCTTGCACCCTGGAGATTTCCGATGAGCGAGCAAGCCCTACCCAAGGCCAAAAAATCCGTCGCCCTGTCCGGCGTGCCGGCAGGCAACACCGCACTGTGCACGGTCGGCCGCAGCGGCAACGACCTGCATTACCGCGGCTACGACATCCACGACCTGGCCACCCGCGGTTGCTTCGAAGAGGTGGCCTACCTGCTGGTGCATGGCGTGCTGCCGACCTGGACCGAACTCAACAACTACCGCGCCCGGCTCAAGCGTCTGCGCGGCCTGCCGGCACCGGTCAAGGCGGCGCTGGAGCTGCTGCCGGCCGCGACCCATCCGATGGACGTGATGCGCACCGGCTGTTCGGTGCTGGGCACGGTGCTGCCGGAGAAGGACGACCATCATGTCGAGGGTGCGCGCGAGATCGCCGACCGGCTGATGGCCAGCTTCGGCTCGATGCTGCTGTACTGGTATCACTTCAGCCACAACGGCAAGCGCATCGAGACCGAGACCGACGATGCCTCGATCGCCGGGCATTTCCTGCACCTGCTGCACGGCAAATCGCCCAGCGACCTGCACGCGCATGCGCTGGACAAGTCGCTGGTGCTGTATGCCGAGCACGAGTTCAACGCGTCCACCTTCGCCGCCCGCGTGATCGCCGGCACCGGTTCGGACATGTATTCGTCGATCACCGGCGCGATCGGCGCGTTGCGCGGCCCCAAGCACGGTGGCGCGAACGAGGTGGCGATGGAGATCATCGCGCGCTACCGCAGCGCCAACGACGCCGAGGCCGACATCCGCGCCCGCGTCGAGCGCAAGGAAATCATCATCGGTTTCGGCCACCCGGTGTACACGGTGTCCGATCCGCGCAACGAGATCATCAAGGAAATCTCGCGCAAGCTGTGCACCGAAGGCGGCAACCCGAGCCTGTTCGAGGTGTCCGAGCGGATCGAGCAGGTGATGGGCGAGGTCAAGAAGATGTTCCCCAACCTCGACTGGTTCTCCGCCAGCGCGTATCACATGATGGGCGTGCCCACCGCGATGTTCACGCCGCTGTTCGTGATCGCGCGTACCTCCGGTTGGAGCGCGCATGTGATCGAGCAGCGCCAGGACGGCAAGATCATCCGTCCCAGCGCGAACTACACCGGCCCGGAAGACCAGGCCTACGTGCCGATCGACAAGCGCTGAACAAGCTCCAGGGTTCGGCGCCCACCTTCGGGTGGGGGGGCGCCCGGCGGGCAGGGGTCACGCAGTTTGCCGTCAACGGGATGGCTGCTGCCCGGCCCGCTGGCGTCGCTGCAGCCACCAGCCACCGCCGCAGATGACGATCACCAGCAGTGTCTCGAAGGCATGCGTTACCCAGCTGTGCGTATCGAACCAGCCACTTGTCCATCGATCATGGGCGATCATCCGTCCCGCGGTGAAGGCAATCGCGCCGGCGCCGACGTAGACGATCAGCGGGAAGCGGTCGATCAGCCGCAGCAGCAGCGTCGAGCCCCAGACCACCAGCGGCACGCTGATCAGCAGACCGATCACCACCAGGCCGAGATGGCCATTCGACGCCCCTGCGATGGCCAGCACGTTGTCCATGCCCATCAGTGCGTCGGCGACGATGATGGTGCGCAACGCGCTCCAGAAGCCACTCGAGGCGTCGACCTGTTGGGTGGCATCGGTATCCTGCCGCAGCAGTTTCCAGGCAATCGGCAGCAACAGCAGTCCGCCGATCAGCATCAGACCGGGCAGCTTGAGCAGGGAAACCACGATCGCCGTCAGCAACACGCGTACCGCAATCGCGCCGAACGCGCCCCAGAAGACGGCCTTGAGCTGCAGTGACCGGGGCAGGTTGCGCGCGGCCATCGCGATGATGATGGCATTGTCGCCGGCCAGCACCAGGTCGAGCAGGATGATGGCCAGCAGGCCGGAAAGAAAGTCGGAGCCGAACAGATCCATGCGGGTTTCCATGCGCGTCGGACGATGCAGCGGGCACGGGCGCGCGCAGCCCGTGTCCACCACAAAAGTCTCGTTCGCAGCATGGCTGCCGCGATGACCGGAGCGAGGCGTCGCTCGTGTTGACGGTCAGCGCATCGATGCAGGCGCGCCCGCATCGGGAACTACTCCCCTTTGGGGTGTGTTTGATGGATTGTCGGCGCCGGCGCGTTCGTGGTCAAGCTGCGACAGGCTCCCGGTCAGCTAAAATGAGCGTTTCCCCGCAGCGAGATCCGTCATGAGTGTCCACGACATCCGTTCCGCCAAACGCCCCGACCCGGACCAGCCACTGGTCGACATTGCCGACTACGTGATCGATTACCGGATCGATTCGAAGGAAGCCTACGACACCGCGCGCTACGTGCTGCTCGACTCGCTCGCCACGGCGATGCTGGCCATGAAATTTCCCGAATGCGTGAAGCATCTGGGGCCGCTGGTGCCCGGTGCGACCTTGCCGGGCGGTGCACGCGTGCCGGGTACCAGCCACGAACTCGACCCGGTGCAGGCGGCGTTCGCGATCGGCACGCAGATCCGCTGGCTGGATTTCAACGATACCTGGCTGGCGGCCGAGTGGGGCCATCCGTCGGACAACCTCGGCGCGATCCTCGCCGTGGCCGACTACCTCAGCCGCAAGGCCGAGCGTGAGGGCGGTCAGCCGCTGACCGTGCGCGACGTGCTCGGCTATGCGATCAAGGCGCATGAAATCCAGGGCTGCTACGCACTGAAGAACAGCTTCAATCGCGTCGGCCAGGATCATGTGATCCTGGTGCGATTGGCGTCGACCGCGGTCGCTACCGCCATGCTCGGCGGCGACAAGGAGCAGGTCGTCACCGCCGTGTCGCACAGCTGGATCGACAACGGCGCGCTGCGCACCTACCGCCACGCACCGAACACCGGCCCGCGCAAGAGCTGGGCCGCCGGCGACGCCTGCCGCCGCGCGGTCACCCACGCGATCAATGCGGTTTACCGCGGCGTGGCTGGCTACCCGTCGGCGCTCAGCGCCACGACCTGGGGCTTCTACGACGTGGCCTTCAAGGGCAACGCATTCGAGTTCGAGCGCCCGTTCGGCAGCTATGTGATGGAGAACGTGCTGCTGAAGATCAGCTTTCCGGCCGAGTTCCATGCCCAGACCGCGGTGGAGTGCGCGATGCAGCTGCACGGTGAGGTCGCCGGCCGGCTCGAACAGGTCGAGCGGATCGTCATCGAGACCCAGGAGGCAGGTTGCCGCATCATCGACAAGACCGGTCCGCTGGCCAACTATGCTGACCGCGACCACTGCATCCAGTACATGGTGGCCGTGCCGCTGATCTTCGGCCGCCTCGAAGCCTCCGACTACAACGACGAGGTAGCTGCCGATCCGCGTATCGACGCGCTGCGCGAGAAGATGACGGTCAGCGAGAACCCGCAGTTCACCCGGGACTATTTCGACCCCGACAAGCGCTACATCGGCAACTCGGTGCAGGTGTTCTTCAAGGACGGAAAGTGCACGCAGAAGGTTTCCGTCGATTATCCGATCGGTCATCGCAGGCGTCGTGCCGAGGGCATTCCGGTATTGCTGAGGAAGTTCGAGGCCGCCATGCGCGGTCATCTGCCGACACACCGGGTCAAGGCGATTCTCGCCGCGACGAATGATCCTGCCAGGCTCGATGCCATGCCGTTACAGGAATTTCTTGGACTCTTCACGTTGTAAAGACGGTGTGAGTGGGAGATTAAGCGGGTGCAAAAACCAATCTCGTTGCAGCGGCGCATGTCGGCGCTGATTCCGGGGGGCGAATGCATGTAAATGGCTTTACGGTCAGTTATCCCGGGTTGCCAGACAAGGGTTGGGGAATCATGCTGATCCATGCGGTTTCCTGAACGAAGCCTCACCGGGCTGGCGGATTGTCTGGCCATCGGACGAGAACAACTTAACAAATTTGATACAATTGCAGTCGATCCGCATTAACGTACGCCGAATGAGGGAGGGATCAACCCTTTGATGTCGTACGGGATTCGTGACAAGCGATTTCCGGTTGGGATCGAACGGACGCAAAAACCTAATAATCGAGGAGACACCTGATGAAACATAAGGGCTTATATTTTCTCATTGCGCTGGCCTTGGGCGGCGTCGGTGCCGTTCATGCCCAGGACACATCTGCTCCGGCCAGTTCCGCCAGCAGTGACTCCTCGAGCGTTTCCAGTTATGACGGACGCTGGTACATCGCTCCGACCGTCGGTGGCTACTTCAACGACAAGGATCGCAATACCAACAGCCGGCAGTTCTATTACGGGCTGGGGTTCGGCAAATTCATCTCGCCGAACATGTCGATCGATGCGTTCATCGATCGCACCAAGCGGGAGCGTGACGCCGGCGCGGCGGCTGGTGGCGGTCAAAGTACTGCGTCGTGGGCCAACAACAATGTCGGCGTGACGGGACGTTACTATTTCCGCGACTGGAATGCCTTGCGCCCGTACTTCCTGGGTGGGGTGATGGGCAGCCAGCACCATAGCAACAGCTCGGTCGGCTGGTCGCCGGCAGCCGAGGTTGGCGTCGGTGTCTCCAAGACCGTTACCGACAGTTCGGACGTACGGCTGGAAGCCGGCTACCGTTACGACTGGGATGACAGCACCCAGCGCAGCCAGAGCGGTTATGGCGACTGGTTCCTGGGTTTCAGCGTGGTTTCGCGTTTCGGTGCCCCGGCGGCGGCGGCTCCGGCCCCGGCGGCGGCTCCGGCCCCGGCGCCGGCTGACTGCTCGACCATGGACAGCGACCATGATGGCGTGAACGACTGCGAGGACAAGTGCCCGGATACGCCGGCAGGTACGATCGTCGGTCCCGATGGTTGCCCGCAGAAGGTCGTGATCGACCTGCGCGGCGTGAACTTCAAGTTCGATCGTCCGCGCAAGGGCGAGACGGATATCTCCAAGTCGCTGGCCGAACCGACCGCGGATTCGCTCTCGGTGCTGAGTCAGGCGGTCGATACCCTGCAGCGTTACCCGCAGGTGCATGTGACGGTGGCCGGTTACACCGACTCGAAAGGCACCGAGGCTTACAACCAGAAGCTGTCCGAACGTCGCGCCGCGATCGTCTACAACTATCTGACCAGCCACGGCATCGACGCGAGCCGCCTGGAAGGCCCGATCGGTCATGGCGAGAGCGATCCGATCGGCGACAACGCCACCGATGCCGGTCGCGCACAGAACCGTCGTACGGAGTTGCAGGTTCAGCAGTAATCGAACCTTGTTCAAGGCATGACGAAAAAACCCGGCGCAAGCCGGGTTTTTTCATGTCGGTGGACCGCTGATCCTTGTCGTCACATGGCCCAGCCTTGTAGGCTGGGGCCATGTCCCGCCCAGCCTCCCGTTCCGCCCGAGATGCCTCGTCGACCCAGGCGCCGAGGCATGGACTGGCAAGGGTGTTGTCCAAGCTGGGTACCTGCTCGCGCAGTCAGGCCGAGCAGTGGATCCGCGAAGGCCGGGTGAGCCTGGATGGGCGCATCGTGCACGATCCCTATTGCCCGGCATCGATCGACCGTCAGCAGATTGCGCTCGATGGCCAGCCGGTGAAGCCCGCCGAACGTTGCCACGTCATGTTCAACAAGCCGCGCGGACTCGTCGTCAGTGCCGCTGACGAGCACGGCCGCGCCACGGTCTACACCGCACTGTCGGCCGCCGGGCTGCCATGGCTGGGCCCGGTTGGCCGGCTGGACAAAGCCAGCGAGGGATTGCTGCTGCTCAGCAACGACACAGCATGGGCGGCCGGGATTACCGATCCGGTCACGCATCTGGACAAGACCTATCACGTGCAGGTCGCCGGCCAGCCGGATGCGGCGGTACTGGCGGCGATGCATGCCGGCATCGTGGACAGGGGTGATTTGCTCAAGGCGAAGCGGGCAACCCTGTTGCGTGCCGGCGCAAAGAATGCGTGGCTTGAAGTGGTGCTGGATGAGGGGCGCAACCGGCACATTCGCCGTCTGCTGGCTGCGCTGGGTTTCGATGTGCTGCGCTTGATCCGCGTCGCCATCGGCCCGCTGCAGCTCGGCGATCTGGCGAAGGGCCAGTGGCGCCACCTGACCGTCGGGGAAGTGCGCCAACTCGTCGCTGCCTCCATTCCACACGCGTAGGAGCCCGCTCGCGGGCGATGCTCTTGCTCAAACGGTCCGGATGGATGCCCCGGCTTGTTCCCCGGCTTGTTGTGAACCCGGCAAGAGCATCGCCCGCGAGCGGGCTCCTACGCGTGTGGGGCAGTGGGCAATCGGGGCGGATCAGCCGCCAAGCACGCCCAGTTGCCTGCCGACCTTGATGAACGCGGCGATCGCGTGGTCGAGATGCTCGCGGGTATGCGCCGCGCTCATCTGCGTGCGGATGCGCGCCTGGCCCTTGGGGACCACCGGAAAGAAGAAACCGGTGACGTAGATGCCTTCGTCCAGCAGGTCCGCCGCCATCGCCTGCGCCTTGGGCGCGTCGTAGATCATCACCGGCACGATCGGGTGCACGCCTGGCTTGATGTCGAAGCCGGCCGTCGTCATCCGTTCGCGGAAATAGGCGGTGTTTTCCTGGACCCGGGCGCGCAGTTCGCCGGCCGACTCGAGCATGTCGAACACCTTGATCGCCGCAGCCACCACGTGCGGCGGCAGCGAGTTGGAGAACAGATACGGGCGCGAACGCTGACGCAGCAGCTCGATCACTTCTCCGGGGCCGGTGGTGAAGCCACCGAGCGCACCGCCGAGCGCCTTGCCCAGGGTGCCGGTGAAGATGTCGATCTGCTCCATCACGCCCTTGACCTCGGCCGATCCGCGGCCGCTGGCACCGAGGAAGCCGGTGCAATGGCATTCGTCGATATGCACCATCGCGTCGTACTTCTTCGCCAGTATCGTGATCTGGTCCAGCGGTGCGATGGAGCCGTCCATCGAGAACGTGCCGTCGGTGCTGATCAGCTTGGTGCGCGCACCGGCCGTGTCGGCGGCCTGCAGCTGTCGTTCGAGATCCGCCATGTCGCAGTTGGCGTAGCGGAAGCGTTTGGCCTTGCACAGGCGGATGCCGTCGATGATCGAGGCGTGGTTGAGCGCGTCGGAGATCACCGCGTCCTCCTCGCCCAGCAGCGGTTCGAACAGGCCGCCGTTGGCATCGAAGCAGGCGGCGTAGAGGATGCTGTCCTCGGTGCCGAAGAACGCGGCGATCCTGGCCTCCAGTCGCTTGTGCAGATCCTGCGTGCCGCAGATGAAGCGCACGCTGGCCATGCCGAAGCCGTGCGTGTCCAGCGCGTCCTTCGCGGCCTGGATCACCGCGGGATGATCGGCCAGCCCAAGATAGTTGTTGGCGCAGAAGTTCAGCACCTTGCGACCGCCTTCGAGCTCGATCTCGGCCGACTGTGGCGAGACGATGATGCGCTCGGTCTTGAACAGGCCCTGCTCGCGGATGGATAAAAGTTCGCCGGCGTAGCGCGTCTTGGCTGAGTAGCTCATGGGGAAGGTTCCGACCGATGGATGGCAAAGTGCCATTGTAAGGAATCTCGACTAACCTGGTTCCTGGTACCCGCGTAGGAGCGCACCCTGTGCGCGAATGCTCTTGTGGGAGATTCTGTAGGAGCCCGCTTGCGGGCGATGCTCTTGCGAGTCCCGAGCCCCGAAAGTAAAGCATCGCCCGCAAGCGGGCTCCTACAAATCAGGTTATTCGAGGTGCTTGCAGGGTAAGGCGGCGGTTGTTTGCCCCCGATCTAGTGCAAACCGAAATCCACCCTTGTCGTCCTGCCCTTGTCCTTGATGCCCTTGGCGTCGAGTTTCGGGGCGTGCAGCGTGATGCGCTTTTCGTCGATCCTGCCCTGCAACCACTGCTGTACCGCCTCGGCGCGGCGTTCGGCCAACCGGCGCAAAGCGGCTGCGTCGACCGGCATGTTGGTTTCCAGCAACTGGTGCATCACTTCCGGCGGCTGCGATTTGGTGAAGCCGAGCAGGTTTCTCGGCTTGGGGAATTTCGCGTGCCTGTAAACCCGCGTCAGGTAATGCGCGTATTCGTCGGGGGTGAGCGTCAGCGTGGCCGGATCGACCTTGTCGCCGTCGTGATCGGCCTTTGCCTTGCGGATCAAGTCATCGACCATCACCTTGCGCAGACCCTTTTCGTCGAGGGCGGGATCCATCCGGCCGCTGATGTCCAGCTGCAGGGAGGGCTTGTCGTGCAGCAGTTTCACCAACTGGGCAAGACGCGACTGCGCGGTGCCGTCCAGCGCGGCGGAGCCCGGCGCGAATTCCACGTAGCCGAGGTCGGCATGCTTGCCGCCGCCGAGCGAGGCGAGCAGCCGGAACGGGGAGGTGGCGGCACGCACGATCAGGTTCGCGAAGGCACGCCAGATCAGGCCACCCATGCTGAATTGCGGGTCGTCCAGCGAGCCGGATACCGGCACATGCACGTCGATCTGGCCCTGCGAATTCCTCAGCAGCGCCACCGCCAGCTTCACCGGCAGATGGCTCACGCCCGGCGCATCGACGCGGTCGCCGAAGGTAAGCTGTTCGATGAAGATATGGTTGTCCGCGGTGAGCTTGCGCTGGTCGAGCAGGTAGTGCACGTCGACGTTGAGCCGTCCGCTGGTGATCGGGTAGCCGGCGTATTTTCTGGAATAGGGCGACAGATGGTCGAGTTCGACTCCGTCGGCCTTTGCCTTGATGTCGAGAAAGGCCATCGGCGTCAGCGGGTTGATGCTGCCGGTGATGTCCACCGGCGAATTTTCGTCCAGCTTGCCCTGCAGCACCAGTGCGGCCGGTGGGCCTGCGCTGGTGCCGAACGCGCCGATCTTGCCCGCCAGATCGGTGACGTTGGCGCTGTAGTTGGGCTTGATGAAGTTGTCGGTGTAGTTGAGCTGGCCGCGCACCAGCGTGATCTGGCCGATCCGGATTTCCGGGGCCGGGCCTGATGGGGTGGCCGCCACGGCAGGCGTCGGTGCCGCGGCCGGTACCGGCGTCTTTTCGGCGCGTGTCACCGACACGGGAGCTTCGGCCTGGTTCGTCACCACGTCCAGCAGGTTGAGGCGGCCGTTGCTGTTGACGATCACGCGGGCGTAGAAATCGCTGAGCGCGAGCCCGCCGATGTCCGCATGCGGCGCACCTTCACCCAGGCGCAGCACCAGGTTGCTGGCGGACAGCGAATGCCAGCGCAGGAAGTCATCGTCGGTCAGCTTGTCCTGCACGCGGACCCGGCCCAGCGTGGCCTGGCCGCGATAGTCGATGCGCGCCGGCGCAGCGCCGCGATCGCGATAGCGCAGGCGACCGTTGGTGCTGAGCAGGGCGCTGCCGATGCGCACGTTCAGCGGCACGCTGATCAGCGACTGCAACGGTGCGATGTCCAGGCCGCGCGCCGTGACCTGCAGCTGGGCGTCCAGCGGTTTCGGCCGCACCTGACCGGTGAGCGCATAGCTGCGCCTGCCGAGCAGGCCGGTCAGCGTCAGCTTGACCGGCTCGTGCAGGTTGTCGGACAAACCGTCGATGCCGTAGCGATCGATGTGCAGCGCGACCGGCGCAGGCCGGTCGGCACGCAGGTCACGGAAGGCGATGTCGCTGTTCTCGATGCCCAGATGGGTGAGGCTCCAGTGCCAGCCCGGCGCGGTCGTTGCTGGGCCGGGTTTCGCTGACGGTGGATGGGTGGAGGGTGCGGTGGCGAGCAGGCTGGCCAGGTCGAAGCGGCCGTTGCGCAGCCGGTTCACGTCGAGATTGAGTCCCTGCACGCGCAGACTTTCGATCTGCGCCTGGCGGCTGGTCAGGTCGAACCGGGTCAGCTTCGCCTGCATCGACTTCCAGGCCACCGGCGTCGTGCCGTCGTGCCGTTTCAGGACCAGGCCGTCGATGCCGAACCGCGCCGGCTCCAGATGCAGGTTCAGCGTCTTGCCCCAGGCCGCCTGCAGCCGACCCTCGGCATCGAGATGGCCATGGGCGATGGTGGCCTGCAATGGCGGCAGGGCCAGCGATTGCAGGGGCGCCACGGCGACGCCCTGCAGCGCCAGCTTGCCGTCGAAGCGTGCGCCGGCGAGGTCGAGCTTGCCGCTGGCGTGCACCGCGCCACCGTTCAATTGCGCGGCCAGATCGAGGCTGCCGATGGGTGCGGAGACGGTGGACAGGCCACGCAGCGTACCGTGCACGTCCTGCAGCGCGAGGGTGGCCGGCTGGTCGCCGCCGGCACCGGGATCGGCATAGTCGAAACGACCCTGCCGCAGGATCAGCGAGTCGATGCGCACGTCGTTCGGTGACGAAGCAGGCTGGGGCGACGGCTGACCGGCAGCCGTGGCGGTCAGCGCATCGAAATTGCTGTGCCCGCCGGCGCCGCGCTGGTAATGCACGGCGGCGCGGTCGAGCTGGACTGCCCCGAGGTGATAGCGCGAGATCAGCGGTTGCACGTCGGTCAGCTGGGCGGCGCCGTGCCTCAGTGCCAGCAGCGCAACGCCGGCGGGAGTGGTCAGTTTGAAGTCGTCCAGCGTCAGTTGACCGCCGAGCTGCAGCTGCGTGTTCTTGCCGTCGGTGGCGAAATGCAGCTGCAGCTGGCCGGACAGCTGGCCGCGTGGAATCGCCACCGGCAGCGTGGTCGGTACGTAGCCGAGATAGCGTGGCAGATCCAGGTGGTCAAACTGGAAGTCGAGTTCCGACTCGCGGTTGCTGGCGAAGGGTTTGGTCTTGCCATCGATGCGCAATGGACTGCCATCGATGCGCGCCGCCAGCAGCGGCTGCACGAACAGGTCGGTATCGGCGGGCAGGTTGGCCAGGAACGGAATGCCCAGTTCGAGCCGCTCGACATGGTGGCTGATCGCCAGCACCTTGTCGTCGAAAACGATGTCGCCGTCGTGCACGCTGATGTTGGCCACGGCGAAACGACTCGGTGGCGCATTCGGGTCCGGCTTGCCTTTGAGGCGTTCCAGCAGATCGGAGAAGTTGAAGAGCTGCGGTGCCAGACGGGTGATGTGCAACTGAGGGTGCTGCAGTGCCAGTTCGTCCAGCACGGGTGCCCAACGAAACAGCGAAGTCCAGGAAGCGTTGATGGTGAGCCGGTCGACATCGACGAATGCCGCATGGCCATCGGGCGCGCCGATATGCAACCGATCCAGGTCCAGTCGCAGCGTGTAGGGATCGAAATGCACGGCGCCGATCGTCACCGGTCGACCCAGCAGGGTGCCCATCCGGCTTTGCAGTTGCGATTTCAAAAGCGGTGGCGCGGCGAAAAAACCGAGCAGGCCGAATACGGCAAGCAGGATACCCAGCGCCAGCAGTCCGCGACGCAGGCGATGGGAGCGGTAAAGCCGTTCGGCGTGCTGGCGCACGAGGACCAGGCGCGGGTCATCGAGCAAACGACGATCGATCATGCAGATTGCGCTCCGTGAAAGTCATCACCAGGTGGCACCGGCGGCTACCCTGATCCGGCATCTTGCCGGGTTTTGGTAGGAGCGCACCCTGTGCGCGAATGCTCTTGTCACGACCGCTGCACAGAGCATTCGCGCACAGGGTGCGCTCCTACCAAGCATCTAGAACCAGCCTATTCGAGATTCCTCGTTGCCGCGGGCGGTCGATCAATGCCAGGAACAGACCACCTTGCCGCAGGTGCCGGCATCCATCAGATCGAAGCCTCGCTGGAAATCGTCGATGGCGATCTGGTGGGTCAGCACCTTCTGCAGCGGGAAGCCGGTCAGCACCATCTGGGTCATCTTGTACCAGGTCTCGTACATCTTGCGGCCGTAGATGCCCTGCAGGGTGAGGCCCTTGAAGATCACCTTGTCCCAGTCGATGCCGGCGCCGCGCGGCATGATGCCGAGCATCGCAACTTTGCCGCCGTGGTACATCACATCGAGCATGTCGTTGAACGCGCGCGGGTTGCCGCTCATCTCCAGGCCCACGTCGAAGCCCTCGATGTGCAGGTCCCTGACCACGTCGCGCAGCGACTGGTTGGCCACGTTGACCACCCGCGTGGCGCCCATGTCGGCGGCCAGCTTCAGGCGGTAGTCGTTGACGTCGGTGACCACCACGTTGCGCGCACCCACGTGCTTGGCGATGCCCGCGGCGATGATGCCGATCGGCCCCGCGCCGGTGATCAGCACGTCTTCGCCGATCAGGTCGAATTCCAGCGCGCAGTGCGCGGCATTGCCGTACGGGTCGAAGAACGCGGCCAGCTCGGACGGAATCTGGTCCGGGATCGGCCACAGGTTCGAGGACGGCATGCTCATGTACTCGGCGAACGCACCGTTGCGGTTCACGCCGATGCCGACGGTGTTCGGACACAGGTGCTGGCGGCCGGCGCGGCAGTTGCGGCAATGGCCGCAGACGATGTGGCCTTCGGCGGAGACGCGGTCGCCGAGCTGGTAGCCGGTCACGCCCGGACCGATCTCGACAATGCGGCCGACGAATTCGTGGCCGATGGTCAGGCCGGGCACGATCGTGCGCTGGCTCCACTCGTCCCACTTGTAGATGTGCAGATCGGTGCCGCAGATCGCGGTCTTCTCCATCTTGATCAGCACTTCGTTCGGGCCGACCACCGGCAGCGGCACCTGTTCCATCCAGATGCCCTGCTCGGGCTTGCGCTTGACCAGGGCTTTCATCGTCTGCGACATGGGGTGTCCATCGGTAGGCCTGCAACACGGGCGGGGAAGACGCAATTATAGGGCGCGCGCACCACTTGCCGGCGTGATTGCCGACAGCCTGCTGGTCGGGGGGCGGTGCGCCGCCTACAATTTCCGGATGCCACTCGACTCACGCCCGCTGGCCATCTTCCTGATGGGCCCCACTGCCTCGGGCAAGACCGCGCTGGCGTGCGCGCTGAGCGAGCGGTTTCCGCTGGGCCTGATCAGCGTCGATTCGGCGCTGGTCTACCGGGGCATGGATATCGGCACGGCGAAACCCGACGCGGCGACGCTGGCGCGTTATCCGCATGCGCTGGTCGATATCCGCGATCCGACGCAAGCCTATTCCGCGGCGGAGTTTCGCGCCGACGCGCTGGCGGCCATGCAGCAGATCAGCGCGCAGGGCAGGCTGCCGCTGCTGGTTGGCGGTACCGGGCTGTATTTCCGCGCCCTGCAGCAGGGACTTTCCGACTTGCCCGAGGCGGTGCCGGCGCTGCGTGCGCGGCTGGCCGACGAGGCGGCGCAGCTCGGCTGGCCCGGCATGCATGCGCGGCTGGCGCGGCTGGACCCGCTGGCCGCCACGCGGATCGGCTGCCATGACGCGCAGCGCCTGCAGCGCGCGCTGGAGGTCATCGAACTGACCGGCCGGCCGCTGTCCGAACAGCAGCGCGGCAGCCGCACGCGGTTTCCGTGGCGCGTGCTCAAGCTGGCGCTGCTGCCGGCCGATCGCGGCGAGCTGCATGCGCGCATCGCGCGGCGTTTCGACGCGATGCTGGCGGCGGGGTTTCTCGACGAGGTGCGCGCGCTGCGCCGCCGCGCCGATCTGCACGAACAGCTGCCGGCGATGCGGGCGGTCGGTTACCGCCAGGCGTGGGAGCATCTGGACGGACTGACCGACCCTGCCGGGTTCCGCGATCGCAGCATCTACGCCACGCGCCAGCTGGCCAAACGGCAGATCACCTGGCTGCGCAGCGACTTCGGCGCCCGCCAGCTCGATCCGGATCGGCCCGGCTCGGCCGAGCGGGCGGCCGATGCGTTGCGGCTGTTTCTGGGTGCCCGGGCGGGCTGATCGGCTCATGCCGGCGCCTTCATGCGCTCTGCCGGCCGCTCCAGCCCGGCGGTCATGCTGCCGTTGCGCAAAAATCTCCTTTCATCATGCATTTGAAAGCGGTTAACATCCTGAACATGTTGGGCCGAGGCGCCGTTGGCGTTTTTTACTCCGGCCTGTCCGTGGCGAGGGGAGAACAAGAAATGTCTAAGGGACAATCGTTGCAGGATCCGTTTCTGAACGCGTTGCGGCGTGAGCGCGTGCCGGTGGCCATCTATCTGGTCAATGGCATCAAGTTGCAGGGCACGGTCGAATCGTTCGACCAGTTCGTCGTGCTGCTGCGCAACCAGGTGAGCCAGATGGTCTACAAACATGCCATCTCCACCGTGGTGCCCAGTCGCAACGTGCGCATCACCAATGGCCACGAAGATCATGACGAACACGACAGTCATGCCGACGCGGCAGCGGCACCCAGTGAAGCCGATGCTTGAGTGAAGCGAATACTTGAATGACAGGGTGTGCGCCCGCATGAAGTGGGCGTTGCCCCCGACAGGCCATAGCCAGCAGTGTTCGACAGACAGAAGAAAGGCGACCGCGCCGTGCTGGTGCTGCCGCATTCCCGTAGCGAGGGCGATGCCGAGCGCCGCGCCGCGGAATTCGCCGAGCTGGTCCAATCCGCCGGTGCCGAAGTGCTGGGCACGATCGCGGCGCGTGTCGAGGGCCCCAATCCACGCTACTACATCGGCAGCGGCAAGGCCGACGAAGTCGCCGAGGCGGTGCGTGCGCTGGACGCCGACGTGGTGCTGGTCGACCACCTGCTGACCCCGGTGCAGGAACGCAATCTCGAAAAGCTGCTGAACGTGCGCGTGGTCGACCGGGCCGGCCTGATCCTGGACATCTTCGCCCAGCGCGCACGTTCGCACGAGGGCAAGCTGGAAGTGGAACTGGCCCAGCTCAAGCATCTGGCCACCCGGCTGGTGCGCGGCTGGACCCATCTGGACACCCAGCGCGGCGGCGCCATCGGCAACCGCGGCCCGGGCGAAACCCAGCTGGAAACCGACCGCCGGCTGCTCGGCGAACGCGTCAAGATGCTCACCAAGCGCCTGCAGAAAGTACAGACCCAGCGCGGCCAGCAGCGCCGCTCGCGGTTGCGCAACACGGTGCCGCGGGTGGCCCTGGTCGGCTACACCAACGCCGGCAAGTCGACCCTGTTCAATGCGCTGACCAGCGGCGGGGTGTATGTCGCCGACCAGCTGTTCGCCACGCTCGACCCGACCGTGCGCAAGCTGGAGGATCTCAGCTGCGGTCCGGCCGTGCTGGCCGACACCGTGGGCTTCATCCGCGAGCTGCCGCACGATCTGGTGGCGGCGTTCCGCGCCACCCTGGCCGAGGCGCGCGATGCCGATCTGCTGTTGCATGTCAGCGATGCGGCCGACGACGAGCGCGCGCGCCTGCACGGCATCGTCGACAACGTGCTGGAGGAGATCGACGCCGGCGACGTGCCGCAACTGCACGTGATGAACAAGATCGATTTGATCGACGCCGATTTGATCGGGGCCGATGTCGCTGCCGGCGGCGATCCGGCGGCCACCCCCGACCGCAGCCCCCGCACGCGCACCGCGCCGCGCATCGACCGCGACGCCGACGGCAAGCCCGTGCGGGTCTGGCTGTCGGCCGCCACCGGCGCCGGCCTGGATCTGCTGCGCCAGGCCCTGGGCGAGCTGCTCGGTGGCGAGCGGCTGCAGTGCGCACTGCAATTGCCGCTGTCCGCCGGCCGGCTGCATGCCCGGCTCAAGGCCGCCGGCGCGATCTGCGGCGAGACCGTGGATGAACACGGCTGGCAATTGCGGATCGACGCGCCGCGCAGCGTGATCGCGCCGCTCAGCGGTGGCGATGCCGCCGAGACACAGCTGTTGCGCGAATTGCTGATCCCGGCGGAACAGCCCTGTTGAACAGCGGGAACATTCCATCCGGCTCTGGTAGAATGCACGGCGTTTGTGCGCTCGCCCTCGATGGGTGTGGCGCAGCGTTTCGGCCACCGCGGCCGCACCCGATGTATCCCGTTCAATGCGTGTTCCGGCCCCGGTTGCCGGCCTCCCCGCCGCCTCAAGGAGACTGACTATGGCTTGGAATGAACCCGGCAAGGGATCGAACGATCCCTGGGGCAAGAATCGCCAGTCCGGCAAATCGCCGCTGGACGACCTGCTCAGGAAGCTGCGTACCCGCATGGGCAAGACCGGCCAGGGCGCCGGCGGCATCCTCACCGCCGTGCTGGTGCTGCTGGTGGTCGGTCTGCTGTTCAGCAGCTACACCATCATCAATGCCCGGCAAGTCGGCGTGGTGCTGCGCTTTGGCCAGTACTCGCGGACCCTGGGTCCGGGCTTTCACCTCAAGTTGCCGCAGCCGATCGAGTCGGTCAGGAAGGTCGAGGCCACGCGCGTGCGTTCGGTCAACGACACTGTCAGCATGCTGACCCGCGACGAAAACATCATCACCGTCGATTTCACCGTGCAGTACCAGGTGGACGATTCGCGCAAGTACCTGTTCTCGCTGAACGACCCGGACGGCACCATCCAGGCGGCCGCCGAGGCGGCGGTGCGCGGGGTGATCGGCGGCAGCAACATGGACCAGATCCTCTCCGCTGCCGGCGCCAACCTGGTCAACGAGGCGCAGCAGGTGCTGCAGAAAACCATGGACGGCTACGATGCCGGCCTGCGGGTGACCGAGGTCAGTTTCCAGAACGTGTCGCCGCCGAAAGAGGTGAAGGACGCGTTCGACGACGTCAACAAGGCCCGCGAGGACAAGCAAAGCATCGAGAACGCGGCTCTGGCGTATGCCAACAAGGTGGTGCCGGTGGCGCGTGGCGATGCCGCGCGCATTGCCGCCGAAGCCGCTGGCTACAAGGCCGAGCGGATCGCGCGTGCGCAGGGCGATACGGCCCGCTTCGCGCTGCTGCTGAAACAGTACAAGGCGGCGCCGGAAGTCACCCGCAAGCGCCTGTGGCTGGAGACGATGGAACAGGTGATGGCCGACAATTCCAAGGTGATCGATGGCTCCGGCGGCCGCAACATCATCAACCTGCCGTTTGGTCGCGCGGAGCAATCGCCGGCCAACGGCACCGACACCGACACCGACACCGGCACCGTCAACGCGGTCGTGTCGCCAGCCAGCGGCAGTACCACCGGCAACAAGGGGGCACAGCCATGAGCAGCAGGATCGTTACCGCCGTCATCGTCACGTTGCTGGTGCTGCTCGGCCTCAACAGCATGTTCGTGGTGAACGAGGGCCAGAACGCGCTGTTGCTGCAGTTCGGTCGCATCGTGCGTACCGATTACAAGCCGGGCCTGCATTTCAAGATTCCACTGGTGCAGCAGGACCTGAAATTCGACAACCGCATTCTGTCGCTGGATGCGGCGCCGGAGCGCTATTTCACTTCCGAGAAAAAGAGCGTCAACGTCGATTTCTACGTGAAATGGCGCATCGTCGACAACGCCAGGTACTACCAGGCCACCGGCGGCGATGAACTGCAGGCGACGCAGCGGCTCACGCCGATCATCAAGGATGCGTTGCGCTTCGAGTTCAATGCGCGCACCTTGCAGGAGTTGATCTCCGGCGGCCGCAAGGACATCACCGAGCGGGTGCGCCAGCAGACCGACGCGTCCACACGCAAGAACCTGGGCATCGCCGTGGTCGACGTGCGCATCAAGCGCATCGACCTGCCCGATACGGTCAGCGAGTCGGTGTACAAGCGCATGCGTGCCGAGCGGCTGCAGCTGGCCAACCAGTTGCGCTACACCGGGCAGGAGGCCGCCGCCAAGATCCAGGCCGACGCCGATCGCCAGGGCCAGGTGCTGCGCGCCGATGCCAATCGCGATGCCGCCACGGTGCGTGGCGAGGGTGACGCCCAGGCGGCGATGATCTATGCGCAGGCCTACAGCCAGGATCCCGAATTCTTCGCGTTCACCCGCAGCCTGGCCGCCTATCGCAAATCGTTCGAGGACGGCAAGAGTGTGCTGGTGCTCAAGCCGAACGACCCGTTCCTCAACTATTTCAACGACCCGTCGCCCAAAAAATGATCCGTCCGCGGCCCCGCATGCCTCGGGTCATGCGGGGTTGTCGAGCGTGAGTGGTCATCGGTTGGTTTCGTCATCGCGGGCACCCGGCGTACCCTTGCCGCGGTGACCGATGTTTCCCCGGCTCCCGTGTGGAGCCCATGCAAACGCAGACAATGCCCCGCCAGCGGGGCAATACACAGTGAGCGAACACATCATGGGCAAGTCAGTCGTCATTCTCGGGGCCCAGTGGGGCGACGAAGGCAAGGGCAAGATCGTCGACCTGCTGACCGAGCGGGTCAGCGCGGTGGCGCGTTTCCAGGGCGGCCACAACGCCGGTCACACGCTGGTGATCAAGGGCAAGAAGACCGTGCTGCACCTGATCCCGTCGGGCATCCTGCGCGACGACGCGCTGTGCCTGATCGGCAACGGCGTGGTGCTGTCGCCGGCCGCGCTGATGGAGGAGATCGCCGAGCTGGAAGCGAACGGCGTCGAAGTGCGTTCGCGCGTCAAGATCAGCCCGGCCACGCCGTTGATCATGCCGTACCACATCGCGGTGGACAAAGCGCGCGAGATCGCCGCCGGCGGCAAGGCGATCGGCACCACCGGCCGCGGCATCGGCCCGGCCTACGAGGACAAGGTCGCCCGCCGCAGCATTCGCGTGGCCGACCTGATGTACCCGCACGAACTGCCCGAGAAGATCCGGATCGCCGTCGACTACAACAACTTCATCCTCACCCAGTGGCTCAAAAGCGCGCCGGTCGACTACCAGCAGGTGCTGGACGACGCGCTGGCCTGGGGCGACTACATCCGCCCGCTGGTCGACGACGTGGCCACCATCCTGCACGACGTGCGCCGCGACGGCGGCAACATCCTCTACGAAGGCGCGCAGGGCGCATTGCTGGACATCGACCACGGCACCTACCCGTACGTCACCTCCAGCAACACCACCATCGGCGGCGCGCTGGCCGGCACCGGCGTGGGCGTGGGCGACATCGACTACGTGCTGGGCATCTGCAAGGCCTACGCCACCCGCGTCGGCAGTGGTCCGTTCCCCACCGAATTAAATGACGAGATGGGCGAGCGCCTGCGCAAGGTCGGCAACGAGTTCGGCGCCAGCACCGGCCGCCCGCGCCGCTGCGGCTGGATCGACCTGGTCGCGCTCAAGCGCGCCACCCAGATCAACGGCATCAACGGCCTGGCGATCACCAAGCTCGACGTGCTCGACGGCCTGCCCACCATCAAGGTCTGCATAGCCTACGAATACCGCGGCAAGCGCCGCGAACTGGCCCCGCTGGACGCCGACGGCTGGGACGAGTGCAAGCCGGTGTACCTGGAGTTTCCCGGCTGGGAAGAATCCACCGCCGGCATCCGCGACTGGAACAAGCTGCCGCCCGCCGCCCGCGCCTACCTGCGCGCGGTCGAGGAACTCTCCGGCTGCCGCCTGGCCCTGGTCGCCACCGGCGCGGATCGCGAAGACACCATCGTGCTGGACGACCCGTTCGCGTAGGAGCGCACCCTGTGCGCGAATGCTCTTGTGGAGCGACTGTGTGAGAGCGCGCGTAGGAGCGCGCTTGCGCGCGATGCTCTTGCTGCAGGGTGAAGTGCATCGCGCACAAGTGCGCTCCTACAGCCGCTCCACAAGAGCATTCGCGCACAGGGTGCGCTCCTACGAGCCGGGGTTGTTCGGGGTGCCCCTACGCTGCAGAATCGATGATCTCCTTCATCGTGTGCTCCACCGCGCGCGCCGCCTCGGCGATCCGCGCATCGTCCGAGACCAGCGACAGCTGGTCCGTCGGCGGCACCATGCCGATATACGTCTTGCCGTGGTCCTCGTAGATCGAGATGCGGCAGGGCAGCGCCATGTTCACCGACATGTCCATGCCCAGCACCTCGGCCGCCTGGCGCGGGTTGCACACTTCCAGCACCAGGCACTCGTTGGGCAGCTCGAAGCCCTTGTCGGCCAGCGTCTTGCGGAAATCGTAGTAATGCAGCATGCCGAAGCCGTGCCCCTTCACCGAAGCCTGCACGTCTTCGAACGCGCGCTCGACCGATTTCGATGTCTGTTTCTTGTAGAGCATGTGGTTCTCCGTCTGGCTTGGCTGAGCCGCCAATGCTACTGCGTAACACGCATGTTCCGCGTGCAAGCGCCGTACACATCGTGGATGGGGCGGACATGCGGCATCAGCGCATTCATTGCGTGTCTGCGGATCGCGGCAAGGCGGCTGCAACTTCCCGAAACGAGGCCAGCGCCGCCTCCAGATGGTCCACGATCTCCTGCGCCAGCACGTCCGGCGGCGGCAGGTCGTCGAGGTTTTCCAGGCTGTCGTCCTTGAGCCAGAAGATGTCGAGGCTGGCCTTGTCGCGGGCGACGAGCGTTTTGTAGTCGAAATACCTGAACCGTTCCGATTCCTTGCGCTCGTGCCGGTTGCTCGGGTGGTAGCAGTCGATGAAGTCCTGCAGGTCGTCGCGCTTGAGCGTCTTGGTCTTGAGGGTGAAGTGCTTGTTGGTGCGCAGGTCGTAGATCCACACGCCTTTGGTGTGCACCTTGCCATCCTTGGGCTTGTTGTCGAAGAACAGCACGTTGGCCTTCACGCCCTGCGCGTAGAAGATGCCGGTGGGCAGGCGCAGCAGGGTGTGCACGTCGCAGGTTTCCAGCAGCTTGCGGCGGATCTTTTCGCCGGCGCCGCCTTCGAACAGCACGTTGTCCGGCAGCACCACGGCGGCCTGGCCGGTGCTCTTGAGCATCGCCACGATGTGCTGCAGGAAGTTGAGCTGCTTGTTCGAGGTGGTCTGCCAGAAGTCCTGGCGCTCGTAGGTCAGCGCGTCGCGGTCCTCCTCGCCGTCCTCGTTGGTGATGGTCATGCTGCTCTTCTTGCCGAAGGGCGGGTTGGCCAGCACATAGTCGAAGTGCTTGTACGGCTCGGAAATCAATGCGTCGGAACGCTCCACGGCGGGTGCGCCGTCGATGTCGCCGATGTTGTGCAGAAACAGGTTCATCAGGCACATGCGGCGCGCGCTGGCCACGATCTCGTTGCCGTGGAAGGTGTCGTGACGCAGGAACTTCGCCTGCGTCGGATTGAGCCGGCTGCCGGGGCGGGTCAGCCATTCGTGCACGCCCAGAAAGAAGCCGCCGGTGCCGCAGGCCGGATCGGCCACGGTCTTCTTCGGCTCCGGCCGCACGCATTCCACCATCGCCTGGATCAGCGCGCGCGGGGTGAAGTACTGGCCGGCGCCGCTCTTGGTGTCCTCGGCGTTCTTCTGCAGCAGGCCTTCGTACAGGTCGCCCTTGACGTCGGTCTCCAGGCTCAGCCAGTTTTCCGCGTCGATCATCTGCACCAGCCGCGCCAGCTTGGCCGGGTCCTGGATCTTGTTCTGCGCCTTGAAGAAGATCGCACCCAGCATGCCCGGCTCCTCGCCGAGTTTGTGCAGCACGGTGAGGTAGTGCGCTTCCAGCGGTTCTCCGGTCTTGGCCTTCAGGCTGTTCCAGTCGCAGCTGCGCGGGATATGCGTGTCGCGGCTGTGCGGCGGCTGCGCATACTCGTGCGCCAGCTTCAGAAACAGCAGATAGGTCAGCTGCTCCAGATAGTCGCCGTAACCCACGCCGTCGTCGCGCAGCGTGTGGCAGAAATTCCAGAGCTTCTGGACGAGGGTGTTGCTGTTCATGGTTCAACCCTGAATCGTTGAGGCGAACATGTAAGCCGCGCTTACATGTTGTTGTTTCGCTCGTTCATCCGCGGCCTCCAACCTTCAAGGATTACTTGACGGTTCCGGCACATCTGGCCCGGAGGAGGAAGTCATCGGATAACAAGATAGCTTCTAAGTGGCTGTTAAAAATGGAAATATTGGCCTATCACAAGTTGTTATCCGCGTCGTCTGCTAATAAACCCGGGGCTGATCCCTCGGCATCGGTGGCCGGTTTGCGGTAGACCATGTTTCGTTTGCCACGGCTCGGGTCCGCGACGATCAGCCCCTGCTCAACCCAGCGCTTGAGCATCTTGGACGCTTTCAACGTGTCAAGGCCCGCGATCTGGCAAAGATCGCTATTGGCGATCGGGCCGTGGCGGTCCATCCAGTCGCTCACCTGCTCCCAGATCGGCGGGCGTTCCTCGTTGAGCAGTGTGACGAGGATGGCTTCCTGAGCCTGGTCACGCAGTTCGCGGTACTGCGGTGGATACAGATTTCCTGCCCGCATGAGGCTGAACATCATGCGCACACCCTCACCGGCATCAACGTTGGGTGGCTCGGGGAATTCGCGAAGGTTGCTTGCGATCAGCGCGTTGCGTGCGAACGAGCCCATCCGGTGGATGGTGGCCGCCGTGATCCTGCCCGGAAACAGGCCCGGACTCATCACCTCGATCCGATTATCGAAAATCCGGATGTGTACATCCCGGTTCAGGCGGTAGTCGCGGTGGATCAGGGCGTTGGTGATCGCCTCCTTGATCACGCGCTCCGGGTAGCGGTGAATCGTACGGAACCCGGATGCGGCGAGGGTGAGTCCGCCTGCCAGTTCGTCGAGTACGTGGGCATGCGCCTGTGCGATAAGACGGTAGATGGGGCCGGAAAGCGTCTTTGGGGGCTTCCGCAGATTCGGCACTTCGCCCGATTCGATGGTGTTGCCCTTGAAGTGGAAAACCCGCACATCGGCGCGTGTCCCCGTGGCAGCCAGCAGTGCCCCCGGATGGTCCGCAAACAGCAACACGGCAGCACGAAGCGGCTGAAGTTCGCCACCGACTCGTTTCGCCAGCCCAATCCGGTAGAGCTGATCCGCGATGCCTGTCGAGGTCAACGAACGCCCTTTCAGGAACAGACGCCAGGTGTCGGTATCCAGCAACTCAAAGTCCACATCCACCGGCTCCGACTCCGCACTGCGTACGCCGCGCCGGTAGGACAGCTCTGTAATCTCGTTGGCAGACATTTCCCTGTTGCTGGCCTGCCCACGGAGCCAGGTGCCGCCGTCCAGGATCGAATGCACCTTGTCGCTGACGGGAACAGAGATCGCTACCAGATGGCCAGCCTGGCCATTGCGCAGCGTGCAGGGGAGCCGTTGCGGCGCGACACCGCCCACCTCGGGGACCAAGTGCGTGCGCAACTTGCGCATCAGCTCATCGATCGCTTCCGGATTTTCCTCGACGCCGTAAAGTCGTTGCGCCCCGTTCGCCTTGGTCGCGTCCTCCACGCCGAGCACCAGCCAGCCTCCCTGGGTATTGGCGAAGGCACACACCGTCTCCAGGGCCTTGGACACCATTTTTCCGGATACGCGCTTGGTCTCCAGCCGGTGCGTCTCCGCGCCCATCAAGACGAGCTGGATCAATGCCTCGGCGTGCTTCGGGTTCATTTCACGCATGACCTGCCTCCTTGGCTTTGCGTTTGTTCTTCTGCCCAGTTTCGCCCGCGCCATTCGCGCCAGCTGCGACGCGCTCGGTGCGGATGCGTTCCAGCAGCGTGCTGGCGGGTTCGTCGTGGGGATCCTGCGGCACCAGCTGGCCGGCGAAGGCGGCTTTGAGGATGTTTTTGCGCTGGGCGGCGGCTTGTTTAAGTCCATATTCCAGTGTGTTCGCTTGCGCGTCGGCTTCTTTGAGGGCGACTGTCAGTTGGGCTACTGCGTATGACTGCTCATCAATCGGCGGGAGGGGCAGCGCGAGTGAAGAAAATCGACCGAGACTGACTTTCTTCTGGGCGACACCCTGTGTTATCGGTTGAATCTGCTTCTTGCCAAGTGCGGAATTGACTATTGCGGCGAGAAACTGCGGGAGCATCAGGCCTTGCTGACAGCGGACCTTGATGCAATCGGCAGTGATCACCGCAGTTTGGCATCCTGCCGGGTAGATATCTGCATCCCCTGGTGGTTCTCCCATCTTGGTGACCAACACGTCACCTGCTTCGACATGATGTGCCTTCAGTTCATCTGCTTTTTCAAGGCTGACGAACTTTGTATTGGCGTATTGTCGCGATCGGATGTGCCGGACGAAAACTAGAGGGACGCCTTCGCTGCGGTAGTCGGCGACCGTTAGGTTGCTGCCGAATGGGCCTATCGCAAGGCTATAAGCGTCGTCTGCCGAGACTTGTTCGATACTTGCCCACGCCCATCCTTCCGGCAGTGCGGGCAGGTCAGTGGTGTCGGGGGCGACGGGCTCGGGGTATTTGGATTGCCAATCCTTCGGCGGGGTCTTGCCTTGTTCGGCGAACTTGGCGAGCTGCTTGGCTTCCCAGTGGGCGCGGCGTTCGGTGAGGATGCGTTGCAGCAGGGCGGCGCCGGTTTCCTCATGGCCGTCATTCCCGCGCACGCGGGAATCCAGCGACTTTGCCGTGTTGCGCTTAGAGTCGCTGGATCCCTGCTTTCGCAGGGATGACGAGCTGGGGACCGCGGTGCGAGCGGCACGCCAGTCGGCGGTGAGGGCGCCTTCCACGGCGGCCTTGAGCAGCGACTGGCGGTACTGCGCCAGCTTGCGCTGCGCCGCCTTCAGTTCGGCTACGCCGGCATCGAGGTCGGAGAGCAGTTCTTCGAGCTTTTCGACGATGCGGTCTTGTTCCGCCAAGGGTGGAACCGGCAGCTTTGAAGCCGAGAGCCACTTCGTTGGCACACGCAACTGTCCCGCGGTTCCCGTCATGTTGTGCCGAGCGGCTTTGCGAAAGTCCGGCTGAGAGAGGTAACGGGCCAGCCACTTAGGCCTCACTGCGCCGTACGAGCGGAGTACGTGAAATTCGGTCGAGCCGAAGGCGTGAATGTGCGCGAGTTTGGGGACAAGCGCCCCTTTGCCGTTCTCCATGCACGGAGTGATCTTCGCGAACAGAACATCTTGCGATGCGAAGCAGGTGTAGCCCTTTCGCACTTCGCCGTAAGGCCGTGTTGCAGATACGTCTATGCCGCCGAAGTCTTCAGCAACAGCAGCCATAGGCACGAAATGAACCTGATCAGAGTCATCAATGGCTCCAACGAGCTTTGGGTTGATTGACGCAACTTCGTCAACCGCAGCTACATCCCATGAAGCAGGGAGTTTGCTGCTGTCACCTACTGCTAGTTCACTCAAGCCACCAACTCCTCATTCATTTCCGCCAGCAGCCCATCGAGCTGCTCGCCAAATACCTGCCACGCCTTCTGCAGCCCGCCTTTGGCGGCGAGCTGCGCGTAGTCGAAATCCTCGCGGCTGATCGCGCAGCTGGACGCGATGTGGTCCTTGATCAGCCGCAGCCACTGGGTCTGCTCGTCGGTGAAGGAGGTGGCGCGCTGCGCATTGTGGCGGAAGATCCACGCCTGGAAGCGCTTGTCCACGCTGTCGGCGAAGGGCTTGAGTTCCTCGTCCATGCCGAGCGCGAAGCGCACCAGCGCCACCAGGTCGGTGAGCTGGCGGCGGGTGTCGGCGCCCTTGACCTGGCTGGCCTGCACGCGGGCATAGGCGGACCACAGCTTTTCGGTGGTGAGCATCAGCGGCGGGCGGGACAGGGCTTCGTGCAGGTCCTCGATCATGGCGAAGGTGAGCGGGCGGCGCTGGTAGGGCTGGGCGTAGAAGAAACCCAGCGCGGCGATCTCGTCCCTGTGCTCGGCGAGGTATTCGGTGAATGCCTTCACGATGGATTGCGCCTGCGCCTCGGCCTGCGCGCCGTAGCCGCTGAAAGTGACCTGGTCGAGGTTGATGTGGTCGATCAGCTGCTCGTGCTCGCGGCGGGCGGATTCGATGGCGTCCCGCAGTTCATGCCGGTCGAATGGCGCGCAGGCTGATGCCATGAGCCGATGGCGGGCGGCGTCGAGTTCATCGGCGGTGAGCGTATTCTCGTTGCGCGTCATGCCTGCCGCCCTGGCGGCGTCCAGGGCGTCGGCGACGATTCGATCCGGGTTGACGGCTTCGATCAGCCCACGGGCCAGCTCGCCCAGACTGCTGCCTTTGGCCGTCTGTTCGATCCGTGCCAACGCCTTGTCGTCCAGTTGCTTGTTGAGTCGCACGAGACGATTGCCGAGGCTGAGCGCGGTGTCCTCGTCGCGCTCGCCCACGGCAATGCTTTTCAGCAACGCATCCAGCGAGACGCAGGGCTTCTTCTCCAGCGGCCGGCTTTCGGTCTTGATCGACTTCTCCACGCCCACGGCGTCGATCAGCACGAAGCGGGTCTTGGCGCTGTCGACGCTGTTGCTGACTTTTTTCAGCGATTCGTAGTCGAGGCTGCGCACGCCGCGGCCCTTCATCTGCTCGTAGTAGCCGCGGCTGCGCACGTCGCGCATGAACAGCAGAACTTCCAGCGGCTTCACGTCGGTGCCGGTGGCGATCATGTCCACGGTGACGGCGATGCGCGGAAAATAGTCGTTGCGGAAGTTGGAAAGGATGGTGTCGGTGTCTTCGTCGGCCTTGTAGGTGACTTTCTTGCAGAACGCGTTGCCCTCGCCGTAGACCTCGCGCACGGTGGCGATGATGTCGTCGGCGTGGCTGTCGGTCTTGGCGAAGATCAGCGTCTTGGGCACTTCCTGCCGGCTGGGGAAGATGGTGCTCTCCACCGCGCTCTTCATCGCCCGGATCACCTGGCGGATCTGGCTGGGGTTGACCACGGAGCGGTCCAGCTCCTTGCCGGTGTAGGCGGTGTCCTCGTCGGTTTCGGCCCAGCGCTTGCTGCGGGTTTCGCGGTGACGGTGGTCCACCCACTCCTTCGCCTTGACCTCGGCGCCGGCCCGGGTGATCTGGGTTTCGATCGCGTAGACGTCGTAGCCCACATTGACGCCGTCGACCACCGACTGCTCGTAGCTGTACTCGGCGACCACGTTCTCGTTGAAGAAGCCGTAGGTGCGCTTGTCCGGCGTGGCGGTGAGGCCGATCAGGAAGGCGTCGAAGTAGTCCAGCACCTGCTTCCACAGGTTGTAGATGCTGCGGTGGCATTCGTCGATGACGATGAAGTCGAACGTCTCGATCGGCACGGCCGGGTTGTAGCGGACCTCGCGCGCAGGCTTGGTGCCGGGCGGCAGTTCGGCCAGCGAGATGTCTTCGGCCGAGTCGTCGATGGCCTCGCCGGAAAGGATCGAGTACATGCGCTGGATGGTGCTGATGCACACCTGCGCGTGGGAGTCGATGTGGTTGCTGGCGAGGCGTTGCACGTTGTACAGCTCGGTGAACTTGCGGCCGTCGTCCGGTGGCGTGTAGGCCATGAACTCCTGGTGCGCCTGCTTGCCGAGGTTGCGCGTATCGACCAGGAACAGGATGCGGCGGGCAGAGCCGAACTTGAGCAGGCGGTACACCGAGGTGATCGCGGTGAAGGTCTTGCCGGCGCCGGTGGCCATGTGGACCAGCGCGCGCGGCCGGGCCATCGCCAGCGACTTTTCCAGCCCGGTGACGGCGCTGATCTGGCAGTCGCGCAGGTTTCCGGTGGGCAGCGGCGGCATGTGTTCCGCCAGCCGCTGCCGCAACGTGTCGGGCTGCGCTGCCCATTCGGCGAGCGTGCGGGGCTGGAAGAAGTGGAACACTTCGCGCGCCCGCGGGCGCGGATCGCCACCGTCGGTGAAGTGAATGATCTGGCCGGTGCTTTCGTAGAGGAACCGCAGCGGCGGACTGTCCTTGCGCCACTTGAGCCTGGCGCTGGCGTAGCGCTCGGTCTGTGCTTCGTGGGCGGTGAGGTTTTCGCCGGCCTCGTCGCGCTTGGCCTCGATCACGCCCACCGGTAAGCGATCCACGAACAGCACGTAGTCGGCCGGGCCGGTATCGGTGGGGTATTCGCGAACCGCGATGCCGGAGGCGGCACCGAGATTGATCTGCTTGATGTCCTGGATGACCCAGCCGGCGGCTTCCAGCTTGCCGTCGATCAAGGTGCGTGCTTGGGCTTCCGGTGTCATCCATTCCCCCTGCCGGGATGCGTAGCGGACGAGTGTAAGCCCATGATCGCCAGAAAGTGCTTTCGCAAGAGGATTGCCTGCACCGAAAGCATTGGAAGCTGCAAGCTGATGCCGCACTGGCGCGACTGCCGCGACATGCTCAATTACCTGCCGGTACGCAACGAGCATTGGCGTTACTGACCGTGGCACGCAGACCAGTGACCGAAATGGACAACGATCTTTGCCGCGCTGTTCTGCTGCCAGTCAGCCGATGCGCGCACGATGGGTGGTGTTTCCCGTGAGGAGCGCGCCATGTCCGACGAAACCCCCAAGAAAACCGCCGATCGCCTGAACGACACGCTGGCGCAGCTCAAGGAGATGCGCCACTACGCCAGGAACAACGTGGAGATGCTGACGGCCGAATGGCTGCTGTTCGACGGCGAGCTGTCGAAACTGAAGAAGGCCGATGCGATCGCCGACCTGATGGATAGGCAGAGCCAGTTGCACGATGCCATGGAGTCGGTGATCGAGGATCTGGCGGACACGCTGGCGAAGTTGCCGCCCGAACCGGCGGAGTGACGCCGCGCGCAGGTTGGGCGGACCCCGGGCTTGATCCGGGGATGCCCGACATGCCCAAGGTACTGTTTGACCGTTGAGCGCCAATCACGTCATGCGTTTCGTGTTGCTGGCGGCAACGCAGCCGCCCATGTGCGGCGCCGAACCGGCGCGATGAAACCCGATGGCACGGCGTGCCGGGTACGCCTGCAATGCCTGTCATGGCCCATGCATCCGGTCGGGTCGGCGCGTATCCTCCGGCGGTGCATCGCTAGCTTCGAAACGGACGAGGAGAGCATCATGGCTACCGCGAAACCTGTTTTTGGCGCCTTCGACCAGGGACAGATTCCCACCATCGCGTGCTTCAACCAGGCGACGATTCCGCTCGGGGTCGATTTCGACAAGTTGATCGCGGCCATGCAGGTCTACGTCGACAAATACGTTGCGCCGGTGTGGGGCACGCCGGCGAAGCTGATCAAGTCCGCCCAATTCGTGAAGGGCAGCTGGGCCATGGTCTTTCTCGACGATGCCGACCAGCCCGGCGCGCTCGCCTACCATGACCTCACGCCCGACGGCTTTCCGCTGGCCAAGGTGTTCGTTCGCACGACGCTGCAGAACGGGGAACGGGTCAGCGTGTCCGCGTCCCACGAGCTGGTCGAGATGCTGGTCGATCCTGCGATCAACATGATGACGACGGGCCCCGACGCCAAACTGATCTACGCCTACGAGAGCGCCGATCCGGTCGAGGCGCTGAGCTTCAAGGTCGAGCGCATCCCGATGAGCGACTTCGTGTACCCGTCGTACTTCGAAGTCTTTCGCAAGCCCGGTTCGACCCGTTTCGACCGTCTGGGCAAGGTCGAGAAACCGTTCCAGATCCTGCCGGGCGGCTACCAGATCATCTTCAAGAACGGCAAGTGGACCCAGGTCACTGGATCGGCGGCCAAGCGGGCGAGCTTCGCCAGGGAAGATCGCCGGGGGCACCGCAGCGAATGCCGCGGGAGAAAGCTCAAGCTGACCTCGGAAAGAGAGATCGCCCGGCAGATTGCACGCGGCCCAGGGAAAGTCTGAACAAGCCGTCATTCCGGCGAAAGCCGGAATCCAGTGCCTTCATGGCGTTACCGAGTCACTGGATCCCGGCTTTCGCCGGGATGACGAACGGAAGCTTTTCAGACTTTCCCCGGCAGGCTGCCAGCCCACGTCCGGCTCGCTGAAGGCTTCGATCTCGCCCTTGGTGGTGGAGAGGAGTGCGTGGAGAGAGAAGTGAGAAGTGAGTGGAGTCGCTGCGGTCACTCGTTGCTCACTCCTCCCCACTCACTCCTCTCCACTCATTTTTCCAGCGCTTCGACCGGCGCACAGCTGCAGAACACGTTCTTGTCGCCGTAGATGTTGTCCACGCGGGCCACCGGCGGCCAGTATTTCTGCAGCTTCAGGCTGGGCAGCGGGAACGCGGCCAGTTCGCGCGGGTAGGCGTGGGTCCATGTGCTGGCCATCACCATGGTTGCCGTGTGCGGGGCGTTTTTCAGCGGGTTGTCGTCGCGGTCGAGCTTGCCTTGCTCGACGGCGCGGATCTCGTCGCGGATCTGGATCATCGCGTCGATGAAGCGGTCCAGTTCGTGCAGCGATTCGCTTTCGGTCGGCTCGACCATCAGCGTGCCGGACACCGGAAAGCTCAGCGTGGGCGCGTGGAAGCCGAAGTCGACCAGCCGCTTGGCCACGTCCTCGGCGCCGATGCCGGTGCTCTCCTTGAGCGGGCGCAGGTCGAGGATGCACTCGTGCGCCACCAGGCCGTTGCGGCCGGTGTACAGGGTGGCGTAATGCGGGGCCAGCCGCCGGGCGATGTAGTTGGCGTTGAGCAGGGCGACCTGGCTGGCCTTGCGCAGGCCCTGGCTGCCCATCAGGGTGATGTACATCCAGCTGATCGGCAGGATCGAGGCGCTGCCGTAGGAAGCCGCCGACACCATCCCGACCGGGCTTTCCTCGCCCAGCTTTCCGGGCAAAAACTTCGCCAGGTGAGACTTCACCGCGCACGGTCCCACGCCCGGGCCGCCGCCGCCGTGCGGGATGCAGAAGGTCTTGTGCAGGTTCAGGTGGCTGACATCGGAGCCCCACTTGCCGGGCTTGGCCACGCCGACCAGCGCGTTCATGTTGGCGCCGTCGGTGTAGACCTGACCGCCATGCGCGTGCACGATCTCGCAGATCGCCACGATGTCCTCCTCGAACACGCCGTGGGTGGACGGGTAGGTGATCATCAGCGCGGCGAGGCGGTCGGCGTATTTGCCGGCCTTGGCGCGGATGTCCTCGACGTCGACGTTGCCGTTGGCGTCGCACTTGGTGACCACCACGCTCATGCCGCACATGTGCGCCGAGGCCGGGTTGGTGCCGTGGGCGGATTCGGGGATCAGGCAGATGTCGCGATGGCCTTCGCCGCGCGAGCGATGGTAGGCGCGGATCGCCAGCAGGCCGGCGAACTCGCCTTGCGCGCCGGCGTTCGGCTGCAGGCTCACCGCGTCGTAGCCGGTGCATTCGGCCAGCATCGCTTCGAGGCTGTCGATCAGCTCCTGGTAACCCTGCGTCTGCGCGGCCGGGGCCAGCGGATGGATGTCGGCGAACTCCGGCCAGGTCACCGGGATCATCTCGGCGGTGGCGTTGAGCTTCATGGTGCAGCTGCCCAGCGGGATCATGGTGCGATCCATCGCCAGATCCTTGTCGGCCAGCGCGCGCATGTAGCGCAGCAGTTCGTGCTCGCTGTGGTAGGTGTTGAACACCGGATGGGTGAGGAAGGTGCTCTTGCGCGCGAGACTGGCCGGCAGCGCGTCGGTAGTGGCGGCATCCAGCGCGTCGAGGTCGCCGATGTCGACGCCGAACAGGCCGGCGAGCCGGATCAGGTCGTCGCGGGTGGTGGTTTCGTCCAGGCTGATGCCGACGCTGTGGTCATCGATCGCGCGCAGATTGATGTGGCTGCCATGGGCCCGCGCATGCAGCTCGGCTGCGTCGATGCCGGTGATGTGCAGGGTATCGAAGAAGTCCGGACCCACCGCGATGCCGGCCTTGCGCAGCGCGCCGGCCAGGATTGCGGCGAGGCGATGGGTGCGGCGGGCGATCCGGGTGAGTCCTTCGGGGCCGTGGTAGACCGCATACATGCTGGCCATTACGGCGAGCAGCACCTGCGCGGTGCAGATGTTGGAGGTGGCCTTTTCGCGGCGGATGTGCTGCTCGCGGGTCTGCAGGGTGAGCCGGTAGGCGGGCTTGCCCTCGGCATCGATGGAGACGCCGATCAGGCGGCCGGGCATCGAGCGCTTGAACGCATCGCGGCAAGCCATGAACGCGGCATGCGGGCCGCCGTTGCCGAACGGCACGCCGAAGCGCTGGCTGTTGCCGATCGCGATGTCCGCGCCCCATTCGCCGGGCGCGGCAAGCAGGGTCAGCGCCAGCAGGTCGGTGGCCACCGCCACCAGCGCGCCGCGGGCATGCGCGGCGTCGGCCAGCGCGCGGTAATCGTGGATCGCGCCGAAGGTGTCGGGATACTGCAGCAGCACGCCGTAGCTGTCGACGCTGGCGGCCTCGGCGTCGTCGCCCACATGCAGCTCGATGCCGATCGCCTCGGCGCGGGTCCTGAGCACTTCCAGCGTCTGCGGATGCACGCCGCGCGAGACGAAGAACACGTTGCTCTTCGACTTGCACGAGCGCTTGGCCAGCGTCATCGCCTCGGCGGCGGCGGTGCCTTCGTCCAGCAGCGAGGCGTTGGCGATCTCCATCCCGGTGAGGTCGGCGCACAGGGTCTGGAAGTTGATCAGCGCCTCCATGCGGCCCTGCGAAATCTCCGCCTGGTATGGCGTGTAGGCGGTGTACCAGGCCGGGTTCTCCAGCAGGTTGCGCAGAATCACGTTCGGCGTGTGGGTACCGTAGTAGCCTTGGCCGATGAAGCTGCGGAACACCTGGTTCCTGCCGGCGATGGCGCGGATCTTGGCTAGCGCCTCGACTTCGGTAACCGCCTGCGGCAGCGCCAGCGGCGCCGGCGACTTGATCGAGGCCGGCACGATCGCGTCGGTCATCGCGTCGAGCGAGTCGTGGCCGATCACGTGCAGCATCTGCATGATCTCGGCGTCGTTGGGGCCGATGTGGCGTTCGACGAACGCGTGATGGTGTTCGAGTTCGCGCAGGGTAGGGGCTTTATGGCTCATGACTGGGGCATCCGAAGACTTGCGTGCCGTGCCGCACGTGGGGCGCCCCTCTGTCCTTTTGCCTGAGAGTTTGGAAGCGCGGCGATGGGTGCCTTGCCTCGTGCCCCTTCGGCGCCGGGTTCAACCGGTCTCTCCAGAGTGTTTGCGCACGGTGGTATGGGAGCCTGAGCGATTACGGGCGTTGCGTCTTCGGCAGCGGTGCCTGCCCGGATCCCGGGCCGCCCGCTTCTCCCACCATGCGTTTACCGCGCCGATTATACAGATGCATGAAGCCGTGTTGCGGCCTGCATGGGCCCGGCCTGATGGAATCGCGAATCACGCGTAGGAGCGCACCCTGTGCGCGAATGCTCTTGGTCGGTGCGCTGGCAAGAGCATTCGCGCACAGGGTGCGCTCCTACGGAAGCCGCCGGCGCTATGCTTGCGCGTACCGTTTCCTGAATCGCGAGCGCAGCCATGATCCGCATCGGTGAAATCGACCACGTGGTGTTGCGCGCCATCGACATCGAGGCGATGCGGCGATTCTATGGCGAGGTGCTGGGCTGCCGTGAAGAGCGCCGGCAGGACGAGATCGGCCTGGTGCAATTGCGCGCCGGCAGGTCGCTGATCGACCTGGTCAGCATCGACGGCCGGCTCGGCCGCCATGGCGGCGCGGCGCCGGGCCGCGAGGGCCACAACATGGATCACCTGTGCCTGCGCGTGGAGGATTACGACGAGGCCGCGATCCTGGCGCATCTGAAGGCGCATGGCGTGCGCATCGGCGAGTCGGGTTCGCGCTACGGCGCGCAGGGCGAAGGCCCGTCGATCTACCTGTACGACCCGCAGGGCAACATGATCGAGCTGAAGGGGCCGCCGGTGGTCTAGCCACATCACCCCGTAGGAGCCCGCTTGCGGGCGATGCTTTTCCCGACTCCCGAACGCAGAGCATCGCCCGCAAGCGGGCTCCTACGGATCGGGAAGTTTTCCGATGCAGAAAAAACGAAGGCCGCCATCAAGGCGGCCTTCGTTTACAATTGGTGCCCGGGAGAGGACTCGAACCTCCACGGAGTTGCCCCCGCTAGCACCTGAAGCTAGTGCGTCTACCAATTCCGCCACCCGGGCAGGGTGTCACACTGCTCTGCGAGCTGCGTGAGCCGCGTAATGTAGGCACCTGCCGCGGGCTTGTCAACTCTTTTCACCCCAATCACGCGCGTCGTGTCATCCTTCGCGCCGCGCAAACCGCAAGGACATTTAGTGACCAGAAAAACTCCCCCGACATCCGGCAAGGGCCGCGATGCACCGTCGACCAAAGGCCTGGCGAAAGCCGCCGGTCGCAAGCCGCGGTCAGGCGGCAGCGACGGACCACGCAACAAGCCGGCCGTGGGCGCCGGACGCGATCCGCACGCCGAGCGCGAGGCGCTGCGTTACGAGCGCCCGATTCCCAGCCGCGAGGCGATCCTCGCCCTGCTGGAAGATCGCGGCGAACTGCTGACCGAGGCACGCATCGCCGAGGCGCTCCAGATCCATGACGAAACCGATCTCGACGCGCTGCGCAAGCGGCTCGCGGCGATGGTGCGCGACGGCCAGCTGCTGCTGGGCCGGCGCGGCGGCTATGCGCCGACGCAGAAGCTCGACCTGATCGCCGGCGTGGTGCTGGCCAACGCCGAAGGCTACGGCTTCCTGCGCCCCGATGAGGGCGGCGACGACCTGTACCTGTCGCCGCAGCAGATGCGTACGGTGATGCATGGCGACAAGGTGCTGGCCAGCGTGGTCGGCATCGACCGCCGCGGACGCCGCCAGGGCGCGATCGCCGAAGTGCTGCAGCGGCGTTCGTCGCGGCTGGTCGGCAGGGTGGTGGTGGAGAACGGCGTGATGGTGGTGGCACCGGACGACCGCCGCATGAACCAGGACATCCTGATCCCGCCGGGGCAGGATCAGGGCGCGCGCGCCGGGCAGATCGTGGTGGCCGAGATCACCGAGCCGCCGACCCAGCACCGCGGCCCGCTGGGGGCGATCCGCGCCGTGCTGGGCGAGCGTCTGGAACCCTCGCTGGTGGTGGAGATGGCGATCGCCAGCCACGACCTGCCGCACGAATTCCCGCCGGAAGTGCTGCGCGACGCCGCGCAGGTGGAAGCGCAGGTGAGCGCCGCCGAACGCGAGGGCCGCGTGGATATCCGCCAGCTGCCGCTGGTGACGATCGACGGCGCCGACGCGCGCGATTTCGACGATGCGGTGTATGCCGAACCGCGCCGCGGCGGCGGTTTCCGGCTGCTGGTGGCAATCGCCGACGTGTCGCACTACGTGGCGGTCGGCAGCGCGCTGGATCGCGAGGCGTACGAGCGCAGCACCTCGACCTACTTCCCCGGTTTCGTGGTGCCGATGCTGCCGGAGACGCTGTCCAACGGCATCTGCTCGCTGATGCCGAAGGTCGAGCGGCTGTGCATGGTGTGCGACATGATCGTCGATGCCGACGGCGCGGTGAGCAAGGCGAAGTTCTATGATGCGGTGATGCGCTCGCATGCGCGGCTCACCTACGACAAGGTGTGGCAGGTGGTCGGCCTGAACGACGCCGATGCGCGCCACGAAGTGGCCGATGTACTGCCGCAGCTGGGCAACCTGCACGTGCTGTACAAGCTGATGGCGGCGCAGCGCAAGCGCCGTGGCGCGATCGATTTCGAGACGCCGGAGGTGAAGTTCCGCCTCGACCAGACCGGTGGCGTGGAGTCGATGGGCGCCACCGAGCGCAACGACGCGCACAAGCTGATCGAGGAATGCATGATCGCCGCCAACGTGCAGGCGGCGCTGTTCCTGGAGAAGAAGAAGATCCCCGCGCTGTTCCGCGCGCACGAGCCGCCGCCGGCCGAGAAATACGAGGATCTGCAGCAGTTCCTGCGCGAGTTCAAGCTGAGCATGCCGCCGGTGGCGGAGGTCACGCCGGCCGATTACGCCGAGGTGCTGCGGATGGTGCACGACCGGCCCGAGCGCGAGCTGATCCAGTCGGTGCTGCTGCGTTCGCAGAGCATGGCGGCGTACCAGCCGGACAACCGCGGCCACTTCGGCCTGTCGCTGCAGGCGTATGCGCATTTCACCTCGCCGATCCGGCGCTATCCGGATCTGCTGGTGCACCGGGCGATCCGTCATGCGCTGGCCGGCGGCAAGCCGGGCGATTACAGCTACAGCCCCGGCGAGATGGCCGGCATGGCGATCCATTGCTCGCAGCGCGAACGACGTGCCGAGGAGGCCGAGCGCGACGTCGACGAGCGCTTCAAGTGCGCCTGGATGTCCAAGCACATCGGCAGCGAGTTCGAGGGCGTGGTCGCTGGCGTCACCTCGTTCGGCCTGTTCGTCGAGCTGGACGAATCGAAGGTGTCCGGGCTGGTGCACATCAGCCAGCTGGCCAACGATTACTACCACTTCGATGCGGTGCGCAAGTTGCTCAAGGGCGAGCGCACCGGCACCCAGTTCCGGCTCGGCGACCACGTGCGGGTGCAGGTGCTGCGTGCCAGCCTGGAGGATCGCAAGATCGACTTCAAGATGGTGCCAACGCGGGCCGTGGTGCCTCCGCGCAGCGGCAAGGCGTACGACTATGCCGCCAGCGGCGAACGCTATTCGTTGCCGCAGGCGGCCAAGCCGGTCAAGGCGCAGGGCATGTTCGGCAAGGCGGCCAAGGCGATCGGCCGTGCGTTCGGCCGCAAGGAGCCGGTGGCCGTAGCTCCCGCACCTGCCGCAGCTCAAACTGCGTTGCACGATAACCTGCCGCCGCGTTCGCGCTCGCGCACCGCCGGTGCCCGACCGGCAGGCGGGCAGCCGTCGCAGCATGCACCGGCCGCCGGGCAACCACAGCCCGCCCGCCGCCCGCGCAAGGAAGGCGCCGGCAAGCGCGGCCCGGCACCGGCCGCGGCGGCGACTGCGGCGCCGGGCAAGAGGCCCCGCCGCCGATCGAAACCGAAACCGAAAGGCCAGCCATGAGCGAGAGTTGGATCGTCGGGATCAACCCGGTCGAAGGCGCGTTGAGCAACGACGCCGAGCGCGTGCGCGAGCTGCTGGTGGAGAACGGCCAGCGCAACGCACGCGTGCAGGAACTGGCCGAACGGGCGAAGGCGCTGAAGATTCCGGTGCAGCACCGTCCGCGCGAACAGCTGGACAAGCTGGCCGGCGAAGCGCGCCACCAGGGCGTGGTGGCACTCTACGAGGCGCCGCCGCTGGCGCATGAGAACGACCTGGCCGCGCTGCTGGCGCGCGACGGCAGCGACACCCTGGTGCTGGTGCTCGACGGCGTCACCGATCCGCACAACCTGGGTGCCTGCCTGCGCAGTGCGGCGGCGGCGAAAGTCACCGCGGTGATCGTGCCGAAGGATCGCGCGGTGGGTCTGACCCCGGTGGTGCGCCGCGCTTCGGCCGGCGGCGCCGACCGGGTGCCGCTGATCGCGGTGACCAACCTGGCCCGCACGCTGCGCGAGCTGAAGGATGCCGGCGTGTGGATCACCGGCCTGGCCGGCGACACCGACGCTCCGCTGTACGGCGTCGACTTCAGGGGACCGGTGGCGCTGGTGCTGGGCGGCGAGGGCGAGGGCATGCGCCGGCTGACCCGCGAGCTGTGCGATTTCGTGGTGCAGATCCCGATGCCGGGCACGATGGAGAGCCTCAACGTCTCGGTCGCCACCGGCATCGTGTTGTTCGAGGCACTGCGTCAGCGGAGCAGGTCGCGATGACGATTCCATGGTACGACTGGGCCGGCTATCTCGGTGTGGCGCTGGTGCTGCTGGCGTTCCTGCTGCTGCAGGCGCACAAGCTGCACGGCAACGGGCTGACCTACCAGCTGATGAACGTCGTCGGCGCGATCGGCGTGATGCTGTCGCTGCTGTTCGGCGCCTTCAATGCGTCGGCGTTCGTGATGCAGGTGGCCTGGCTGGTGATCGGCACCTACGGCATCGTGCGCCGCCGCACCCCACGCCCACCAGGCAATCCGTAGGAGCGCACCCTGTGCGCGAAAAGCTCTGGCCTTGGTGCCGCAAGAGCGTTTCGCCCACAGGGTGGGCTCCTACGGGATGGCGGATTGGAGCTTTTCGCGCACAGGGTGCGCTCCTACCGCGATCGGCCTGAGCAGGCCGGCAAGGCGATGACGTCGCTGACGCTTGCCTACTCCTTCTTGATCGCATGCCCGCCGAATTCGTTGCGCATCGAGGCCAGCAGCTTGTCGGAGAACGAGTCGCTGTCGCGCGAGCGAAAGCGTTCCATCAGGGCCAGTGTGATCACCGGGGCGGGCACGCTGAGTTCGATCGCGGCGTCGACGGTCCAGCGGCCTTCGCCGGAATCGACCACGTAGGGTGCGATGCCTTCCATCGTCGGGTTCTTGCCCAGCGCATCGGTGGTCAGCTCCAGCAGCCACGAGCGCACCACGCTGCCGTAACGCCAGATCTCGCCGATCTGGTGCAGGTCCAGGCTGAACTCCGTTTTGTGCTGCAGTATCGAGAAGCCTTCGGCATACGCCTGCATCAGGCCGTACTCGATGCCGTTGTGGACCATCTTGGTGAAGTGGCCGGCACCGACCGGGCCGACCCGGCCCCAGCCCTTGTCCTTGCCCGGCGCCAGCGTCTGGAAGATCGGCGTCAGCGTGTCGACCACTGTCTCGTCGCCGCCGATCATCATGCTGTAGCCCTCGGCCAGGCCCCACACGCCGCCGCTGGTGCCGCAGTCGACATAGTTCAGACCCTTGCCGGCACAGGTCCGTGCCCGTCGCAGCGTATCCTTGTAGTTCGAGTTGCCGCCGTCGATCACGCTGTCACCTTTTGCCAGCAGCGGCAGCAGCGCGTCGACGGTGTCGTCGGTGATCTGGCCGGACGGCACCATCATCCACAGCACGCGCGGCGTCGGCAACGCCTCGACCAGTGCCTGCAGCGAGCCGGCCGTTGCCCCGCCCTTGCTTTCGAAGCCCCCGCGCGCATCCGCGCTGGGGTCGAAGCCGACGACCTTGTGACCGCCCTTGAGCAGCCGTTGCGCCATGTTGGCACCCATCTTGCCGAGTCCGATCATGCCCAGTTGCATAGGATTTCCTTAGTGTGAAGTGGAGGAACCGCCGCCATCCCGAGCGGCGAATGATGGACGTGCCGGCGACCAGCCGGCGTGACCTGGATCAGCGCGTCAGCCAGCCGTGCAGCCGCGCCAGGATGCGTGGCGTCAGACGCGTGCGGTTGTAGGCGATGGCGGCCTGACGGATCGCCTCGGTCTTGGTGGGGTAGGCATGGATCACCCGCGCCAGCGTGCGCAGGCCGATACCCGCCACCATCGCCAGGGTGATCTCGTTGATCATGTCGCCGGCATGCCGGGCCACGATGGTAGCGCCGAGGATCCGGTCGCCGCCATCGCGGACATGGATCTTGACGAAGCCACTCTCCTCGCTGTCGGTAATCGCCCGGTCGCTTTCATGCATGGGAACGGTGAAGGTCTTCACCGGGATGCCCTGCCGGTTGGCCTCGCGCACGTACATGCCGACGTGGGCGATTTCCGGGTCGGTGTAGGTGCACCAGGGGATGACCAGCCGGCTCAGACATTCGCGACCGCCAAGCAACGCATTGCGCACCACGATGCGGGCCGATTCCGCCGCGATGTCGGTGTACATGTCGTCGAGGCAGACATCGCCGGCGGCATAGATTCGCGGGTTGCTGGTGCGCAGCTGATCGTCGACCGCGATGCCGCCGGCTTCGTCGTAATCGACCCCGGCGGCCTCGAGGTCGAGCCCGTGCACGTTGGGCCGGCGGCCGACACCGGTGAGAATCGCATCGACCTCGATCGTGCTGTGGTAATCGGCGCTGAGCAGGTCGACCAGCTTGCAGCCGCCCTCCGTGCGCACGCCGGTCGCGGTGGTGTTCAGGCGCACCTCGATGCCTTCGCGCGCGAAAGCGTCGGAGAGAATCTGTGCCGCATCGCGTTCCTCGCGTGCAAGGAACAGCGGCAGGTCCTGCACGATGGTGACGCGGGAGCCCAGCCGCTGAAACGCCTGCGCCAGTTCACAACCCAGCGGACCGCCGCCGATCACCAGCAGTCGCGGCGGCAGTTCGGTGAGGTCGAACACCGTGGCGTTGGTGAGGAAGCCGGCTTCCTTGAGGCCGGCGATGGCGGGGATATGCGGCCGCGCGCCGGTCGCGATCAGTGCCTTGTCGAAGCACAGTTGCTGGCCGTTGACGCACAATCGGTCGGCCCCGTTGAAGCGCACGTTGCCGAAATAGACGTCCACGCCGCTGGCGGCCAGTCGACGCACCGAGGCGGTGGCGCTGATGTGGCTGCGGATGCGTCGCACGCGCTCCATCACGGCGGCGAAATCGACCTGGATGTCGCCCGGCACCTGCGCCCCGTAGCGGGTGGCGTCGCGCATCTGGGCATATGCGGTGGCTGTGCGGATCAGCGTCTTGGAGGGCACGCAACCGGTGTTGAAGCAGGTGCCGCCGATCAGGTGTCGTTCGATCAGCGCCACCCGGGTGCCGAGCGCCGCCGCATCCTCGGCAGCGGCAAGCCCGGCCGGTCCGGCACCGACGATCACCAGCTGGTAGCGGCCGGTGGGTTCGGGATTGTTCCATGACTCGGGGTGGATGTCGGCGATGCGCCTGCGCTCGAAGGCATCCTGCGGTGTGCGCACGGTGGCGTCGAATCGTGCGGCCATCAGCCGGCTCCCCCGGCGGCGGGCTGCTGCAACCAGCCGCCCTCGAAACCTGCGTTGCGCAAGCCGTCGCCGAGGTAGCGGCAGCCGTGCATCAGTTGCCAGATCCGCTCGCTGCGATGGTTTTCGATCATCATGAACACGATCCCCTGATCCAGTCCGTAGTGGCCGGGCGACACCCACGGCTGCCCGTCGCTGCCGACCAGCGTGGCATTGAAACTGGTGGCGAGGCGGTCGTTGCTGAGCACTTGCGGATAACGCAGCAGGATGTTGCGGATGGCCGCCAGTGCCAGCTCCGGCGCGAACGGCAGCGACGCCAGCACGGCCGGTGGCGACAGGGTGCCGTCGTCCGGCCCGTACGGCACGCCGCGGGCGGCATAGCCGAACAGGCGCCGGTGCTCGTTGCGCACGTCCGGACGCTCGTCGCTGGGTCCGTCACAGGCCGACAGCCCCCAGCAATTTTCGTCGTAGCCGACGAACTCCTGCGGGTTCAGCCCGGCGTATTTGCGCTGCACGAACACGGCGCGCCGACTGTTCTCGAAATAGTCCGAACCCTTTTCGCGCATGAAGCGGTCGCGGATACCGCGAAAGTCGATCCATGCGTGCGAGAAGTGATGCTCGAACAGCGGGCCGGCATAGAGGAAGTCCTCATCGTACAGATTCTCCCACTGGTAGGTGCCGGTCCATGCCGGGTAGCAATCGGCGGAAATCGGATGGGTGGGCGAACCCAGCGCCAGCGCATACAGCACGGTCGCCTCGCTGTAGCCCTCCCAGCCATAGTGCAGGAAACCGCATTCGGGCTTCCAGCCCTGGCGGATGGTGCCGCCGCCGTCTTGCGACCAGCACCAGTCGACCCGGCGATACAGCAGGTCGGCCAGTTCGCGCAGCTCGGTTTCCTCGGCCGTTTCGGCGCTGAAGTAGGTGGCCGCGGTGAGCGCGCCGGCCAGCAGCAGCGCGCTGTCGATCATCGACAGTTCGGACCGCCACACGCGCGCGCCGGAATGGATGTCGAGAAAGTGGTAGTAGAAACCCTTGTAGCCGGTCGCCTCCGGGCCACCGCTCTGGTCGCTGTCGCGAAAGAAACGCAGCGCCAGCAGGCTGCGCCGCATCGCCTCGGTGCGCTCCATCCAGCCGCGCTCGACACCCGCCGGATAGACCGACAGCGCAAACCCCACCACCGCGATGCTGACCGGCGAGTTCTCGCGCGAGGTGTCGGGCACCAGCCCGTTGGCGGGATTCATGGTCTCCACGAAATAGCCGAAGGCGGCTCGCTGCAACCGCTCGAGCATGGCTTCGTCCGCAAGTGCGCAAAGCTGGGACATCGGCAACATCCAGATGGCGTGGATAAGGGCAGGCTCGGCTCAGGCAGCGCGGGACACGCCGGCATGGTGGTTTCATGCACCGGGCCTTCACCCGGACTGAGACAACTGCCGCCCGCATTCGTGCAGCCGCACCGTTCAAGCCCGCCCGACAGTGTGCCGCGCCGGATGCATGAATCTTGTGCAGGGAGGCAGCCGCAACGGCTTTCACACGGTATTACCCCGTCGCGGTCGTACGCTGCTCTCTCTCATCAGTGCCACCGAGCACCTGCCGGAGTGTGTCCAGCCCATGTCATCCCATCCGTCGATACTGCGCACCGCCGAGGGGCAGATGCAGCTGCTGTCCAATGGACGCTACACCGCCATGCTGAGCACCCGCGGCTCCGGTTTCAGTCGATGGCGCGGCATGGCGGTAACGCGCTGGCGGGAGGATCCCACCGGCGATCCGTGGGGCAGCTTCCTGCTGCTGCGCGACGAGGCCGATGGCGCGGTGTGGTCGGCAACGCAGCAACCGCTGGGTACGCCCAGGCCGGACGATGCGGCACGTTTCAGCCCCGGCCGCGCCAGCTTCAGCGGCCGCCACCACAGCCTGCACAGCCGGCTGGACATCGCCGTGGCCCACGATGCCGATATCGAATTGCGCCGGCTCACCCTGAGCAACCACGGCGACCGAACCCGCACGCTGTCGTTGACCTCGTATGCCGAGCTGGTGCTCGGCCCGGTCGCCGACGACGACACCCACCCGGCATTTTCCAAGATGTTCGTGCAGACCGACTGGGATGCGCCGAACGGCCTGTTGCTGGCGACCCGGCGGCGGCGCAGCGACAGTCAACCAGAAATCTGGGCGGCGCAGGCACTGCAGGTCGAGGGGCAGCCGGCCGATGCCGCGCAGACACATGAAACCGATCGCACCCGCTTCCTGGGGCGCGGGCGCACGCTGCGGGAGGCGCAGGCGATGCAGGCCGGCGCGGCGCTGTCGAACACCACCGGCTGCGTGCTCGATCCGGTGTTCAGCCTGCGCCATCCGTTCACGCTCGCTCCCGGCGCCAGCATCCGGCTGCTGCTGTGGACCCGGCTGGCCGACACGCAGGAAGGCGCCAAGACATTGACCACGCAGTTGCACGATGCCGACGCGGGCCAGCGGCTGTTCGACGGCGCCACGCGGCATGCCGAAGCGGAATGGCTGCGGCTCGGTCTGGGATCCCCGCCGTCGCCGCAGATCGAGCAGTGGATGCAGGCACTGCTGTGCAGCGATGGTCGCCAGCGCGCCGCGCCGGCGCAGCTGGCGCGCGGCCATGGCGGCGCGCCGACCTTGTGGGCCGCGGGAATTTCCGGCGATCGCCCGATCGCCCTGCTGTGCCTGCACGGGCACGCCGGACTGGCGCAGCTGGACCAGTTGCTGCTGGCCCAGCGCTGGTGGCGCAGCCGGCAGCTGGCGTTCGACGTGGTCCTGCTCAACATGCCTGCCGGCGAGGCCGGCGACACGCTGCAACAGGCACTCGAGCCGCGCGTGCGCGCCCAGCAGGAGCAACTGAAACCCGATGGCACGGCACCCCGCGCCGAGCTGTTCTGCCTGCGCGACGACAGCATCGGCGAGGATCTGCGCGACGGCCTGCTGACGGTGGCCCGGCTGGTGCTGGACGCCGCGGCGCCTGCCCGGGCAGCCGGGCCGGGCCATGTGGCGGCGCCGGTGCCGGCCGCGATCCGCACCAGCGTTGCGGCCGATGCCAGCCCGGTGGATGCCGACACGCTGGAGTTCGCCAACGGCCACGGCGGCTTCGTCGACGACGGACGCGCGTACCGGATCGAGCTCGACAACGAGCGTCCGGTTCCCGCGCCGTGGGTCAACGTGATCGCCAATCCCGCCTTCGGCTTCATCGTCGGTGCCGAGGGCGGCGGCTACGCCTGGTCGCAGAACAGCCAGCAGAATCCGCTGACGCCGTGGCCGAATGATCCGGTCAGCGACATGCCGCATGACGTGATCTATCTGCGCGACGAGGACAACGGCGCGCTGTGGAGCGCCACCGCCGCACCGATCCGGGCCGCCGGTGCACGCTATCGGGTTACCCACGGCAAGGGCTGGAGCCGTTTCGACACCGACGCGCACGGCATCGAACTGGAGCTGACCCAGTGCGTGCCGATCGCCGATACGCTGAAGCTGTCGCGCCTGCGCCTGCGCAATCGTTCCAGCCGCACCCGCCGGCTGTCGGTGACCGGTTATGTGGAGTGGGCGTTGGGCGCCAACGGCAGTACGCCGGCGCCGTTCGTGCTCACCTCGCGCGACGAGGGCAGCGGTGCCGTGTTCGCGCGCAACCGCTGGCGCGCCGGTTTCGACGGGCGCGTGGCGTTCTTCGACCTGGCCGGCGCGCAGCATTCGCTCAGCGGCGATCGCGCCGAACTGCTCGGCGCGCTGGGCAGCGTGGCGCACCCGGCGGCGCTGCTCGACAACACCCCGCTGTCCGGCCGGCTCGGCGCCGGACTCGATCCCTGCGCCGCGCTGCTGACGCGCATCGAACTGCCGCCCCGGACGCAGATCGATCTGCTGTTCCTGCTCGGCGATGCCGACGATGAAGCCGCCGCCCAGGCGCTGGTCGAACAGTATCGTGCCACCGATATCGACCGCGTGCTGCGCGACGTCGCCGCGCAGTGGAACGGCCTGCTGGATACGGTACAGGTGCGCACACCCGATCGCGCGATGGACATCCTGCTCAACGACTGGCTGCTGTATCAGGTCACCGCCTGCCGCCTGTGGGCGCGCACCGCCTACTACCAGGCCAGCGGCGCCTATGGCTACCGCGACCAGTTGCAGGACGTGATGGCATTGTGCGTGAGCCGGCCCGACCTCGCCCGCGAGCACCTGCTGCGCGCCGCCGGCCGCCAGTTCGCCGAAGGCGACGTGCAGCACTGGTGGCTGCCGCCCGGCGGGCAGGGCATCCGCACCCGGATTCGCGACGATCGGATCTGGCTGGCCTTCGTGGCGATGCACTATGTCAACGTCAGCGGCGACCGGGCGGTGCTGGACGCAATGCTGCCGTTCCTGCAAGGCCAGGCGATTCCCGACGATGCCACCGACGCGTTCTTCCAGCCGAAGGCCTCGGACGTCCAGGTGTCGGTGTACGAGCACTGCGCGCGGGCGATCGATTCCAGCCTGGGGTGCGGCGAACACGGCCTGCCGCTGATCGGCACCGGCGACTGGAACGACGGCATGAATGCGGTCGGCGCCGGCGGACGCGGCGAAAGCAGCTGGCTGGGCTGGTTCCTGCTGAGCGCGATCGAGGCGTTCGCGCCGGTCGCCGAACAGCGTGACGACGGCGCGCGTGCCGGCACCTGGCGCCGCCATGCGGCCGAGCTGCGCCAGGCGCTGGAGCAGGCGTGGGACGGCCAGTGGTATCGCCGCGGCTATTACGACGACGGCAGCCCGCTCGGTTCGCAGCAAAGCGACCAGTGCCGGATCGACACCATCGCGCAGTCGTGGAGCGTCATCGCCGGCGCCGCGGATCGGCAGCACGCGGCCACCGCAATGGCGTCGGTCGATCGCCTGCTGGTCGACCACGAGCACCGGCTGGCCCGGCTGTTCACCCCGCCGTTCGACCAGGACGGCGCCGAGAACCCGGGTTACATCAAGGGCTATCCGCCGGGCGTGCGCGAGAATGGCGGGCAGTACACGCATGGCGCGGTCTGGTCGATCTTCGCCTGGGCCGGGCTCGGCGACGGCGAACGCGCCGCCGGCCTGTTCGATCTGCTCAACCCGATCCGCCACAGCGACAGCGCCGAGGCGGTCGCGCGTTACAAGGTCGAGCCGTACGTGGTCAGTGCGGACGTCTATTCGGTGGCGCCGCACGTGGGCCGCGGCGGCTGGACCTGGTACACCGGCTCGGCCGCCTGGTTGTATCGCGCCGGGCTGGAAGCGGTGCTCGGCTTCCATCTGCGCGGCGATCGGCTGCATCTCGACCCGTGCATTCCACGACACTGGCCGGGTTTCCGGATCAGCTACCGGTATCGCGGCCGGCAGCATGCCACCCTTCATGAAATCGACGTCGAGAATCCCGACCAAGTCTGCCGCGGCATCGCCGTCGTGGAAATGGACGGCCAGACGCTCGATGCCGGCGCGGCGATCGCGCTGGCGGATGACGGCCAGACACATCGGCTGCGCGTGGTACTGGGCTGACACCCTGCACCTGTAGGAGCGCACTTGTGCGCGATGCTCTTCACCCTGCTGCAAGAGCATTCGCGCACAGGGTGCGCTCCTACAGGTGGATCAGCGCCGCCGCGTGCGCGATGCGCCGAGTTTTCGGGTCAGCGTGTTGCGGCCGACGCCGAGTGCCTGCGCGGCGTGCTGGCGATGGCCGTCATTGGCTTGCAGCGCCGCCTGCAGCAGGGTCTGGTCCAGCGCCTCGCGGGCGCGTGCATGGATGTCTTCCTCGCCATGTTGCAGCGCGGCCACCGCCCATTCGCGCAGGGCATCGGTCCATTCGCCGCCGGCCGGCGCACCCGCGGCACTGCCCAGATCCGACGGCAGGATTTCGGCGCCGGGCGCGATCACCACCAGCCGGCGGCACAGGTTTTCCAGCTCGCGCACGTTGCCGGGGAACTCGCCCTGCGCGACCAGCTTCAGTGCCGCACGCGAGAAGCGCTTCGGCGGCAGTTTCAGTTGCTGTGCCGTGGCCGCGAGAAAATGCTGGGCCAACAACGGAATGTCGCTGCGGCGCATGCGCAGGGGCGGCAACTCGATCCGCACCACGTCGAGCCGATGCATCAGGTCCGCCCGGAACAGTCCGGCCGCGACGCGCGCGGCCAGATCCTGGTGCGTGGCGGCGACGATGCGCACGTTGCAGCGGATCAGCTCGCGGCCACCGACCCGATAGAACTCGCCGCCTGCCAGCACGCGCAGCAGCCGCGTCTGCAGCGCCAGCGGCATGTCGCCGATCTCGTCGAGAAACAGCGTGCCGCCTTCGGCCTGCTCGAAGCGGCCGGCCACGCGGCGGGTGGCACCGGTGAAGGCGCCGGCCTCATGCCCGAACAGCTCGCTCTCCAGCAGCTCGCTGGGGATCGCCGCGGTGTTCAGCGCCACGAAGGGCTTGCCGCGCCGCGCGCTTTCCTCGTGCAGTGCGCGCGCCACCAGTTCCTTGCCGGTGCCGGTTTCGCCGGTGATCAGCACGTTCAGATCGCTGGCGGCGACCCGCCCGATCAAGCGGAACACCTCGCGCATCGGCGCACTGTCGCCGAGCAGGGCATGGTTCTGCACGACCGCATCCGCACCCGCCGTGGCTGGCAGCGCCACACTGGCCAGTGCGCGCTGTATCGCGGTGACCGCCTTGTCGAGATCGAACGGCTTGGCCAGGTAATCCACCGCACCGGCGCGGTACGCCGCCGCGGTGGTGGCGACGTCGGTGTACGCGCTCATCACGATCACCGGGCCGATGCCCTGCGCCTGCAGATCGCGCAGCAGGTCCAGGCCATCCTCGCCCGGCATGCGCACGTCGGTGACCAGCAGCGCCGGTCGTGCATCGGCCAGCGCCGCGCGCGTACTGGCCGCATCGCCGAATTCGCGCACCGTCAGGCCGGCATCGCGCAAGGCCTCGGCCAGCACGAACCGCACGCCGCGGTCGTCGTCGACGATCCAGATTTCAGCAGTCATGGCCTTCTCCGGGTAGGAGCGCACCCTGTGCGCGAATGCCCTGGCTTGAATGTCGGCGAAAGGCTTTCGCGCACAGGGTGCGCTCCTACCGGTGGAATACTCCGGTCAGCCATGGGTCCGCTCCAGCGGCAGGTACAGCGAGAACACCGTCTCGCCGGTGCGGCAGGCATAACGCAGTTCGCCGCCATGCTCGTGCGCGATCTCGCGCGACAGTGCCAGGCCGAGGCCGGTGCCGTCGGCACGGCCGGACACCAGCGGCTCGAACAAGGTGTCGCGCAGATGCGCCGGCACGCCGGCACCGTCGTCGATCACGTCCAGCCGCAGCGCCGTGCGCAACATCCGTTCGCCCAGGCGTACGGCATGCTCGACCCGCGTGCGCAAGGTCAGCGTGCGCGCGCCGGCCTGCAGCGCGTTGCGCGCCAGATTGAGCAACACCTGCTGCAGCCGGTCCGCGTCGCCCTGCAGGTCCGGCACGCTGGGGTCGTAGTCATGGCGCATTTGCGGTGGCGCCGGTTCGGCCAGCAGCAGGTCGGTGAGCCGTTCCAGCAGATGGTGGATGTTGACCGGGCCGAGCTGGGGCGCGCCGTCATGATGCAGCAGCCGGTTCGCCAGCGTGGTGAGCCGATCCGCCTCGTCGATGATCAGCCCGGCCAGTGCCTGCAGATCCTCGTTCTCGACCCGCCGTTGCAGCAACTGCGCCGCGCCGCGCAAGCCGGCCAGCGGATTCTTCACCTCGTGCGCAAAACCGCGCAGCGTGGCCGACAACGGCGAGTCCTCCGACAGGGCCGCGGCCAGTGCATGCACTTCCAGCAGCAGGCCAGCAGCAAGCGGCTGTACCGCGATGTCCACCATGGTCGTGCGGCCACCGATCGCCACCAGCGGGACCCCGCGCCACTGCATCGGCTGTTGTTCCCGCAACACCCGCTCGGCCTGCGTGATGCCTTGCGGATCGCCCAGCAGCAAACCCAGCGGATAGCCGACCGCGCTGCGCGGTCCGAGCTCCAGCCACTCTGCCATCGCCGGGTTGATCCATTGCAGGCACAAGCCGGCATCGACCACGGCCAGGCCCGTCGCCATCTGTCCCGCCCAGTCACGCCATGCCTGTCCGTTCATTGCACCATCATGGACAATGCTTTGCTTTGGTGCAAATGATTTGTTGGCTGGATGCCGGTCGGTCAGCGGTCGACGGTCTTGTCCTTGTAGCGGCAAAGGTCGCGGATCACGCAGTGCGGGCAGTCGGGTTTGCGCGCCTTGCACACGTAGCGGCCGTGCAGGATCAGCCAGTGGTGGGCGTCCTGCTTGAACTCGGCCGGGATCGCCTGCTCCAGCTTGTCCTCGACCGCGCGCACGTCCTTGCCCGGCGCCAGGCCAGTGCGGTTGGCGACGCGGAAGATGTGCGTGTCCACCGCAATGGTCGGTTCGCCGAACGCGGTGTTGAGCACCACGTTGGCGGTCTTGCGGCCGACACCGGGCAGCGCTTCCAGCGCCTCGCGGCTGCGCGGCACCTCGCCGTCGTGCCGTTCGAGCAGCAGCCGGCACAGCGCGATCACGTTTTTCGCCTTGGCGTTGAACAGGCCGATCGTGCCGATGTAGCGCTTGAGGTTTTCTTCGCCCAGATCGAGCAGGGACCGCGGCGTGTTGGCGACCGGATACAGTTTGCGGGTTGCCTTGTTCACGCCCACGTCGGTGGCCTGCGCGGACAGCACCACCGAGATCAGCAGCTCGAAGGGCGTGCTGTAGTCGAGTTCGGTGGTGGGGTGCGGATCGAGTTCGCGCAGCCGGCGGAACAGCTCGATCACGTCGGCGCGCTTCATGGTTTCGGTTCCTCTTGCCTGGCTTTGGCCCGGGCCAGCGCTTCGAGCACCGGATTGTGCCGGGCGGCGCCGTCGACGGCGGCCTTGCGTGCGGCGAGTTCGGCTTCGCGCTCGGCTTGCCAGCGCCACAGCCGCGCCTCGCGACGCTGGAAGTGCGTCCGTGCCGCGTCGGCGTGCGCCGCGTCGATCTGTACGGCGGGCATCGGCTCCAGCACGATGCAGTCGACCGGGCAGGCCGGCACGCACAGCTCGCAGCCGGTGCAGTCGTCGGCCAGCACGGTGTGCATCAGCTTCGACGCGCCCACGATCGCATCGACCGGGCAGGCCTGGATGCACCTGGTGCAGCCGATGCAGTCGGCTTCGACGATGCGGGCCAGCATGCGCGGCTTCTCCACACCATGCTCGGGATTCAGCGGCAGGATCGGTCGCTGCAGCAGCGCGGCCAGTTTCGCGATGCCGGCGGCGCCGCCGGGCGGACATTGATTGATCGGCGCTTCGCCATTCGCGATCGCCTCGGCATACGGCCGGCAGCCGTGATAGCCGCACTGCTCGCACTGCGTCTGCGGCAGCAGGGCATCGATGCGGTCGGCCAGCGTCATCGCGGACTCAGCGCACGGTGGCGCCCGGCTTGGCGCCATGGTCGGCGTCGAGCAGGAACAGGTCGCTGCCGCCGTCGCCGGCCGACAGGATCATGCCTTCGGACAGGCCGAAGCGCATCTTGCGCGGGGCCAGGTTGGCGATGAACACCACGTTGCGGCCGACCAGTTTTTCCGGTTCGCCGTAGGCGGCGCGGATACCCGAGAAGATCTGCCGCTTGCCCAGCGGGCCGCCGTCGAGCTCGAAGCGCAGCAGCTTGTCCGAGCCTTCCACGAATTCGCAGGCGATGACCTTGCCGATGCGCAGGTCGAGCCTGGCGAAATCGTCGATGCCGATGGTGGCCGTCTCGGCGCTGGCGGGGGTGGTTTCGCTCATGGGCTTGCTGGTTTCCCTGGGTTTCTTGATCGGTGCGGGTGCGGCATCGGTGGCGCTGCCCATCGATTCCTTGGAGGCTTCGACCATCGCCTCGATGCGCTTGGGGTCGATGCGGCCGAGCAACGGCTCGAACGCGTTGATGGCGTGGCCATGCAGTGCGCGACCGGCATCGTCGAAGTCGACGATGGATGCGCCGAGGAATTGCTCGGCGGCTGCCACGGTGGCGGGCAGCACCGGTTTGAGGATGCCGGACAGCAGGCGAAACGCACTGAGCGCGAACGAGCACACCTGATGCAGCTCATCGCGCCGGGTCTCGTCCTTGGCGAGTACCCACGGCGCTTTCGCGGCGATATATGCATTGACCTCATCGGCCATCATCACGAAAGTGCGGGCCACTTCGGAAAACGAGCCTTCGTCGTACAGTGCGGGCACGTTTGCCTGGTGTGAAACCAGCCACTGCCATCGTCGGGCTTCCTCCTCCTCGAAACGATCAGCCAGCTTGCCGTCGAAGAACTTGTGCACGAAGCCCGCGGTGCGGCTGGCGATGTTCACCCACTTGCCGACCAGGTGCGAGTTGACGCGCTCTTCGAACGCCTTCAGGTCCAGATCCACGTCGACCGGCGCATCGCTCAGCATGGTGGCGAAGTAGTAGCGCAGGAATTCCGGATGGATGCCGGCATCGAGATACGTGCGCGCCTGGATGAAGGTGCCGCGCGACTTGGACATCTTGGCGCCGTTCACCGTGAGGTAGCCGTTGACGTGCAGCGCGGTGGGCGTGCGCAAGCCCGCGCCGTGCAGCATCGCCGGCCAGAACAGGCCGTGGAAGTTGATGATGTCCTTGCCGATGAAGTGATGCATCTCGGCGGTGCTGTCGGGACCGAGGAAATCGTCGAACGTCAGCCTCGAACCGGGCCGGTCGCACAGCGCCTTGAAGCTGGCGAGGTAGCCGACCGGCGCATCCAGCCATACGTAGAAGAACTTGCCCGGCGCATCGGGGATCGGAAAGCCGAAGTAGGGGGCGTCGCGCGAGATGTCCCAGTCCTTCAGGCCGCCGTCCAGCCACTCCTTCAGCTTGGCCACCACGCCGCTGTTGGCTACCGGCTTGCCGTCCGAGTACTTGCCGGCGAACCAGTCGCGCAGCAGCGGTTCGAACTTGCCCAGCTCGAAGAAGTAGTGCTCCGAATCGCGCAGTACCGGGGTGGCGCCGGACATCACCGAGGTGGGGTTGATCAGGTCGGTGGGCGCGTAGGTGGCGCCGCAATGTTCGCAGTTGTCGCCGTACTGGTCGGGCGTGCCGCAGTTCGGGCAGGTGCCCTTGATGTAGCGGTCCGGCAGGAACATCTGCTTTTCCGGATCGAACAGCTGCTGGATGCTGCGCTTGGCGATATATGTTTGATTTTTCGCGTCGCCGCTCTGGCCGCCATCGCGCAGCCGCGTGTAGATCAGCGAGGCCAGCTCGCGGTTCTCGTCCGAATGGGTGGTGTGGTAGTGGTCGAAGCTGAAATGGAAATCCGTGAAGTCCGCCTCATGGCCGGCGCGGATGCCCGCGATGAAAGCCTCCGGCGACATGCCGGCCTTCTCGGCGGCCAGCATGATCGGCGTGCCGTGGGCGTCGTCCGCGCTGACGAAAACCACCTCGTTGCCCATCATCCGCTGCGCGCGCACCCAGATGTCGGTCTGGATATAGCCCAGCATGTGGCCCAGATGCAGCGGGCCATTGGCGTAGGGCAGGGCGTGGGTGACGAGCAGGCGACGGCGCATGGCAGACAACATTCCGGAATGACTGCGCATTATGGCATGGCCGTCCAAATCCCCGGACGCTCCTGAGCGGGCATGGTTCCAGCCACGTGTAGGAGCGCACCCTGTGCGCGAAAGCTTTTGTTCGGTCGCAGGCGAAAAGCTTTCGCGCACAGGGTGCGCTCCTACGCGAATCGGGGCTGTTTTGGAGCATCACGCACAACGAAAAAGCGCGCCGAAGCGCGCCTTTTTCGTATGCTTGCACGGGCAGCGGTTACGGCTGGCGTTCCCAGATCTGCGAGCGGCCGAGCAGGGCGAAGCCGATGTAGCCGTGGACGTCGAGCTTCTGGCCGCCGTCCTTGAGGGTAAGTTTCACCTTGTAGACCTTGCCGGTCTTCGGATCGAGGATCTTGCCACCATCCCACACGTCGTCGTCCTTGGTCACGCCCCACATGATGTTCAGGCCTTCGATCGGCTTGTTCTTGCGCGAGCCATCGCACTTCCTGCAAAGCGGATGCTCGCCGTCCCTGGCGATGGCTTCCGGGGTGCGGTTCAGCAGCTTGACGATGGTGGCCTGGTACTCGCCGTTGTTCTCGGTGATCTGCACGATCGACTTCGCCTGGTGGGTGACGTCGTCGATGGTTTTCCAAGTGCCTGCCGGCGTGTCGTTGGCGGCAAGGGCGCTGCCGGCGGCCAGCAGCAATCCGGCGGCGAGGGTGAGGCGGAACACTTGCTTCATGGTGATACTCCCGTACGAAAGCGTATGGTTGCGAGACTGGCGAGGATTCGCCAGAGCGTCAAGCTGCATTGCGGAAATTCCCGCAAGCCTCCGAGCGCGGTCGGCCAGGCGGCGCAGCGCCATGTCACCGGTCCCGGGCATGAGGCTGATCTGCATCAGCTGGCCGGGTATTCGCGGGCTGGCATAATGGACAGTCCCCGCTACCACCGAGCCGACATGACACAGGCGAACGAAGCCCTGGTACGCCAGATCCTTGGCGAACTGATCGATACCCACACCGGCGCGCCGCTGGCCGAGGCGGTGCGCGCGATCGGCGTGGACGGCGCGCGGGTGTCGGTGGATCTTCAGCTCGGCTACCCGGCAGCCGGCGCGGCCGACCGCCTGGCCGCACGCGTGCGCCAGGCGCTGGAGGCCGATCCGGCGATCGAGTCGGCCGCCGTCTCGATCGCCAGCCGCATTCACGTGCACAAGGTGCAGGGCACGCTGGGGCCGCTGCCGGAGGTGAAGAACATCATCGTGGTGGCCTCCGGCAAGGGCGGCGTGGGCAAGTCCACGGTGTCGGCCAACCTGGCGCTGGCGCTGCAGGCCGAAGGCGCCAGGGTCGGCGTGATGGACGCGGACATCTACGGTCCCAGCCAGCCGCTGATGCTGGGCGTGCACGGCAAGCCGGCCTCGCCGGATGGCAAGAGCATCATCCCGATGCAGGCGCACGGCATGCCGGTGATGTCGATCGGCTTTCTGGTCGAGGAGGACACGCCGATGATCTGGCGCGGCCCGATGGTGACCCAGGCGATGATGCAGCTGATCGGCGACACCCGCTGGGAACAGCTCGACTACCTGATCGTCGATCTGCCGCCGGGCACCGGCGACATCCAGCTCACGCTGTCGCAGAAAGTGCCAGTGGCCGGCGCGGTGATCGTCACCACGCCGCAGGACATCGCCCTGCTGGATGCGCGCAAGGCACTGAAGATGTTCGAGAAGGTCGAGGTACCGGTGCTGGGCATCGTGGAAAACATGGCCACCCATGTCTGCTCGAACTGCGGCCACGAGGAACACATCTTCGGCGAGGGCGGCGGCGCGCGGATGGCGGCGCAGTACGGGGTGCCGTACCTGGGCTCGCTGCCGCTGGACATCCGCATCCGCGAGCAGGCCGACAGCGGCAACCCCACCGTGGCGGCGATGCCCGATTCGGAGCTCGCCGCACGCTACCGCGAGATCGCCCGCAATGCCGCCGGCCGCCTGTCGCGCCAGCCCCGCAACAAGTCGCTGGGGCTGGGCAAGATCGTGGTGCAGGGCACGCCGTCGGCATGATGCCGATGCATCTGGTGCCTTGCACCTGCCCGTAGGAGCCCGCTGGCGGGCGATGCTTTTCGGGTGTGACGCAAAAGCATCGCCCGCCAGCGGGCTCCTACCCAAACAGGGCGGTGCTGGCGCGGCGGCGCCTTGACCTGTACTTTTGCCGTTTTGCCGCCCGGATCCCGTGGGCGGCATCGCTATCGAACCGGAGTGTGCGTGAGCATCAAACCCGACAAGTGGATCCGGCGCATGGCCGAGCAGCACGGCATGATCGAGCCGTTCGAGCCGGGCCAGGTCAAGCTGCGCGACGGCAACAAGCTGGTGTCCTACGGCACCTCCAGCTACGGCTACGACGTGCGCTGCGCGCGCGAGTTCAAGATCTTCACCAACATCAACTCGACCATCGTCGATCCGAAGGCGTTCGATCCGTCGAGCTTCGTCGATGTCGAGGCGGACGTGTGCATCATTCCGCCGAATTCGTTCGCGCTGGCGCGCACCGTGGAGTTCTTCCGCATTCCGCGCCAGGTGCTGACGATCTGCCTCGGCAAGAGCACCTATGCGCGCTGCGGCATCATCGTCAACGTGACGCCGCTGGAGCCGGAATGGGAGGGCCACGTGACGCTGGAGTTTTCCAACACCACGCCGCTGCCCGCCAAGATCTACGCCAACGAGGGCGTGGCGCAGATGCTGTTTCTCGAATCCGACGAGGAGTGCGAGACCAGCTACAAGGACCGCGGCGGCAAATACCAGGGCCAGCAGGGCGTGACCTTGCCGCGCACCTGAGGTTGCGTGCGGATGGGCCGTCGTGCCTGAACGACGGCACGCCGCAATTGCCGCCATCCCACGCGCCGGCGTTACACTTCCGTGATTCACCGATCGATTGCCAGGAGACCTGCATGATCCGTTTTTCCACTCTGCTGTCGCGAGCCACCGCCGCGCTCATGCTGGGCAGCCTGCTGTTGCTCTCCGGCTGCCATCTTTTCGGCACCAAGGATGAAGTCAGCACCGCTTCGATGAAGGGTCAGTTCGACGTCACCATCCAGGCCTACAAGGACGGCCAGTTTCTGGTCGACGGCGCCGCGCTGTCGGCCATCGATACGGGCAGCCACTTCGCTTACCTCAAGGATCAGGGTCGATTGCCGAAGACCGTGTTGCTGGTGCGCAGCGACGATGCGAAGATCAGCAAGAAGCATCTGCAGTATCTGGCACGCATGGTGATCGACTACGGTTTCCGGGCTTACTATGACGACAATGGCACGCTGAAACAGATCAATCCGATCAACGTCAAGGCACGCAAGCTCGAGGATTACCACCCGCGCGCGCCGGTGCAGGCGACGCCGGTGCAGGATCATACTGGCGGCGGTTGATCCGCAGTACCGAATCCGCGGTGCATGCGAAAATCCCTCGAAGCGATTCGCGGGATTTTTCGCATCTGGCCGCACAAGTCGAGGGCGAGCCGGATGACGCGAGGCATCAGTCGATGCTGCCGGCGGCGAGCTTGCGATCGATACGCGTGCCGATCGCCGCGCGCAGGGCGATTTCCAGGGCACGTTCGGCATCCGCCTGCGCCATGCTGGCGGCACCGCGCAGGCGCGCGGCCTGCACCGGCAGATACGGGATGTGGATGAAGCCGGCGCGCACGCCGCGCCGCTTCGACGCCAGGTGCAGCATGGCGTAGGCGACGTGGTTGCAGACATAGGTACCGGCGCTCTGCGAGATTTCGGCGGGCAGGCCGTGCGCATGCAGCGCCGCCAGCATGGTCTTGATCGGCAGGGTGCTGAAGTAGGCGGCCGGGCCGCCGGCAATCACCGGCTCGTCCACCGGCTGCGCGCCGGCATTGTCGGGGATGCGTGCATCCTGCACGTTGATCGCCACCCGTTCGATCGACAGCTGCTTGCGGCCGCCGGCCTGGCCGACGCCGAGCACGATCGTCGGCGCCGTCTCGCGCAACGCCGCCTTGAGCGCGCGCAGGGAGCCGGCGAATTCGGTGGGCAACAGCCGCGCCACGACCTGGTGCCCGCCGATGCGCCTGCCATGCAGCGCGCGCACGGTTTCCCACGAGGGGTTGATGACTTCGCCGCCGAACGGGTCGAATCCGGTCAGCAGGATGCGCGGCAGGGATGCACTCATGGTTGCCTCCGTGGATTCAGCGGAACACGAACAGCCACATCAGCACGATGGTGGAGGCCAGGATCGCCAGCGCGCTGCCCACCTGCGCCCGGATCACGCCGTACGGGCTGCGCAGTTCCAGCAGCGCGGCCGGCACCAGGTTGAAGTCCGCCGCCATCGGCGTCAACAGGGTGCCGCAGTAACCGCACAGCATGCCCATCGAACCCAGTATCGCCGGATCGGCGCCGTGCTGGCGGATCAGCAACGGCAGGCCGATGCCGGCCATCATCACCGGAAACGCGGCGAAGGCATTGCCCATGATCACGGTGAACAGCACCATGCCCAGCGCGAATGCCAGCAGGGCGGCCAGGGCGCTGCCGCCGGGCAGCCAGGCGGTGGCGATCGCGGCGATCGCGGTGCCCACGCCGCTGTGGGTGAACACCTGGCCCAGCGCGGCCAGCAGCAGCGGCAGCAGCGCGGCCCAGCCGATCGCGTCGAGCAGGCGCCGGCCTTCGGCCACACCTTCGTGCATCGGCGTGCGTGCCACCCGCGAGGCGGCGAACAGCGCCACCACGCAGGCCAGCGCCAGCCCGGTCAAGGTCATCTGCGGTGCGGCGAACAGCGCGTGCCCGCCGATCGCCAGCCAGCCGCCGAACAATGCCACCAGCAGCGTGACCAGCGGAATCAGCAGGGCCGGCACGAACAACGTGTGGCCGAGCCGGATCGCCGATTGCAGCCGTTGCTCCGCGCTGCTGCTTTCCGGGTGTGCCTTGCGCTGCAGCCGCGGTGCCAGCAGCGCCAGCACGATCACCCCGCCGCCGCCCAGTTGCGCCGGCAACGTGTTGCCCGCCGCCGACTGCGCCAGGATCGCGTCGCCGCCGCCGAACAGCGCACCCAGTACCAGCCAGAACGCCGCGTGCCACCGGTGCCGGTCGCGCAGATTGCGCAGGCCGGTGTAGACCAGGAATGCGGCAATCAGCCAGTAGGCGTATTCGATGCGCAGCATGGTCAGTCCACCGCCCTGGCGCGGTCGCCGGCTGCGCGTTGCCGCAGGCGGCGTTGATACAGCCATACCCGCAGCGACTGGATCGCGAACGCGGCGATCGCGGTGGGCAATGCCCAGATGGCGATCGCCAGCGGCGACAGCGCGATCCCATGCTGCGCGTAGAACGCCTGGATCAGCAGCACCGCGCCCAGCGCGATGAACACGTCCTCGCCGAAGAAGCGGCCGATGTTGTCGGTGGCCGCCGCGATCGCGCGCAGCTCGTCGCGATCGGCATCGTCCAGCGTCGGCAGGATCTTTTCGGCCGCCGCCTCGGCCATCGGCGCCAGCAGCGGCCGCACCGTCTGCGCGGGACCGGCCACGCCGGTCAGTCCCAGCATCGCCAGCAGCTGGCGCAACAGCAGATAGCCGGTGAGCAATCGCGCCAGCGTCAGCCCCTGCAGCCGGGCCATCCAGCGCTGTGCGTGTTCGCGCAGGCCGGCGCGCTCCAGCAGGCCGATCGCCGGCAGGGTCAGCACGAAGATCAGCAGCATCCGGCTGGCGACGAAGCTGTTGCCCAGCAGCGCCAGCAGCGCCGGAACCGACAGCCCGGCCAGCAGGCCACTGCCGAGCGCCGCGGTCACCACCACCAGAACCGGATTGAATCGCAGCACGAAGCCGACCACGATCACCGCGACGCCGAGCAGGGGCCAGTAGTTCATGCGCACCTCGATGGAATGTGGGGATGGGACATCACGCCGCGCCCGGCGCGGCGATGCGCAGGCCGGCCGCGCGCAGCGCAGCGCGCACGGCATGGGCGAACGGCACGGCGTGGGCGCCGTCGCCATGCAGGCAGAGGGTATCGGCCTGCATGCGCAGGCTGCCGCCGTCGACGGTTAGCACGGACCCGTCGCGGGCAATGCCGAGCGCCTGTGCCGTGGCCTGTTCGACATCCTCGATCACCGCACCCGCTTCACGACGCGGCTGCAGCGCACCGTCGCTGCGGTAGCGCCGGTCGGCGAACGCCTCGGCCGCCACCGCCAGGCCGAGCGACCGGCCGGCGTCGATCAAGGCCGAGCCGGCCAGCGCGAACAGCCGCAGCTGCGGATCGAAATCGCGCACGGCGTGGGCGATCGCCTGCGCCAGTGCGGCATCGCGCGCGGCCATGTTGTACAGCGCGCCATGCGGTTTGACATGCGCCAGCCGGGTACCGGCGGCGCGGGCGAAAGCATGCAGCGCGCCGATCTGGTACAGCGTCAGCGCATGCGCTTCGGCGGGCGTCACCGCCATTTCGCGGCGGCCGAAACCCTGCAGGTCGGGCAGTGCGACATGCGCGCCGATCGCCACGCCATGCGCGATCGCCAACGCCACCGTTTGGCGCATGATGTCCGGATCGCCGGCATGGAAGCCGCAGGCGATATTGGCCGAGCTGACCAGCGCCAGCAGCGCGGCATCCTCACCCATGCGCCAGGCGCCGAAGGATTCGCCGAGATCGCCATTGAGGTCGATGCGGTTCATGTGGGCTGCTTCATTCGGGCCGGCTTCATTCAGGCATGCTCCAGTCGTTGTGCGATCGCCTTGATCAGGCGGCCCAGTCGCTGTTGGCGTGCGGCCAGCCGCGTCAGCGCCTCGTCGAGCGTGCTGCAGCGAAAGCATACGGCATCGCCCGGGCGGCGTTGCGCCAGATGCGGCAGGTCCACGGCGGCGATCTGGCCGATCCGCGGGTAGCCGCCGGTGACCGGCGCCTCGGCCAGCAGGGCGATCGGCTGGCCCGACGGCGGCAGCTGCAGGGTGCCCGGCAGCGTCGCCTCGGAGATCAGTTCCAGCGGTTCGCGCAGGTGCAGCGTATGGCCATCCAGACGGCTGGCCGTGCGGTTGCTGTCCTTGCTGATGATGAACGCCGCGCCGTGCAGCAGCTGCTGCGAGGGCTGATCCAGCAGATGCCCGTGGCTGCCGCGCAGCAGTGCCAGCGGACGTCCGCCGAAATCGAACCACGGTTGCGGATTGATGCTCCACGGCAACGGCTGCACGGCATCGCCGAGCGCCAGGCCGGGCAGCGGTTCGGCAGCGCCGATCGGCAACACGTCGCCGGCGCGCAGCGCACGGCCGTGCCGATGCCCGAGCCGCGCGTGCAGGTCGCTGCTGCGGCTGCCCAGCACCGGCGCCACGTCGAAACCGCCGCGCACCGCCAGATAGGCGCGGCTGCCGTGGGTCATGCCGCCCAGCCGCAGCACGCTGCCGGCCGGCAGCCGGCAGCCGGTCCACAGCGGGATCGGTTGGTCGCCGACATGGGCGGCCATCGCCGCGCCGGTCAGCGCGATCACGGCGGCTTGCTCGAAACGCAGGCTGGGGCCGAGCAGCGTGCATTCGATGGCAGCCTCGCCGCGAGTGTTGCCGACCAGCGCATTGGCCAGCTGCCAGGCCGGCCCGTCCATCGCGCCGGCGCGGCCCACGCCGAGCGCGGCATGGCCGGGGCGTCCGGCATCCTGCAGGCTGCTGAGCAGCCCCGGCTTGAGCACGCTGACGCTCATCGCGGGTCGGCCGCGGCGAGCTGGCGAAAGCGGTCCTCGTCGATCGCCTGGAAGCGCACGCGATCGCCGGCCGCCAGCAGCGACGGCGGGCTGGCCGATGCGTCGAACAGGCGCAGCGGCGTGCGCCCGATCAGCTGCCAGCCGCCCGGCAGTACCTCGGGATAGATGCCGGTCTGGCTGCCGCCGATCGCCACGCTGCCGGCCGGCACGCGCTGGCGCGGATCGCGGCGGCGCGGCACCGCCAGCTGTGGATCGAGCCCGAGCAGATAGGGAAAGCCCGGCGCGAAGCCGAGCATCGCCACGCGGTACTCGGCCGCGGTGTGGCGGGCGATCAGCGCATCCACGGCCAGTCCGCAGTGGGCCGCGACGTCGGCCAGATCCGGTCCGTACTCGCCGCCGTAGCACACCGGAATGACTCGTTCGCGTGGCGTCGCGGCGATCGTGCCGCACTCGCCAAGCGCCGCGTTCACCGCGTCCTGCAGGCGCCGATGCGGCCCGCTCCCATCGTGCCCAACCCAGCGTGCCGGGTCGAAGCGCAGCAGCAGGCTGGCATACGCGGGCACGCATTCCAGTTGCGGCAGGCGCTGGCGCAGGCGCGCGGCGGCGGCCTGCACGCGGGCATTCAGTTCGCTGTCGATGCGCTCGCCGAAACGCAGCAGCAGGGCGTCTTCGGCGAGCGCTTCGAACCCGATGTCGTGCGCCATGACCGTCTATGCCGTGATATCGGCCAGCGCCAGGCACAGCGCATCCCGCCGCGCGCGCAGGCCGGCCTCGGCATACGGTTGCGCGCGGCCGTAGCCCCACACCGGCCCCGGCCAGGCGGCATCGCCTTCGCAGCGGGCGACCACATGCACGTGCAGCTGGCGCACGCTATTGCCCAGCGCACCGAGATTGAGCTTGTCGCACGGCGCCACCGCGCGCAGCGCCTTGCCGGCGCGGTTCACTTCCTGCCACAACGCCATCTGTTCGTCGGCCGGCAGGTCGGCGACCTCGACCAGGCCGGCGCGGCGCGGCACCAGGATCAGCCACGCATAGCGCGCGTCGTTCATCAGCCGCACATCGCACAGCGGCAAGCCGATGACCGGGACGGTGTCGGCGGCCAGCCGCGGATCGAGCGCGAAAGCGTCGCGGCTCACGCGCCGGCCAGGTGCGTGTCGAGGAAGGCCAGCGTGCGCTCCAGCGCCAGCTTCGCGCTGGGCTCGTGGTAACTGGCGCCGACATCGCGATTGAAGCCGTGGTCGGCCGGGTAGGTGAAGGTTTCCATCTGCGGCAGCAGCTCGCGGTGCCTGGCGACCATCTCGGGCGTGATGTGCTGATCCTTCTCGCCGAAGTGGAACATCACCGGCGCCTTCGGCTGCTCGTGCAGGAACGGCAGATTGCGCGCGCCGTAATAGCTCACCGACGGCAGCCCCAGCCGCAGTGCCGCCAGCAGCGCCACGGTGCCGCCCCAGCAGTAGCCGACCGTGCCGATCTTGCCAGACGACGCAATCGCCCCGGCCGCGCTGGCGACGTCTTCCAGCGCACGCTCCAGCCCCAGTTCGCCGACCAGCTGCCGTCCCTTGGCGAAGCCGGCCTCGTCGTAATCGAGCTCCACTCCGGTTTCCAGATGGTCGAAGAACGCCGGCGCGATCGCGGTGTAGCCGTGCTCGGCGAAGCGGTCGGTGACGCTGCGCATATGCGCGTTGACGCCGAAGATCTCCTGGATCACCACGATGCCGCCCTTCGGCTGGCCTTGCGGGCGGGCCAGATACGCACCGATGCACTGCGTGCCGCTGGTGGGGATGTTGATGTGCTGGCCCATGGCGGGACTCCTGAGGGGAAGGGGTGATTCTATCTGTTGTCGGCGATCGTCTTTTTCAGGCACGACACCAGCGTGTCGAACGGAAACGAGGTTTTCACCGTCGCCGTCCCGGGGCAGGCTGCCGGGTTATCCGCCCGCGCCATGGAGAACATGCTCAGCGTGACCGCAAGCAGCAGCGCCGCCGCCGTGCGGCGTCCGATTCCAGGATTCACGTCGATCGCTCCCTTCTTGAACACCATGCCCACCATTGTCATTCCCGCGGTGGCGGGAATCCAGAGCTTGGGAATGTCTGAACGAGCTTCCGTTCGTCATTCCGGCGAAAGCCGGAATCCAGTGCCTTCATGGGGTTACCGAGTCACTGGATCCCGGCTTTCGCCGGGGTGACGCTTATTCAGACATTACCTTGACCCGAATGACCACACCGCATCCCGTATAATCGGCTGTTTCCGCATACGTTTTCACGGTAACCCAGACCCATGCCCCAGGCTGCGCACAAGATCGGTTTCGTCAGCCTCGGCTGCCCCAAGGCGCTGGTCGATTCGGAGCGCATCCTCACCCAGCTCAAGGTCGAGGGCTACGAGATCGTGCCCAGCTACGGCGCGGCCGATGCGGTGGTGGTGAACACCTGCGGCTTCATCGACGCGGCGGTGCAGGAGTCGCTGGACGCGATCGGCGAGGCCCTGCACGAGAACGGCAAGGTGATCGTCACCGGCTGCCTGGGCAAGCGCGCAGGGCTGATCCGCGAGGCGTATCCGGACGTGCTGTCGATCAGCGGCCCGCAGGACTACGCCAGCGTGATGACCGCAGTGCATACCGCGCTGCCGCCGAAGCGCAACAAGTTCATCGACATCGGGCCGCTCGGGCATCTCGATGCCCGAAAAGACGACTCCGTCGGTGTGAAGCTCACGCCCAAGCACTATGCGTACCTGAAGATCTCCGAAGGCTGCAATCATCGCTGCAGCTTCTGCATCATCCCCTCGATGCGCGGCAACCTGGTGTCGCGTCCGGTCGACGAGGTGCTGCTGGAAGCCGAGCGGCTGGTCAAGGGCGGCGTCAAGGAGCTGCTGGTGATCTCGCAGGACACCAGCGCCTACGGCGTGGACCTGAAATACGCCGAGCGTCAATGGCGCGACAGGGCGTATCGCACGCGCATGACCGAACTGTGCGAGGGCCTGTCCGAACTCGACGCGTGGGTGCGCCTGCATTACGTCTACCCGTACCCGCACGTGGACGAACTGATGCCGCTGATGGCGGCCGGCAAACTGTTGCCGTACCTGGACATCCCGTTCCAGCACGCCAGCCCGCGCATCCTGAAACTGATGAAGCGTCCCGGCAACATCGACAAGACGCTGGAGCGCATCCAGAACTGGCGCAAGCTGGTGCCGGAGCTGACCATCCGCAGCACCTTCATCGTGGGCTTTCCCGGCGAGACCGACGCCGAGTTCAAGGAACTGCTCGACTTCCTGCGCGAGGCCGAACTCGACCGCGTGGGTGCGTTCGCGTATTCGCCGGTGGATGGCGCCAAGGCCAATGAGCTGCCTGCTCCGGTGCCCGAGGAACTGAAGGAGGATCGCCTCGAACAGTTCATGGCGGTGCAGGCGGAAATCTCTGCTGCCAGGCTGCAGCGCAAGATCGGCCGCACCATCACCGTGCTGGTCGACGAGGCCGGTACCGACAGTGCGGTGGCGCGCTCCGCTGCCGACGCGCCGGAGATCGACGGCAGCGTATTGATCGTCGACGGTCACCAGCTGAAGCCCGGCCAGTTCGTCGAGGTGGTGGTGGAAAGCGCCGACGAACACGACCTGCACGCGCATCTCGCCGGCTGAGGCATGCGCTACCGGGCGCCGTCGCGCGAGGCAGTCGATCCGGCGGTGTTCGGGCGGCTGCCGCTGGCGGCCTGGCACGACTACGCCGCACTGCTCGAAGGCGCCTGGCCGTCCATCGAACAACTCAACCGCTGCCTGCCGGCAAACGCGAAACACCGCTTCGTGGCGCAGACCCCGGCCTTGCTCGCCGACGGCCGGCACTACGAGCAGCGCATCGCCGAGCGCGGCGACATCGCCACCCGCGAAGGCAGCTGGCACGACCTGCTCAACGCGCTGGTCTGGCTGCGCCATGCCGCACTCAAACAGGCACTGAACCGGCGCCAGATGGCCGAGATCGCCCGTATGGGTCCCAAGCAGCGCTCGCGTCCGCAAGACGCGCTGACCCAGTTCGACGAAGGCGGCGTCATCGTCCTGGTGCGCGATCCGGCCCTGCTCGCGCTATGGGACGCGCACGACTGGCACGGCCTGTTCTGGCAACAGCGCCAGGCATGGCTCGACGGTGCGATCCGGGTCGACCTGTTCGGCCATGCCCTGCTGGAGCTGGCCCTGAACCCGGACAAGCTGCTGGTCGGCAAGGCGCTGGTGTTTCAGTCGGCGCATGAAGTCGAGATCGGCCAGGTTCGCGCGGTCTGTGCCGAAGCGATCGCCGCAGGCCAGCTGTTGAACGATCCCCTGGAACTGCGGCCCTTGCCGTTGTCGGGCATTCCCGGCTGGCATGCGGACAATGCCGATGAGGCGTTTCATCGCACGGCGGCGTGCTATCAGCCGAAACGGGCGGGGCGGGAGTATCCGGGGGCGTGGCTTTGCTGAGGTGAGCTTGCGTGATGGGTGGCCAACCAATGAACAGGCACGGGTGCCACGCATCGCCTTCGTGCCTGCAGGTTAAATGCATGAAGCGCGGTCGTGAAAGCAGCCAACATGAAGGAGAGTTGAAATGATGACAAATATGGGCGGAATGACAATGTTTGGTATGGGGATCGGATGGATTCTGATCGTCGCGGCGTCGGTTATCATCATCGCCGCGCTACTGACGTATATGCGCAGAAAATAGCATCCGGGTAAGGGCGAGCTTCGCTTCGGACGCATGTGCGTGCGACCGCCAGGCGCCCACGCGAAGAATCAAGACACCTGCTCGCCAGAGGTGACCAGAATTGCCGAAATGGCAGGCGCAGTCGTTCCGGCGCTTGGTGGTATTGATAGTGACCGAGACATCCCTGAATATGCCGCATACTTCCTCTACGCTGATGTCCGGGTGCTTCAAGTTGACGAGCGCATCTCGGTGGCCGTCGGGGCGCTTCTGCCACAGTAGAAGTTATGCAGGATGCGGCTCGATCCTCACGGTGCAACGGGAACGGCATTGACTATGGCATCGCTATTCTGGGGGCTGTTGTTCGGGTCCATCGGGTTCGGGTTCTTCGTGTACGGCAAGAAGCAGCAAAAGCCCGTGCCGCTGGCATGCGGCTTGGCACTGATGGTGTTTCCCTATTTCATCTCGAACACGTTCGTGTTGGTGGGCATTGGCGCCGCGCTGATGGCCGTTCCGTATTTCGTCAGGGCCTGAGCCGGGTGGTGAGGACTGAACGGGACCGAGGTGAATGGCACTTACTTAAGGCTCGTCATCCCCGCGAAAGCGGGGATCCAGTGCCTTCCGTGGCCTCCAAGCGCTTAAAGACGCTGGATGACCGGCTTCGCCGTTGTAAAGCGCCTCCCGCTTTCGCGGGAATGACGAAAAACATGATTTCGCGCCTAAGTTAAGTGCCATTCGGGACCGAGGTAGTTAAATCAAGCCTTCGGCCTTCCAGATCTGCTGGTATTTTGTCGGCGGCGGTTGTTCAACGTTCTGCGCTCGTCCGCGCCAACAGCTCGCCCCGGCGCACCGCGTCGCAACCGTCTGACTTCTCCAAGCGGACGGCTATGCCACCGCTTGGCTCAGGCGTTGGCGGCAACTCGGCCCCACAGTATGCTTGTGGCATGAAAGTCAGCGAAATCCTGCGGCTACTGCAAGATGATGGTTGGTTCCTTGCAGTCACCCATGGGAGCCACCGCCAGTACAGGCACCCGTTCAAGACCGGCCGGGTCACACTGTTCCCGGCAAGCCAAGCGATGACCTGGCGCCAGGGCCGCTTCAAGCAAGCTGGTCTCAAGAGGTAATCACCATGCGCTACGCCATTGTTATCGAGCAGGCCGCAGAAAACTACTCGGCCTATGTGCCTGACCTTCCCGGTTGTGTTGCGACCGGCAACACCATTGAGGAAGTCGAGGAGCAAATTCGTGAGGCCATCGCCTTCCACCTGGAGGGGCTGCGCGAGGACGGCATGTCGGTACCGCCGCCATCAAGTCATGTTGAGTATGGGGATATCGCTGCCTGACAATTCCCGTAGAGACTTCCCGTCAAGCGCGCGGGTTTGGCCGAAGGCTCGGTGCAACAGGATTCGCGATCGACAGGAGTTGAGATGAAACGATCGTTGGCCGGATACATGACGATGGTGCTGTATGCGAGCCTCTTGAGCATCCCGGCATCGGCGCAGGTCAATCTGCCGACGGTGTCGGTGACCGCGCCCTATACCTCGCAGCATGGCGGCTATGTGATTTCGGGCGATTTCAAGGTCGACCCGCGCATGCCGTTCGTGGTTTTTCCCGCGCAGGCGCTGGTTCAGGACGATATCCTCAGTGTCCAGCCCATTCGTCTGGCGGAGGACGAATACCTGGTGCTGCAGGAATGCGCCACGGCCGATTGCAGCAGGGCCAGCATCGTGCGCGTGTGGAATGCCGGCGGCGTGGCGACGTGGGTGCAGGGCAGCGACAACCGGATCTGGATCAGGCACGAGAACAAATACTTCATCTGGCTGAAGCGGCTGCCCTATCTTTCCGGCAGCGACTGCGATCAATGCGGTGCCCGCTTCACCGACTTCGAGCGCATCAGCCCGCCGCTGACCCTGATTCCCGACGGCGTGCTCGCTGCCTATCACCGATCGGAACTTGCGGCGGCCGAAAAAGCCGACCCGGTGCTCGTCCAGTCGCAAACGCACGAAGGCTCGACCTTCGTGGTCACCTATGTGGGCGGCAGCACGGTTCGCATCAAGCGCATGCACGCGGCGCGATAACGCGGCAGCCAATTCAACTTTCACCGATTGCCCAGTGCCTGGGCAGCACGACTCAGCGTCTCGATGGTCTGCGTAGGAGCGCACCCTGTGCGCGAATGCTTTTGTTCGAGCGTCGGCAACGAGCATTCGCGCACAGGGTGCGCTCCTACGAGTGCCAGGGACCAGGTTATTCGAGATTCCATCGAACCCCGAACTCGATGGCCGCCATACTCGTTGGAACTCGGCGGTTAGAGGATTGCGGGAAAACTTTCCATCCGTTCGCCCTTCGATTTCGCTACGCTCCGCGAACGGTTACCGGGAGCCGACGCTGATCAGGATTTTCCATGTCGTATACGCGGACGATCGTCCTGACGGCGCTGGCCATGGTTGCCTTTGCGGGTAATTCCCTGCTTTGTCGTGCGGCGCTCAAACATACCGGCATCGATGCCGCAAGCTTCACCGCGATTCGATTGATCTCGGGTGCGGCGATGCTTTGGCTGGTGGTGCGGATGCGGCGCGGCGCTTCGGTCGGCAAGGGCAACTGGCTGTCGGCGTTTGCGTTGGTCGTTTATGCCACCGGCTTCTCCTTTGCCTATGTGAGCCTGCCCACGGCAACCGGTGCGCTGCTGCTGTTCGGCGCGGTGCAGGCGACGATGATCGGGCATGGTATCTGGGCGGGCGAACGTCTGCACAGGTTGCAACTCGTCGGCCTTGTGTTCGCGTTCGGCGGGGTGGTCGGCCTGTTGCTGCCGGGTTTGTCGGCACCGCCACTGCGCGGTGCGATCCTGATGCTGGGCGCCGGGGTTGCGTGGGGCGTCTATTCGCTGCGCGGCAAGGGTGCCGGCGACCCCACCCGGGTAACCGCAGGGAATTTTCTGCGTGCCGTGCCCATCGCGGCGGTCGTGAGCGTGCTGATGTTGAACCGCACTTCTCTGGATGCGGCGGGCGTCCTGTACGCGGTGGCGTCGGGCGCGTTGGCCTCCGGGATCGGCTACGCCATCTGGTACACCGCATTGCCGGCGTTGAAAGCCACCGGTGCCGCCACGGTGCAACTGAGCGTTCCGGTCATTGCCGCCGTCGGCGGCATCGTTTTGCTGGGCGAGCCGGTGACGCTGCGCCTGGCCTTGGCCTCGGTGGCGATCCTCGGCGGGATTGCGCTGATGCTGCTGGAGAAACGCCGTGCCGAATGATGGCGATGGACATGTGATTCGGCAGGAGCGCAGCCTGTGCGCGATGGCTTTATGCCGTTGCGTGAACAAGAGCTTTCGCCCACAGGGTGGGCTGCTACAAGGGCCAAGAACGGGGTTATTCGAGGTTCCCGCACGATGATGTCGATTTCGGTTCTTGCTGTTCGTCGTAGGGGCATGACGTCGGTATTTGGCCATGCGCGCGATGGTTGGCCGCATGCGTCGTGGCGCTCCATCAGTCGAGCCTTTCCCCGACGTTGTCGAAACCGCCTGATTCACCCGCAGCACGACATCGGCGTGGACAGCCCACGCGCAAAAACACAGCACAGCGAACCGGAGGAGCACATCATGAGCCTGACCCCCTATCTGTTCTTCGACGGCCAATGCGAGGCCGCCTTCAAGTTTTACGCGCAGTGCCTGCGCGGCAAGCTGGACATGTTGTTGCGGGCGTCGGAGGCACCGGGCTGCGAGGCGATGCCGGCCGCGACGCGCGACCGGATCATGCATGCCCGCCTGTCCATCGGCGACCAGGTGTTGATGGGTAGCGACTGGGTATCCGACAAGCCATTCGAACGGCCGCAGGGCTTTTACGTCTCGCTCGGTGTCGGCAGCGTGGCCGAGGCCGAGCGCGTGTTCGCGGCCCTGGCCGAACACGGCGAGGTGCGCATGCCGCTCGGAAAGACTTTCTTCTCCGATGGTTTCGGCATGCTGGTCGACCGCTTCGGCACGCCCTGGATGGTCAACTGCGAGAAGGACAGCTGAGCGGCTGCGCGAACGGCATGGGAGATACTTTCGATGCGATTCATGGTGATGGTCAGGGCCAATCGGGATTCCGAGTCCGGCGCGATGCCCAGCGCGCAACGGCTGGCCGAGATGGGAAAGTTCAACGAGGAACTGGTGAAAGCCGGCGTGATGCTGGCGGCCGCGGGCCTGCGCGCGAGTTCGATGGGCGCGCGAGTGCGGTTCTCAGGCAGCAAGCGCACCGTCATCGACGGTCCGTTCGCCGAAACCAAGGAGCTGATCGCCGGCTTCTGGCTGTGGCAGGTGCGTTCGCTGGACGAGGCGATCGAATGGGTCAAGCGCTGTCCCAATCCGTTCGACGGAGAGTCGGAAATCGAGATTCGCCAGGTGTTCGAAACTGAGGACTTCGGCTAGCAGCCGGTCGGACTTTGGTGGTCGAGGCGAGAATTCGGCTGTGCGGGGACAGATTTTCGACGGTTCGCCGGCCCGTGGTGGTTCCATGGGCCAAGAAGCGGCAGATAGTGGACCGCAAGGACGGATTCGCAGCCCGGCCAACCAAAGTCCGACTGGCTCCTGGGCGCTGACCCCCGAGTTGCGCGCGCAGGAGCAGCGCGGCTGCGTTTGGAGTCGTGAGTCCGTGCGCCGCTTGCATCACTTGCATCGGCCGTGCGCTGGTGGTTTGATCGGCAGCCATGATGTCGGCCGATATCCAGCGCAACATCGACGCGGTCTGGCGCATCGAGTCGCCGCGGCTGATTGCGGTGCTGACACGCATGCTGCGCGACGTCGGCGTGGCCGAGGAACTGACCCAGGACGTCCTGGTGACCGCGCTGGAGCACTGGCCGCGAAGCGGCGTTCCGGACAATCCGGGCGCCTGGCTGATGACCGCCGCCAAACGCCGCGCCATCGACTATTTGCGCCGCCAGAAGTTGCTGGAGCGCAAGCATGCGCAACTGGGTTACGAGCTGGAATCCGGACAGGAACAGCCTGCGGCCGATATCGAAGCCGGCATGGATGACGAGATCGGCGACGATCTGCTGCGCCTGATGTTCGTGGCCTGTCATCCGGTGCTTTCCACCGATGCGCGGGTGGCCTTGACCCTGCGCCTGCTGGGCGGGCTGACTACCGGCGAGATCGCGCGCGCGTACCTGCAGCCGGAGCCGACCATCGCCCAGCGTATCGTGCGCGCCAAGCGCACGCTGGCGGACAAGAAGGTGGCGTTCGAGGTCCCGCGCGCAGCCGAATTGAGCGAGCGCCTGGGCTCGGTGCTGGAAGTCATCTACCTGGTTTTCAACGAGGGTTACACGGCCACCACCGGCGACGACTGGATGCGTCCCGACCTTTGCGGAGAGGCCTTGCGCCTGGGCCGCGTGCTGGCCGGGCTGATGCCTCGCGAGGCCGAAGTGCACGGCCTGGTGGCATTGATGGAAATCCAGGCGTCGCGGGAACGCACGCGGGTCGATGCCGAAGGCCGCCCGGTGCTGCTGCTGGAGCAGAACCGGGCGCAGTGGGATCGGCTGCTGATCCGGCGCGGCCTCGATGCGCTGGAGCGCGCCGCGAAAGCCGGGCCTGCCGGCCCGTACACCCTGCAGGCGATGATCGCCGCCTGTCATGCACAGGCATTGACGGTGCAGGCGACCGACTGGGTGCGCATCGCGCAGTTGTACGAAACGCTGGCGCAAATGACGCCCTCGCCGGTGGTCGAACTGAACCGCGCGGTGGCGATATCCCGGGCGTTCGGCGCCCAGTCCGGACTGGATCTGGTCGATGCGCTGGCCGCGGAGCCGGCGCTGGACAATTACCATCTGTTGCCCAGCGTGCGCGGCGACTTGCTGAGCAAGCTGGGACGCGTGGACGAGGCGCGCGAAGAATTCCAGCGCGCCGCCGCGCTGGCGGGCAATGCCCGCGAACGCCAACTGCTGCTGCAGCGCGCCGCCGACTGCGGTCGCAAGGCGGCATCATCGTGAACAGGCAAATCCTGCCGGTGGCTGGTGATGGTCGTTGTCGGCCCAGGCTCAAATTCCAAGGAGAATGTCATGGCGTATCTGCTGCTGATTGTCGAACCCCGCGGCCAGCGTGAAGCCCGCTCCGACGAAGAGGGGCGCCAGGCCTACGCGCAGATGGTGGCGTTCGGCGCGGACCTGAAGGAGCGCGGCCTGCTGTTGGCGAGCCATTCGCTGCTGCCGGATGCGCATGGCGTGCGGGTGCAGAAGCGCGATGGCAAGAGTTCGCTCAAGGACGGTCCGTTTGCGGAAGCCAAGGAAATGATCGGCGGCTTTTTCCTGCTGGAGTGCGCCGGCAGAGACCAGGCATTGCGCATCGCCGCCGAGTGTCCGGCCGCCGAGTGGGCCACCGTCGAGGTCCGCGAGACGGGTCCCTGCTTCGAGAACTGAGTCGCGATATCGGAGGCGGTCGCGTTTCCGCAAACCACGGCGCCCTTGCGATGCCGCCTACCCGTAATCGACCGCCACTACCGCGAACCGCACCGGCCCGCCCGGCAGCTCGGCGGCGAACTCGTCGTCCACGCGTTTTTTCAGTGCCGCCCGCGCGATCGGCGAGTCGATGCTGATCCAGCCCTGTTTCGCATCGGTCTCGTCGGGCCCGACGATGCGGTAATGCACGATCTCGCCGGTATCGACGTTCTCCAGCTCGATGCGGGCGCCGAAGAACACCATGCCGCGATCGCCGGGGGCGCCCTCGGCGACCTGCAGCGAGGGGATGCGCTTGGTCAGGTAGCGCGCGCGGCGGTCGATCTCGGCGAGTTGTTTCTTGCGATAGATGTATTCGGCGTTTTCCGAGCGGTCGCCTTCGGCGGCGGCGGCCGTGATGGCCTTGACCACTTCCGGCCGCACGGTGTGCCACAGGTGGTCGAGTTCGGCCTTCAGCCGCTCGAAACCTTCGCGGGTGATGATCGCGGTGGAACTGGGCGAGGGCGGGCGCCAGCGACTCACAGCAGATCCACCAGGCGTTGCCGCTGGGTATCGATGTCGGCATACAGCGGATGGCCGGGCCAATCGGCGGCCAACTGCTCCAGCAGTTGCAGGGCTTCGGCCTGCTGATCGGTGTATTCGCTGAGCAGGCGCGCGGCCAGCAGGCCGTAGCGTGGGGCGTGCCCATCGCGCGGCCAGTGGGCGAGGTAGCCGCGGCAGAGTTTCAGCGCGAGTCGGTTGATGCCCAGGCGTGCGGCCAGATCGGCCAGTTCGCCGCAGGTGCGCGGGTCGTCGGGGATGAAACCGGCATCGATCGCGCTGCACTCCTGCAGCACGCCCAGGGCACGGCGCGATTCGCCCTGGGCGATCAGCGCGGCCATCCAGATCTGCCCGTGGATCAGCAGGGCATCGGTGCGGCCCTGCCGTTGCAGCAGCCGGCGATAGGCCAGATGCAGGCTCGCCGGTGCGGCGCTGTCGCGCAGGCGCGGCACCAGCAGCTCGAGCGCGGCCGGCGGATCGTCGGTGGCCAGTTCTTCCACCCGGTCGAGCAGTTGCTGGTCGGCATCCTGATGGATGTCCTGCACCAGTCGGTGCGCCTCGGGCTGCAGGCCGAAGTGCTCGTGGCGCAGCTGGATCAGCAGGCCCATCAGATGAAAGTTGAAGACCGTGGCGTAGGTGGCCACGAAGTAGAACAGCGGCATCGAGAGCACCCGCGGCAGCGCCGACTGGAAAGCGATCTGCGCCACGCCAAGGATCAGCGCGATCAGCACCTGCACGCCGATCAGCAGCAGGTAACGCGCACCGAACCGCGACATCACCTGCATCCAGGTCAGCGGGTTCAACGCGTGCCACACGCTGCCATCGAGCGCCAGCGACATCGCGATGGCGGGCAGGCTGACCGCCATCAGCACGGTGATGAGCCAGGTGCCGCCGCCGAAGCTCAGCTTGACCAGGAGGGTCAGCACGGTGGACCACAGCAGGATCGCCACCAGCGCCCAGCCGCCATGGCCGGGCTCGGCGAATTCCGGTGGCATCGCGAAGCCGTCGGCGGTATGCCGCAGGCATTCGAGCGCGTACATGTAGGTGGCCGCCCAGATCACCAGCTCCAGAAACAAGCCGGCGACCGGCAGCAGCGCCAGATAATGAGCGAGCGTGAATGCCACCAGGCCCGGCAGCGCACTGGCGCGCAGCGGGTAGCGCAGGGCGTCCGGCAACTGCTGCGACAGCGGCAAGCGGGTATCGATCAGTTCGATTTTCGGCATGGCGGCGATGCTCCGCTCAGCGTTTGTCGCTGACGATGCCGGGTGTGCGCACCATTTGCGCTCCGACCGCCTCGATCGCGACCCGGCGACGGCTGCCGTCACGTGGATCCGGGCTGGTGCTGCGGTTGCGGTCGATCGGGGTCGCGGTCATGGCGTGCTTCCGTTGGCATCGGTCGATTGTAGCCATCCCGGCCGTGCCGTGATGCCGCCGTGATGCGGGTTCATTGAGTCGGCGCGCTGCGCAGGCTATCGTGGGCGTTTTACGCAGGTGAAGCCGGTGATGTCGTTGCGTGCTGCTGTTCGTTCCCTGCGCCTGGCTCCGCTCGCGGCGGCGCTGGCCCTGCTTGCCGGCTGTGCCAGCGGTGGCGGCGCCAAACCGTCGGTCCCGCTCAACGCGCTTTACGGCCGGCTCGATCAGGCCAGCAAGGACTACGAGACTGCGCTGCAGCAGGCGCGCGCCGGCGATCGGCAGGCGTCGCAACGAACCCTTGTCCAATCGCTCGACCAGCTGAAACAGGCGGCAGCGCGCTGCGGCACGACGGCTGGTTGCGAGCCGCAGCGGTTCTACTCGGTATTCGACCATTTGCTGCGTCTGAAGGACGGCGACTTCGACGATAACCTGGATCTGAGCGGCGACGTCGACGCGTCACAGGCGGCGCTCGCCGCCGGCAAGACCGGCGCGGCCAGCCTGCCGCAGGCGCAGCGCAGCGTCACCCTGCTGCGCGGACAGAAGCTGTCCGAGCTGATCGCCATGAACGGCCCGGTCAAGGCGGCGCTGGAGGACTGGCTGACCTGGCGGCGTCCGAACCTGATGGCGGCCTACGTCAACTACGAATATCTGCGCTACCAGATGTGGCCGCAGTACAAGAAGGCGGATCTGCCGGAGGCCCTGCTGTTCGGCATCATGGCCAAGGAATCCGGTGGCAAGGTCAACGCGGTGTCGCGTTCGGGTGCGGCCGGTCCGCTGCAGTTCATGTACGCCACCGGCCTGCGCTTCGGACTGGGTACCGAAAACGGATTCGACATGCGCTTCGACCCGGCCGCATCGGCGAAGGCGAATGCCGCGTACCTCAACGAGCAGTTGAAAATCTTCAACAACAACCTCGAACTCACCATCGCTGCCTACAACGGCGGCGAGGGCCACATGCGCCGGCTGGTGGGGGACGACAGTGCGGTGAGTTTCTACGATCCGCGCATCTACGACCAGCTGTCGCAGGAGACCCGCGCATACGTGCCGGCGGTACTGGCCGCCGCATGGCTGTTCCTGCATTCGGACAGCTACAACCTGAAGTTTCCCAGGGTCGACGGCAAGCCCGGCTCGATCGTGCTGAAACGGCCGGCTTCGCTGTCCGAGCTAACCGTGTGCCTGGGCTCGGCCAGTGGCATGGATGACGGCTGGTTCCGCACCCTGCGCAATCTCAATGCGCGGCTGGATCCCCAGGTGAGCCAGCCGGCCGGCACGCAACTGCAGGTGCCCAGGCTGCTGGAGAAGGTGTACGCAGCGCGCTGTGTCGACGGCCCCTGGCCGATCCTCGCGCAGGATCTGCACAGCGCGGTGGTGCCGGCGATCGCGGCGCCGGTGCATGTGCCGGCCACCCGGCGAGAACGCCGCTACCGGGTACGACGGGGCGATACCCTGATCAGCATCGTGCGCAAACTGCACTGTTCCAGCGTGCAGGAAATCGCCGACATGAACCGACTGAAGCATCACCGCATCCGGGCCGGGCACACGTTGAAACTGCCCGTCTGCGAATGAGCCGGCCGGCATCGGCCTGATCGCCGAGGGGGCATGCCGGTCAGGCAGCGACGCCAGACTGCATCCAGCTTTCGGCGATGTCGCTCTGGTGGTGCACATCCTTCAACTGGCGCAGCAGCTGCATCACCTGACGATGTATGGGCTGCAGGTTGGCATGCGGCGAGTTCTTGGTTTCGTGGTAGGCCACGGCCAGCCACAAGGCGATGCCGCGCAGTGCCACTTCGCCATTGCCGGAGCGGGCGCGCTCATGGCCGGCGTCGGTGCCCAGTCCCCACGGCAGGTAGCGCAATTCCGGCGAGGTGCCGTACAGGTGAGGGAAATCGCTGCGTGCGGCCTGGCCGATTTCACGCAGGGTCAGCGTGCTGAGCCGGATCCGGTTGCGGACCGGCAAAGCCTGGATGCTGCGCTCGATGTCGCGGAACTGCTGCCGAAGCCGGCGGGCACGTATCATCGCAATGAATGGAGTGAGTAGCTGCATGGATGCCTCCGCCCTGATTTTGGCTGCGCTGATGACCGGCAGTGGGTGCGAGCCTAACGAGGCTGCCGCCACAGGTACGCCAAAAACGTCACAAAATGACGTATTGCGTCAGTCGAAGCTGGCCGGCGAGCTTCGCGGGTATCCGCTTTGTCCCGAATGGCACTTAACTTAAGCGCGAAATCATGTTTTTCGTCATTCCCGCGAAAGCGGGAGGCGCTTTACAACGGCGAAGCCGGTCATCCAGCGCCTTTAAGCGTTTGGAGGCCACGGAAGGCACTGGATCCCCGCTTTCGCGGGGATGACGGCGCTTATAAGTAAGTGCCATTCCCGCTCTGCCCCCTCCCATCCGCCGTCAACAACGGCCGATCCGTTGCCCCACCTGCATCGGTTGCTGCGGTTGCAAGGCATCCAGCGTGGCGATGCCGGCGGGCAGCAGCACGATCACCGTGGAGCCCATGTTGAAACGCCCCATTTCGGCGAAGCGTTCCAGGGTGATGTGTTGGCCTTCGAACGACTTGCGGCGGATCGCCGGGGCATACGGCGGGATCACCAGGCCGTCCCACACGGTGGCCACCGACGAGACCAGGATTGCGCCCACCAGCACCAGCGCGAACGGGCCGTGCTCGCCCTCGAAGTGGCACACCAGCCGCTCGTTGCGCGCGAACAGGCGCGGGATCGCCTCGACCGCGAACGGCGCCACGCTGAAGATGCGGCCGGGCACATGCACGGTTTCCTTCAGCGTGCCTTTGAGCGGCATGTGCACGCGGTGATAGTCGCGTGGCGACAGATACACGGTGGCGAACGAGCCATCGCGATACGGCACGGCAGCGGCCTCGTCGCCGAGCAGTTCGGCTGCGCTGTAGTAGCGCCCCTTGGCCTGGAAAATGCGTCCGTCGACGATCGCGCCGGCCTGGCTGATGCGGCCGTCGGCGGGGCTGAGCAGGGCGGCCGGATCGGCGTCGGCATGGCGTGCGCCGGGGCGCAGTTCGCGGGTGAAAAACGCATTGAAGTGCGGGTAGGCCCGCGCATCGGGCTGCACCGCCTCGGTCATGTCGACCCGGTAGTTGCGCACGATGGTGCCGATCAGCCAGTTCTTCCACGGCGCGAAGGTCCAGCGGGTGGCCCGGTAAACCAGCCGCGACAGCGCGCGATGAGGCAGCAGGTATTGCAGCAATACGTTGAAAGTCATCGCGCCAGTATAGGGGGGCAGGAGTGAGTGAAGAGGAGTGAGGAGTGAGAGAAAAGCATGAGCTGGCGGTAAGCCGCCTTTCTCTCACTCCTCACTCCTCTTCACTCACTCCTCTCTAGCTATACTTGCCGGCCTTTCCGCTTCGGGTGTTGCCGTGACCGCCGAACTCGCCTCCATCATCGACTTCATCCGTTACGGCGCCAGCCGTTTCGCGGCGGCGGGCCTCACGTTCGGGCACAGCCACGACAATCCGATCGACGAGGCGACCCATCTGGTGCTGGCCAGCCTGCATCTGCCGCCGGACATCCCGCCGGCCTACGGCGCGGGCCGCCTGACGCACGATGAGCGTACCCGGGTGCTGGTGCTGATCGAGCGCCGGGTCAACGAGCGCCTGCCGGTGGCCTACCTGGTCGGCGAGACCTGGTTCGCCGGCTTGAAGTTCAAGAGCGACCACCGCGCGCTGGTGCCGCGCTCGCCGATCGCCGAGCTGATCGAGTCGGGCTTCGCGCCGTGGCTGGACGAACGCCACGTCGAACGCGTGCTGGACCTGTGCACCGGCTCGGGCTGCATCGGCATCGCGATCGCCGAGTACAACCCCGAGTGGCGGGTCGATATCGCCGACATCAGCGACGAAGCGCTGGCGCTGGCGCGCGAGAACATCGTGTTCCAGCATGTCGAGGGCCGCGTCGAGGCGATCCGGTCGGACCTGTTCGACGGCATCAAGGACCGCCGTTACGACCTGATCGTGTCCAACCCGCCGTATGTCACCGAGGACGAATACGCGGCGCTGCCGGGCGAATACCGCCACGAGCCGAAGCTCGGCCTCACCTCGGGCCGGGATGGTCTGGACCTGTGCCTGCGCATGCTGGACGAGGCGGTCGATCACCTCACCGAAGAAGGTCTGCTGATCATCGAGGTCGGCGAGAGCGAGCATGCGCTGGCCGCCCTGCTGCCCGAGGTACCGTTCGTGTGGATCGAGTTCAAGGTCGGCGCGATGGGCGTGTTCGCGCTGGAACGGCGCGACCTGGTCGCGCATGCGGCGGCGATCCGGGCGGCAGCTGCCGCACGCCGACGGGTCTGAGCGGGATCGGCTGCATGCAGATCGACACGGCGCGCATGACCGGCCCGCTCGGCGCGCTATCGCGCTAAGCTGTGCAGGTTTTAATCCGGACGTCCATTTCGCCCATGTCCAGCAATTCCTTCGGCAAGCTGTTCACCGTCACCACCTTCGGCGAAAGCCACGGGCCGGCGATCGGTTGCGTGATCGACGGCTGCCCGCCCGGGCTGGCGATCGATGCGCAGGAGTTCCGCCACGACCTCGATCGTCGCGCCACCGGTCGCAGCCGCTTCACCTCGCAGCGGCACGAGGCGGACGAGGTGGAGATCCTCTCCGGCGTCTACCAGGGCAGGACCACCGGCACGCCGATCGCGCTGCTGATCCGCAACACCGACCAGCGCAGCAAGGATTACGGCGACATCGCGCAGACCTTCCGCCCCGGTCATGCCGACTACACCTACTGGCAGAAATACGGCATCCGCGACCCGCGCGGCGGCGGACGTTCCTCGGCGCGCGAGACCACCATGCGGGTGGCCGCCGCGGTGATCGCCAAGAAGTGGCTGGCCGAGCGCCATGGCGTGCACGTGCGCGGGTATCTGGCGCAGATCGGCGAGATCGTGCCGGATGCGTTCGACTGGGATGCCGTGGAGCAGAACCCGTTTTTCTGGCCCGATGCGGCGCAGGTGCCGGCGCTGGAAACCTATATCAACGCGCTGCGCAAATCCGGCGATTCGGTCGGCGCGCGTGTCAACGTGGTGGCCGACGGCGTGCCACCGGGCTGGGGCGAACCGATCTACGGCAAGCTGGACGGCGACCTGGCCAGCGCGCTGATGTCGATCAATGCGGTCAAGGGCGTGGAAATCGGCGACGGTTTCGCGGCGGTGACCCAGCATGGCAGCCAACATCGCGACGAAATGAGCATGGACGGCTTCGCCTCCAACCATGCCGGCGGCATCCTCGGCGGCATCAGCAGCGGCCAGCCGGTGACCGCCTCGATCGTGCTCAAGCCGACCTCGAGCATCCTGATTCCCGGCCACAGCGTGAACCTGGCCGGCGAGGCGGCCGAAGTGGTGACCAAGGGCCGCCACGACCCCTGCGTGGGCATCCGCGCCACCCCGATCGCCGAGGCGATGCTGGCGCTGGTACTGATCGATCATGCCTTGCGCCACCGCGCGCAGTGCGGTGATGTCGGCGTGGTCGAACCGCGGATTCCCCAGGCAACCTGCATTACCAGTCATCACGGATGATCCCCACCCCGACCACGCAGGCTGCAGCTGCTTGCGCAGTCACTTACCCCTGACGATCAAAGATAAATCCAATGAGCCTGAAGAGCAGTTACAAAGTCGCCATGGTCGGCGCCACCGGTGCGGTCGGCGAAACCCTGCTGGCGATCCTCGCCGAGCGGGAGTTTCCGGTCAGCGAGCTGGTGCCGCTGGCCAGCGAGCGTTCGGCCGGCGAGAAGATCACCTTCGGCGGCCGGCAGATTACCGTGCAGTTGCTGGATACCTACGATTTTGCCGGCGTCGACATCGCGTTTTTCTCCGCGGGCGGCTCGGTCAGTCGCGAACACGCGTCGCGCGCGGCGGCGGCCGGCGCGGTGGTGATCGACAATACCTCCGAGTTCCGCTACCAGGACGACATCCCGCTGGTGATCAGCGAGGTCAACCCGCATGCGATCGCCGAGTACACCCGGTACGGCATCATCGCCAACCCGAACTGCTCGACCATGCAGATGCTGGTGGCGCTGGCGCCGATCCATCGTGCGGTACGGATCGAGCGGATCAATGTCGCCACCTACCAGTCGGTGTCCGGTGCCGGTCGCTCGGGCATGGAGGAGCTGGGCAAGCAGACCCGCGAGCTGCTCAACTTCCAAAGCGTGGAGCCGGGCAAGAAATTCCCCGCCCAGATAGCGTTCAATGTGATTCCGCAGATCGACGACTTCCAGCCCAACGGCTACACCAAGGAAGAAATGAAGCTGGTGTGGGAGACCCGCAAGATTCTCGAAGACGAGTCGATCCAGGTGAACCCGACCGCGGTGCGCGTGCCGGTTTTTTATGGCCATTCGGAGGCGGTGCACATCGAGACTAGCGACAAGATCACCGCCGGGCAGGCCACCGAACTGCTGCGCCAGGCTCCGGGCGTGGTGCTGATGGACGAACGCAAACCGGGTGGCTACCCCACGCCGGTGGGCCAGGCGGCAGGCAACGATGCGGTGTTCGTGGGGCGCATCCGCGAGGACATCTCGCACGAGCGCGGGCTGGATCTGTGGATCGTTTCGGACAATATCCGCAAGGGCGCGGCCCTGAATGCCGTGCAGATTGCCGAACTGCTGATCCGGGACTACCTGTAAAGTGCGCCCTGCAGGGGGGCAGCGGGGCAGCCACGGCATGGAACGATCACCGGTCCGCTGCCGGTACTGGCGCCGCAGGCAGTGCGAGGGAAAGTCCGCGAACCATCGATGAAAGCGCAGCAACAACGAGAATGCACGGCAACAATGTCCTGCAAGTATTCGCTGCGGCTATTGTTGATTGGCTTGCATCTGACTAAAGTGGCCCCTTGCTTGGGGTAATTGCCGCTACCGCGGTGGCACCGATATCAAGTCGCCTGGGATCGTTCGGGGGAACACGCTGATGAATCGTTCGTTGAAGTTGTCGCTGCTGATGGCTCTTGCTCTGGGCAGCAGTCAAGTCATGGCGCTGGACCTTGGCCAGATCCAGATCAAGTCGGCCCTGGGACAACCATTGCTGGCGGAGATTCCGCTGCACGCCGCCCATCCGGCGGAGTTGCGGGACCTTACCGTGAAACTGGCTTCCAGCGGGGAATTCGCCCGCGCCGGTATCGCCGGGGGGCGAACCACGATCCCGTTGCATTTCAGCATTGCCACTACCGCTGGCGGCCAGCGGGTGATCCGCATCACCAGCAGCGTTGCCGTGGACGATCCGTTCATCGATCTGCTGCTCGATGTGAATGGCAAGGCCGGCAAGAGCGTGCGTGAGGTCGCGATCCTGCTTGACCCGCCGGGCACCCAGGCTCCATCCGCGCCGCAAGTCGCGAACGCGCCAGCGACACGGGAGGCACCGAGACCCGCGGCTCCCCGTACTTCGGCGACTCCTGCTGCGTCGCGCTCGCAAGCCAGCCGCAGCGTGGTCGACAACGGTCAGTATGGCCCGGTCAAGCGCGGCGATACCCTCTCCGCGATCGCCCGAAATGCCGCGCCCAGCGGTGTCGACATCAACCAGATGCTGCTGGCGCTCAAGCAGGCCAATCCCGATGCGTTCTATCACGACAACATCAACGCGCTGAAGAGCGGCGTGGTGCTGCGTATGCCGACTTCCGCGCAGGCACGTGCGATGACGATGGCGGCGGCAATCGCCGAGGTCCGTCGTGAAAACAGCGACTGGCGTGCGGGTCCCGCCGGCACGCCGACCACGGTGGCTGATGCAGCCACCCGCGCTTCCGCGTCCAGTGCCCCGACAGGCGTAACCAGCGGTACGGGCGATCGCCTGGCGCTGGTGCCGGCCAGGGACATGAAGGGTACCGCGGCGCCCGGCGGCCGTACCGGCGGCAAAAACGACAAATCCGCGAGTCTTCGCCAGGATCTGTTGCGGACCCGGGAAAGCCTGGCCAGTTTGCAGCAGCAAAGCAGCGATCTGAAGTCCCGCCTGAAAGACCTGACCGATATCAACAACAAGAACGAACACCTGTTGTCGCTCAAGGACAACGAGATCGCCGACCTGCAGAACAAGCTTGCCGAAGCGCGCAAGTCTGCCGCGATGGCGGCGACCGCGCCTGCGCCAGCGGCCAGTGCAGTGAAAACCCCGGTTCCTGCCGTGCAGCCACAGAACGGCTCGGCACCCGCCAAGGCACGCACGGCCAACAGCATGGCACCGGTCGTGGCCACCTCTGCGGCACCGTCAGCTGCGCCTGCCGCGGCCAGCAGTGCACCGGCCGCCAGCAAACCGGCGACTGCGGTCAAGGCTGCGCCAGCCGCACCGGTCGCCAAACCCGCGCCTGCCCGCATGGCACCACCGGTATCCGAGCAGCCCTGGTACATGCAGAAATGGGCTTGGGGAGCTGGTGCCGTCGTGCTGTTGTTGCTGCTGCTGGGCATGTTGGGTCGCCGTCGCAAGTCGCCGGCAGGCGGGGCGCCGAAATCCTCGTCGCTGGCCGATCGATTCGCAACGACCGCGCCGGTCGACAACGGCAGCGACGACATCGACCAGAACGAGTTGCTCGACCAGCTGGCCGAGCATCCGGACGACATCTACCTGCATCTGGAACTGGTCACCCTGTACTACTCGCGCCGCGATGTCGAGCATTTCGAGGCCGCCGCCGAGGCCATGCATGCCCATATCACGGATCCGCAGCAGGACGAGTGGCAGGACGTGCTCCACATGGGCGAGGATCTGGTGCCGGATCATCCGTTGTTCAATCCGCATCGCGAGTCGAGTGCGCATGACGAAGCGGAAGCGTCGCACGAGTTCGATATCGACCATGCTGTGGGCGACGACGAGTCGTCGCCCGTTTCCTCGATGCCGCCACTGCCGCCGCAAATGCCGAAGAAGGTCAGCGAATACAGCTACCAGTTCGATCTCACCGGATCTGGCGTCCACGACGCCGAGCCGGCCGCCGACGTATCGCCAATCGACGAAACGCTGGTCGAACCGATCCATCCGGATACGCACGGCGCATCGTCCGAGCCGCCGGTCGAACCGGTTTCGAGCTGGTCGTTCGATGAACAGGAACACGATCACCAGCCGCCAGGCGTGGGTGTGCACGAGGCGGACGAATTCAGCGATGATCCGGTGGATACCAAGCTCGACCTGGCACGTGCCTATCTGGACATGGGCGATGCCGAAGGTGCCCGCGCGATGCTCGGTGAAGTGCTCAGGGAAGGCACCCAGGTGCAGCAGGATGCGGCCAGGCGACTGCTTGAGGACATGCACTGATCCCGCTGCGGCACATAGGCCCAGGAGCCTGCCGAGCTTCAGTAACGCCGTAGGAGCCCACCCTGTGGGCGAATGCTCTTGATGGCACCCCTCAAAAGAGCATTCGCCCACAGGGTGGGCTCCTACGGCGCTACTCTTCAACGATACTTGAACGTAGCGATTGACCGACTTCATGCGTATCGCCCTTGGCATTGAATACGACGGCACCGAGTTCTGCGGCTGGCAGCGGTTGAAATCCGATCCCAGCGTGCAGGCGGTGGTGGAGCAGGCGCTGTCGCGGATTGCCGCGCACCCGGTCGAGATCAGTTGCGCCGGGCGCACCGACGCCGGCGTGCATGGCCGCTGCCAGGTCGTGCATTTCGACACGCCGTCGCAGCGCGACATGCGTGGCTGGGTTCTCGGTGCCTGCAGCAATCTTCCGCACAGCGTGGCGGTACTGTGGGCGCAGCCGGTCGCGACGGAGTTTCACGCACGTTTTTCCGCCCGCAGCCGGCGCTATCGCTATCGCATCCTCAACCGTCCGGTGCGAGCGGCGCTGGATGCCCGTTACGTCACCTGGGAACGTCTGCCGCTGGATGCCGAACGCATGCATGAAGCGGCGCAGGTGCTTCCGGGCGAACATGACTTCAGCGCATTTCGCGCCTTGTCCTGCCAGGCCGCGCATCCGCGTCGCACGGTGCTGCGGGTGGATGTGCGCCGCGATGGCGAGCAAGTCATCGTCGACATCGAGGCGAACGCATTCCTGCATCACATGGTGCGCAACATCGTCGGCTCGCTGCTGCTGATCGGGCGCGGCGAGCGGCCGGTGGCTTGGTTGGGCGAGCTGCTTGCCGGTGCCGATCGCCTGCTCGCCGGGCCGACCGCGCCCGCGTCGGGGCTGACCTTCCTCGGCCCGCGTTACGAGGCGCACTGGGGCTTGCCGGCTGAAGTCTGCTTGATGGCGACCGGCCCATGACGCGCATCAAGTGCTGCGGCATGACCCGGGTCGAGGATGCGCTGCTGGCCGCGCGCCTGGGCGCGGATGCGATCGGCCTGGTGTTTACCGCGCGCAGCAAGCGGCAGGTGACGATGGCGCGGGCACGCCAGATCGCCGCCGCGATGCCGCCGTTCGTCGCCAGCGTGGCACTGTTCATGGACGACGATGCGAGCCTGGTGCGGCAGGTAATCGACCAGATACAGCCCACGCTGCTGCAATTTCACGGCGGCGAAACCGACGGCTGGTGCATGCAATTCGGTCGCCCGTTTCTGAAAGCGATCGCGATGGGCGAGGGCGCGGCCGCGTTGCCGCGGTTGCGCGATTACCCGCATGCCGCGGGCCTGCTGCTGGACGGCCATGATCCCGGCGAAGCGGGCGGCAGCGGCAAGGCATTCGACTGGTCGTTGCTGCCGACCGATCTGGCGCAGCCGGTGATTCTGGCCGGCGGCCTGCATCCGGGCAATGTGGGTCAGGCCGTACGCGCCGCGCGACCATGGGCCGTGGATGTGGCCAGTGGCATCGAGATTTCGCCGGGGATCAAGGATGCCGCTAAGATGGCCGCTTTCATTGCCGCAGTGCGCAGGAGCGCGCTTGCGCGCGATGGGCATTGAGGCAACCCTTTTCGCGCACACGGTGCGCTCCCGCACGCAATCGAATGGCAGCATGAACAAGATCGCGGACTTCAACGCATACCCCGACCCGCATGGGCGCTTCGGCAATTACGGCGGCAGCTATGTCGCCGAGACGCTGATGGCGCCCCTGGCCGAACTGACCGAGGCGTACCTGCGCCTGCGCGAGGACCCTGCATTCATCGCCGAGCTCGACCGCGACCTGAAGCATTACGTCGGGCGCCCCAGCCCGATCTACCATGCCGAGCGCCTGTCGCGACACGTCGGCGGCGCGCGGATCCTGCTCAAGCGCGAGGATCTGAACCACACCGGCGCGCACAAGATCAACAACACCGTGGGGCAGGCCCTGGTGGCGCGGCACATGGGCAAGCCCCGCATCATCGCCGAGACCGGCGCCGGTCAGCACGGCGTGGCCAGCGCCACGGTGGCGGCGCGGCTGGGCCTGAAGTGCGTGGTCTACATGGGCGCGGTGGACATCGAGCGGCAGCAGATCAACGTCTATCGCATGAAGCTGCTGGGCGCCGAGGTGGTGCCGGTGACGTCCGGCTCGAAGACGCTGAAGGATGCGCTCAACGAGGCCATGCGCGACTGGGTCACCAACGTCGCCGATACCTTCTACATCATCGGCACCGTGGCCGGCCCGCACCCGTACCCGATGATGGTGCGCGACTTCAATGCGATCGTCGGGCGCGAGGCGCGTGCCCAGATGCTCGAAGAATACGGACGCCTGCCGGACGTGCTGACCGCCTGTGTCGGCGGCGGCTCCAATGCGATCGGCCTGTTCCATGCGTTCCTCAACGATGCGTCCGTGCGCATCGTCGGCGCCGAGGCGGCCGGCGAGGGTATCGCGACCGGTCACCATGCGGCCTCGCTGGCGGCCGGTCGCCCCGGCGTGCTGCACGGCAACCGCACCTACGTGCTGTGCGACGACAACGGCCAGATCACCGAAACGCACTCGATCTCGGCCGGTCTGGATTATCCGGGTGTCGGTCCCGAACATGCATTCCTGAAAGACGCCGGCCGTGCGCAATACGTGGGTGTCACCGACGACGAGGCGATGGAGGCCTTCCATCTGCTGGCCCGGCAGGAAGGCATTCTGGCCGCGCTCGAATCCAGTCATGCCGTGGCCCAGGCCATCAAGCTGGCGCGTGAAATGTCGAAGGATCAGATCGTGCTGTGCAACCTGTCCGGTCGCGGCGACAAGGACGTGCATACCATCGCCGCGCGTGAGGGGGTACTGATATGAGCCGCATCGACCGTCGTTTCGCCGAACTCAAGACTGCCGGCCGTACCGGCCTGATCCCGTTCGTCACGGCCGGCGATCCATTGCCGGAACACGTGGTGGCGCTGATGCACGCACTGGTCGATGCCGGTGCCGACGTGATCGAGCTGGGTGTGCCGTTTTCCGACCCGATGGCCGACGGGCCGGTGATCCAGCACGCCAGCGAGCGGGCGATCGCCAAAGGGGTGGGCCTGGGCGACGTGCTGCAAGCGGTTGCCGACTTCCGCGTGCACGATGCCCGCACGCCTGTGGTGCTGATGGGCTACCTCAATCCGGTCGAGACCTACGGCTATGCACGCTTCGCGCAGACGGCCGTGCAGGCCGGCGTCGATGGCGTGTTGCTGGTCGATTGCCCACTGGAGGAAGCGGCCGTGCTGCAACCACTGCGCGATGCCGGCCTGCAGCAGATCATGCTCGCCGCGCCCACCACCGCACCCGCGCGTATGGCGGAGCTGTGTGAGGCTGCCGAGGGCTTCCTGTACTATGTCTCGTTTGCCGGCATCACCGGGGCGACGCACCTGAATACCGGCGATATCGCCGTGCGGGTGGCGGATATCCGCGCCCATGCCAAGGCACCGGTAGCGGTGGGATTCGGCATACGCGATGCAGCGAGCGCCAGGGCGATTGCCGGTTTTGCCGATGCCGTGGTGATCGGCAGTGCGTTGGTCGACCGGCTTGCCGGGGCCACGGATGCGGCCGACATGGCCGAGCGGGCCCGCGTGTTTCTGGCGCCGATCCGCGCCGCGCTGGATGCGCATTGAAGAGGTTGGGTTGATATGAACTGGCTGCAGAAAATCATGAACCCGCGCACCCGTACCCAGCAGCCGAACGGCGGCAAGGGTTCGGTGCCCGAAGGCGTATGGGAGAAGTGCGGTGGCTGCGGCACCGTGCTGTACCGGCCGGAACTGGAACGCAACCTGATGGTCTGCCCGAAGTGCAACCATCATCACTACATCCCGGCGCGCACCCGGCTGCAGGCGTTGTTCGATCCGGGTACCACACAGGAATTGTGGGCCGGCATGGAGCCCACCGATCCGCTGAAATTCCGCGATACCAGGAAATACCGCGACCGCATCGTCGCCACCCAGAAGAAAACCGGGGAGAAGGACGCGCTGCTGGCGATGAGCGGTGAACTCAAGGGGCAGCTGCTGATGGCGGTAGCATTCGAGTTTGCCTACATGGGCGGTTCCATGGGTTCGGTGGTGGGCGAGAAGTTCGCCCGTGCCGCCGAACTTGCGCTGGCCGACCGCAGCCCGCTGGTGTGCTTCTCCGCCACTGGCGGCGCACGCATGCAGGAGGCGCTTTTTTCGCTGATGCAGATGGCCAAGACCGCGGCGGTGCTGGCGCGATTGCGTGACGCTGGCGTGCCTTACATCAGCGTGCTGACCAATCCGACCACCGGCGGCGTCTCCGCCAGCCTGGCGATGCTCGGCGACATCAACATCGGCGAGCCGAAGGCGCTGATCGGTTTTGCCGGCCCACGGGTGATCGAGCAGACCGTGCGCGAGACGTTGCCGGAGGGCTTCCAGCGCTCGGAGTTCCTGATCGAACACGGCGCCATCGACCTGATCGTGGATCGCCGTGAAATGCGCGACAAGCTGGCCGGCCTGCTGGGCATTCTCAGCCGGACGCCGCGCGCGGCCTGAAGCGCGCCTCGAATAACCCCGATCTGGCGCGCACTTGTTGTAGGAGCGGCTTCAGCCGCGATGCTCTTCCACCATGAAGCAGAAGCATCGCGGCTGAAGCCGCTCCTACAGGGTGCGCTCCTGCAAAGTGCCAAGAATCGGGTTATTCGAGATCCCCTGAAGTGCACCGGAGTTTTCCACAGCGACTGTGCACCACGACCGGTAAAGCCTGTGGACAACACCAGCTATCTGTCTGAGCGCAAAGGAGCTTGTCACGGCGTGCGCAGATACTGCTCAACGCAGAAGCTCATGCCAGCCGTTCGGCCAGCGGCATCAGGTACAGCGACGATGCGCCAAGACCACAGCCGATGGCGATCGCCGCGAGCACGTCGCTGGGGTAGTGCAGCCCCAGGATCACCCGCGAGGCGGCCACCAGCGCCGTGAAACCCAACAGCAACGGCGCCAGCTGCGGATACCAGGCCAGGGCGACGATGCTGAAGCTCACCGCCTGCAGGGTATGTCCCGACGGAAAGCTGAATTCGTCCAGCGGCGGCACATGCGCGATCACCCCCGGGCAGACCCGGTAGGGGCGTGGACGATGCGTCCAGCGCTTCAGCAGGCGATACAGCAGCAGTGCGGTGAGACCGGTGGCCGCCATGTGGGTGGCGGAGACCAGCCCGCGCCGGCCATCGACCAGCAGCGCCGCCATCAAGGCATACCAGAACAGGCCATCGCCGAGCCGGCTGACGGCTCCAAAGAACAGCCCGACCGCGCGGCGGGCACCCCAGCGGTTGGCGGCGATGCAGACGCGGCGATCCAGCGCGAAACGCGGACCGATCGAAAGTTCAGGCGTGTGCAACGGCGATGGCATGTTCATGCAAACTCTCCTCGGCCAAACCGCGCAGCAGGTTTTCGAAATCGCGGATCACCGCATCCGGCGAGAGTCCGGCTACCCCCGCATGAGCCGCGCGGCCCATGTGCCGGATCAGTCCCGGGTTGTCGGCCAGGATGGCGCACGCGGTGATGAATGCGGATTCATTGCCCGATTCGATGCAGTAGCCGTTGACGCCGTCTTGCACGTGTTCGCGTGCGGCGCCTTCGGCATACGCCACCACCGGCAAGCCGGTGGCAAGTGCCTCGAGGATGACGTTGCCGAACGTTTCGCTGAGGCTCGGGAACGGGAACAGGTCCGCACTGGCAAAGTGCCGCGCCAGCGCTTCGCCGCGTTGCATGCCGGCGAAGATGAAGTCCGGATTCGCCGCCTCCAGCGCGGTGCGCGCCGGACCATCGCCGACCCACACATAACGCGCCAGCGGCACCCGCTGCTGGATCGCGCGAAACGACGCCACTGCCAGCGGCAGGTTTTTTTCCGCTGCGATACGCCCGACATACAGCACCACGGGCGTTGCCGCGTCGACGCCCCACGCGGTGCGCAGCGCATCGTCGCGCCGGCGGGGGTGGAACAGCTGTGTATCCACGGCACGCCGCAGCAGGCAGGCGTTGGGGATGCCCAGCGCGCGCAGTTCCTGCGCAAGCGCATGGGTCGGCACCAGGGTGGCTGCCGCGCGCCGATGGAAATGGCGCAGATATCCGCGCACCAGCGGCGAGAGCAGGCTCATGCCGTAATGATCGGCGTAACTGTCGAAGCGGGTATGAAAACCGCTGCTGATGGGAATGCCGAGCCGCGTGGCGGTTCGCATGGCCGACCAGCCGAGCGGACCTTCGGTGGCGACATAAACCGCATCCGGACGTTGCTGTGTCCAGCGCCGGTGCAGCGCGCGGCTGGCGGGCAGGCCGAAGTGCAAGCCGGGATAACGGGGCAGGGCACCGCTGCGTACGCAGAGCACGTCGATACCCGGTTCGTCGTGGTGCGCGTGCGGCTGCTGCGGCCTGATCAGATCCACGCTGTGGCCATGGCTGGCCAGACCAGTGGCGAGGCTGTGCACGGTCAGTGCGACGCCATTGACTTCCGGTGGGTAGGTTTCGCTGACGATGCCGATGCGCATGGCGGTACCTGTGCTGGCTGGCAGGCTGCTTGGCACAGCTTTGCCGGATGGCATTGCACGCCGATGGCGGGTGCGTGACGCGGCAGTGACATCGGCGAGTGTCATGCCGAGCGGTTGTTGCCCCGGTATCGGCTAAAATCCACGCTTCGCTTCGTGCCAATCGATAAAACCATGACCGTACGCACCCGCTTCGCCCCCAGCCCCACCGGATTCCTGCACATCGGCGGCGCGCGCACTGCGCTGTACTGCTGGCTGGAAGCGCGCCGTCGCGGCGGACAGTTCGTGCTGCGCATCGAGGATACCGATCGCGAACGTTCCACCGATACGGCCGTGCAGGCGATTCTCGACGCCATGCAATGGCTGGGCCTGAGCCACGACGAGGGTCCGTACTACCAGACCCGGCGACTGGCGCGGTACAAGCAGGTCGCCGACGAACTGGTCGCGGCTGGCAAGGCCTACTACGCCTACGAGAGCAAGGACGAGATCGAGGCGATGCGCGAGATGGCGATGGCCAGGGGCGAGAAGCCCCGCTACAACGGCTATTACCGCGACCGCAACGAACCATTGCGCGACGACCCGAACCGGGTGATCCGTTTCAGGAACCCGACCGAAGGCGCGGTGGTGTTCGACGACAAGGTGAAGGGCCGGGTCGAATGGAGCAACAGCGAGCTGGACGATCTGGTGATCTTCCGCTCCGACGGCTGGCCGACCTACAACTTCGCGGTGGTGGTCGACGATATCGACATGGGCATCACCGAGGTGATCCGCGGCGACGACCACGTCAACAACACGCCGCGGCAGATCAACATCTACCTGGCGCTGGGCGCCAGGGTGCCGGAGTTCGCGCACCTGCCGATGATCCTGGACAAGGAGGGCAAGAAACTTTCCAAGCGCACCAGCGCGGTCAGCGTGATGGAATACCGCGACGACGGCTTCCTGCCGCACGCGCTGCTCAACTACCTGGTGCGCCTGGGCTGGTCGCACGGCGACCAGGAGATCTTCTCACGCGACGAGATGATCGCGTTGTTCGACATCGCCGATGTCAACAAGGCAGCCTCGCGCTTCGATACCGAAAAGCTGGCGTGGCTCAACCAGCACTACCTGAAGACCGACGATCCGCAGGCGCTGGCGCCGGAGTTCGCGTGGCATCTGGCGCGCGCCGGCATCGACAGCAGTAACGGCCCGGCACCGGCCGACGTGATCGTGGCGTTGCGCGATCGCGTGCACACGCTCAAGGAAATGGCCGAGCGCGCCAGGATCTGGTACGCGCCGATTGCCCAGTGGGACGACAAGGCGGTCGCCAAACACCTGAAGAACGATACCGCGGTCGCGGTGCTCGACGCGGCCAGAGCCTTGCTGGTCGAATGCGAATGGAAGCCCGAGGCTATCCACCGGGTAATCGAGCAAATCGCCACCCAGCTCGAATTGGGCATGGGCAAGATCGCCCAGCCGCTACGCGTGGCGATGACCGGTACGCAGGTGTCGCCATCGATCGAGCACACGATCTACCTGGCCGGTCGCAGCGAAGCGCTCAAGCGCATTGCCGACGCGATCGCCATGGCACAGGCCTGAATCGTTCGCGATGCGGACAAGACACGTCATCGTGATCCATCGAACCCGGCATGGATGAGCTGCTTGCCAGAGCCACCCAGGGCGTCGATCCCGACGCGCCGAATGCGTTCTGGCACATCTTCGCCAACCTGATGAACATGCTGCCGTGGGCTACCCTGTTCTGGTGGAACCTGCTGTTCATCGCCGTCGGCGCCTTGCTCGGCTGGTGGCGTGGCCGCCTGTACCAGGGCATCGTCTGGGCGGCCGTGCTGGGGCCGATCGGCTGGATCGTGGTGCTGGCGAAACCGCGGCCGAAACTGCGCGCGGAGCCGCCGCCATTGCGGCGTTGAGGCACAACAGGCAGATTGATGAAGACGGCGGTGTATGATCTTTCGGTGAGGTGAAGCCCTTGAGTCATGACGCCGCCAACAACCCGCATGTGCATCATCCGCACGATCACGATGCGGATGATTTCGTGCGTGCGGTGGAGCATGCCAGCGCGCAGCGCGGTCTGCGCCTGACGCCGCTGCGCAAGGAAGTGCTGCAGCTGCTCGCTGCCGCGAACCAGCCGGTCAAGGCGTACGACCTGCTCGATGCCTTGCGTGCGAACCATGCCAATGCAGCGCCGCCCACCGTCTATCGCGCGCTGGATTTCCTGCTCGAGAACAAGTTCATCCACAAGCTGGAATCGATCAACGCCTTCGTCTCCTGTCACCATCCCGAGGAGGCGCATCAGGTGCCGTTCCTGATCTGCGATACCTGTTCCAGTGCGCAGGAAGTCTGCGATGAGCGGGTCGCCGAACTGATCGAATCGCAGGCCAGGGCGCTGGGCTTCCGTCCGCAGGCGCAGACGCTGGAAGTACACGGCACCTGCAGGCACTGCCGCAAGCCCTGAATCCCGTTCGGTGCGATGGCGGTGTGTGTGCGGCAGCTCGTCTTGATGTCGGCATCAGCGACATGGCCGCGGACACGGTCCCGGCAAGCTGGCAGCGCATTTGCCCGGGTGTGGCAAAACGCAATGTTATAAAGTAACATTGCTTCCCACGGAACAAGATCGCCGCGCTGGCGATGCCGGGGAAGTTCAATGATGGATTCGACGCAAACGAGCAAATCCCGCTGGTGGCATGTCGCAGACCGCGTAGGCGCGACGGCCTCTTTCCTGTGCGCCATCCATTGTGCGGTGCTGCCGTTCGTGCTGGCCTTGCTGCCATTCGTGGGCCTGGAGTTTCTCGCCGATCATCGATTCGAACGCGGCTTCGTGTTTTTTGCGTGCGCCCTGGCCTTGTTTGCCATGATCCGCGGCTATCGCCGGCATCAGGGTGCACTGCCGCTCATGCTGGCTGCACCGGGATTGGCGTTGCTGCTGTTCGGCGTGACCTATGCCGAGAGCTATTCGATCATCCTGCACAGCGTGCTGGTGACGTGTGGAGGCTTGTTGGTGGCGAGCGCACATTTCGTCAACCTGCGCAGCGATCGGCGCTACTGCCGTGTCCACACTCATGCCCATGTCCACGAGCCGCTGCAAGACGCACAAGGCGCACATTGAACAGGGCACGGCGGGCTGTTCGGTGATTGTGTAACGCCGGCCGTCGTTCCTAGCATGCACGCATGAGCATGCCGCATACCCATCACGATCATCAGCATGCATCGCATGCGCACGAGCATGCCGGCGCCCCGGCCGGGCGAAGCAGCCGGAAGTTGCTGTTCGCCTTCGTGCTGACCGCCGCGATGATGGCCGCGGAGGCGTTCGGTGGCCTGTGGTCGGGCTCGCTGGCGCTGCTGGCCGATGCCGGACACATGACGGTGGATGCGCTGGCGTTGCTGCTGGCTTTCGTGGGTGCATGGATGGCCAGTCGGCCGGCCGACGCGCGGCGCAGCTACGGCTATGGCCGCATGGAAGTACTGGTCGGTTTCGTCAATGCGTTGAGCCAGTTCGTCCTGGTCGGCTGGATCGCGTACGAGGCGATCGACCGGTTGCGGCATCCGGGGCAGATCCTGTCCGGCGTGATGCTGGTGGTGGCGACGGTCGGGTTGCTGGTCAACCTGCTGGTGCTGCGCATGCTGCATGGGCACGCGCATGACGACGTCAATCTGGCCGGTGCCAGCCTGCACGTGCTGGGCGACTTGTTCGGCTCGGTGGCCGCGATACTGGCGGCGCTGGCGATTCGCTGGTTCGGCTGGTTGTGGGCCGATCCGGCGCTGTCGCTGCTGGTTTCGCTGTTGATCCTCAACAGTGCGTGGCGGTTGCTTCGGCTCTCGGCACATATCCTGCTGGAAGGGGTGCCCGAAGGCATGGACAGCGCCGAAGTGGAAAATGCATTGCGCACCGCCGACGGCTCGATCCGGAATATCCATCACCTGCACGTCTGGCAGCTGGCGTCGGGTTCGCGCATGGCGACCCTGCACGCCGAGTTGCACGACGATGCCGACAGCCGGCAGGCCATGCAGGCGATCAAGGGAATCTTGCAGGATCGCTTTGACATTGAGCACGTCACCGTGCAGGTCGATCCGGGTGCCTGCCTGGATCGGACACCGGACTGTGCCGGTCATGGACATCGGTGACTATGGCTTCATCAGGTGGAGGAGCTTGCATCAAGTGCCTCCACCCTGAAGCATCAGACAGCTCACGGAACATGAGCCCGAGACGGTTGGCCTGATAGCGCGCCTCCAGCTTCGGGTTGAGGCTGTGGGCCGGGTGGTTTCAAAGGCGGCTTCGGAGGTGCTCTTGGGCATGGGTACCTCTCAGCGGATGAACTGGATGTCCAGATCCAAACTTAGTCCGGACCAGGCTCGGTCCGCAGTAAGAATGGGCAGTTGGCGTTCCATGGCCAGTGCCAGACAGGCGCGATCGGCCAGCGACAGTCCGAAGGCGCGCGTCTTGTCCCACAAGAGGGCGGCGATCTCGGCCTGTTCCGCCGTAAACGGCACGAAGACGACACCGGCCTCCGCAAACTCCTGCCGCATGCCTGTGATGTCGGCTTGGCGTCGCAGGGATTTTTGCACGACCTCCGACCAGTTCACGGCGCAAACCATGGCGCCCGACAATGCCGACCAGACCTGGTCGGCCCCTGGCTCGTCGTGCAGAAAAGCCAGCAAACTCGACGCGTCGAGGACCAGCGCCACTACGCCGCAGCCTCTTTCGCCGCCTCAGCGCGCCGCTCCGCGATCAGTTCATCCACCAGGCTGACCTTTTGCGGAATGTGGCGAAACCGGTCCTGGAGCCGTTTCGCGATCGCCCCGCGCCGCTCCAGCACCAGCGTTTCGCCCTCCTGCCGGGCGATCAGCCGATCCCCCGGTTCCAGGTGCAGGGCCTTGCGCAGGGCAGCGGGGATGACCAGCCGACCTTGCGCGCCGATCTGAACTTCGTTGCTTGAAGGATTGCTTGTCATGTCGCCAACCACCGTGCCAACCGAAGTTCAGTGTGGCACACCACAGTCTACCGTGCCAGTTACTGTTGCTTCCGTTCCGCTAACCTGCCAGCCGGTCGCCTTGGGCGTCCGCTCTCACCACGTACCATCCACATCCTTGCCATGCTGCCCACGCCATTGCACTTGTTCCGTGGATAGTAACGAACAAGCTCGGCAATGCGGCAATGGGAGGCGAGCAGCTGACTACTCGCGAACAGCCTGGACTGACCGACTATGGCGGCCAGCACGTACGCTGCTATGATGGCAGGCCGTATATCCGACAAATCTCAAGGAGTTCCCATGGGTAAGGGCGATCGCAAGACCCGTCGTGGCAAGATCTATCGCGGCAGCTACGGCAATACCCGTGTGCATGCTGTCGTTGCGCCAGCCGTCGCCGGCGCAAAACCGACCGTGACCAAGCCGGTTGCCGCCAGGAAGGCCGCGCCGAAGAAAAAATTGGCCTGAGCCAGCCACACGGCTGTGCCGAAAAGACCCTCGCTTCGGCGGGGGTCTTTTCGTTTGGCGCACCCGGTTGGCGTGCTTGCCGGAATACGCACCCGGCAGGCCCACCAGTCTGGAGCTGACAGGCACCTGCTCTGCGGACAAGGATCGGTGGAGGCCGCCGGCGGGCGGGCCGAGCCAGATGCGATAAAAAACATTAATAAAACACGATAACCATTTGATTAAAATGGTGCCTTGGGCGGGAATCGAACCTGCATCTCATTGCTGAGGAGGGATTTTAAGCGGGAGGATGAATCCTGCACCGGACACCTCTCGGCTTGGATATAGCTTGCTGTAGCTGGTTTCCGCTCAGGTCAACGCCTTGGATGATATGCCGGTGCGCGATGCAGACCGCCTCGGTTCCCTTTCGCCTGGCTCCTGGCCGGCTCCTGGAAATCGGGGATTTTCAGGAGCTCCTCATGGCAAAGACCAAGCTGACGAAGACCGTCGTCGATGCGGCACGACCGCAGTCGCAAGACGTCGAACTCCGGGACACCCTTGTTCCGGGCTTTCTGTGCAAGGTTACACCAGCCGGCGGGAAGGTTTTCATGGTGCAATATCGCACGAATGCCGGCGTGCGCCGGAAGCCATCGCTCGGACGGTCCGGCGAATTGACGGTGGAACAGGCACGATCGCTGGCGCAGGACTGGCTGGCCGACGTCCGGCGCGGCAGCGACCCCGGCCGCGACAAGGCCGAGGCGCGCAAGGCGCCGACGGTCAAGGAGCTTTGCGGCCGGTTCATGGAAGACCACTCCAGGCCGCACAACAAGCCGAGCACGCAAAGGACCTACCAGTACCATATCGACAGCTACATCGTCCCGGCCTTCGGCAGCAAGAAGGTTCACGAGGTCACGCGCCAGGACATCACCGCGCTGATGAAGCGCCTGGAGAAGTCACCCACGCAGGCCAACCGGGTGCTGTGCTGCGTCCGCAAGATGTTCAACCTGGCTGAGCTTTGGGGTTACCGACCCGATGGCTCGAATCCCTGTCGCCACGTGCCCAAGTACCCGGAGAGAGGCTCGACCCGCCTCATCACCGACGAGCAGATGGTCAGCCTGTTTGCCTATTTGGAGCGAGCTGAAGCCGAACGCCTGGAGCATCCCATCTACCTGCTGGCCGTCCGGCTGCAGTTCGAATTCGCGGCCCGCATGTCGGAGATTCTGCTGCTGGAATGGGATTGGCTGGACACGCCCAATCGCCGGGTGGTCTGGCCGGACAGCAAGACCGGCGATATGTCCAAGCCCATGAGCGAGGAAGCACGACGGCTGCTGTCGAATGCGCCGCACTATGGCGACTCGCCTTATGTCTGCCCCGCGATCAGGGATCACCGCAAGCCGTTGAGTCCCGGTTCCTACGACCAGGCGTGGCGGCGCTTCCTCGACCGGGCCGGTGTACCGAGGGTCGGTACTCATGGTATCCGCCACCGCGCGGCCACCGACATCGCCAACTCCGGCATCCCGGTCAAGGTCGGCATGGTTCTGACAGCGCACAAGACCGTGGTGATGTTCATGCGCTACGTCCACACCGAAGATGATCCGGTGCGCAAGGCCGCCGAGCTGGTGGCGAACCGTCGCAAGTCTATTGTCGGCGCACGCGATGCGGAAGAGAAGGTTGCATGACTTGCCGGCAGAGTGCCGGCGCACCGGCCCGAATGCTGTATCGGTGTCACGACAATCTGGCCAGCAGACCCTGCCGCGAGGGTGTTGCATCGAGGCATGGAAAACTATGCCCGTTTCGGGTATAGTTCGGAGGTAAAGGTGATGCGGATCCTGAAACGAAAGGACTTTGCGCGGTGGCAGGCGGGCGACAAGCTGTCCGATGCCGTTTTGTGCAAGGCGGTCAAGGAGATGGAAAGCGGTTTGATTGATGCGGATCTGGGCGGCTTCCTCTACAAGAAGAGGGTGGCGCGTTCCGGTGGTGGCAAGAGCGGGGGCTATCGCACACTGCTGTCGGCCCGCATCGGCAACCGCTATGTGTTCCTGCACGGGTTCCCGAAGAACGACAAGGCGAACATCACGCAGGGCGAGAAGAAGGCGCTGCAATACGCCGGCAAGGTGTTCCTGGATCTGTCTGCGGAAGCCTTGTCGAAAGCCTTGCAGTCGGGCGTGTTAGTGGAGGTGCATTGTGAGCAAGATCATTGAATCGCTGCGTGACGACCTGGCCGCGCTCCATCAAGTGGGCGCGATCAGCAAGGTGACGATGCGCGAGTTCGACGCGATTTGCCCGCCCCCGGTGCGGGAGTTCAGCGCCGAGGACATCAAGCACCTGCGAGAGAAGCTGAAGTTCAGTCAGCCAGTGTTTGCGCACCACCTGCACACTACCGCTTCGACCGTGCGCAAATGGGAGCGGGGCGATACTCAACCTGCCGGGCCGGCGCTCAAGCTGCTCAACGTCATTGCCGACAAGGGATTGCAGGCCATCATCTGAAGCACACAGAGACTTTTGCGTCGCTGCTCGGAAGCAGCACTCGCCTAGGCACCGGCCAAGATCTGTGCCCAGGAGAGGAACCTAAGGGCATACATAAGATGTTGAATATATTATCAAAGGTTAGGTCTGAGTATCTTGTTGTACTCGCTTCTATACCACGGAGTCTCTTCTGAAACCGCAGTCAGGAACTGCCGATAGATAGCTCGTCAAAGTGTGTACGTCATCGCGTATACCAGCGGTTTGGGTGCCACGCCGGTGGGATCTCGACGGAATCCGAAGGTGGTGTGTGTATGCTTGATCTGGATTCGTCCTTCTCTTCATCTTCCATTTCTTCCTCAGGTAGCGGCAGCAGAAAGGCGCCAGTCCCCACGGGATCGATCCGTTCGGCCTGTGCAAGCGCCCAGCGTGACCAGTCGTCCATCTGCGCAGGCGACACGGGGTTGGATGAAGTGGCATTGCATTCGTTGACTGCGGCCACGTATCGGCGAATGTCGTCGGCGAGGCGTAGCGACATCGCTTCTTGATGCAGTTTCTCGATACGCGCGTTCTCAAGTCGATGCTGGCGTTCGTGCTCCCTACGAACTGCTTCTTCTCGACGCTCCCGGTCGGCCTCGATTAACGCTGCTTTGTGCTTCGCACGGTGCTCGTACCAATGACGCTCGATGGCACGTATGCGCATTTCGCCAGCAGCAATGAGGTCATCCTATGGGCGCTCCGGGTCACTTCTATGTCGGCCCTGTCTGTCAGCTTCAGCGCTACGGAACCCCTCGGGGAGTCGTCTCGCCTTTGTATGTGATGGACGTTAATCTGCAAATCTTGTCATTTTTCTTGTTTTAATCGACATTTTCTTGCTATAAGGGCCCTCTGCGGAGGCCTTAAATGGCGAAAAATTGGCTGGACACGCTGCCGGAAGTTTTCCTCTCGACCACGGCCCAGTCGAGCGCAGTGTCGCGCGCGGCTGCGAAGGGCGCGCTGCAGCGGATCGGCCCGAAACTCTATACCAAGAACCTGATCGATCCGCCGGAACTGGTTGTCCGACGACACCTCTGGCCGTTGATCGCCGCATACGTACCCGGCGCGCTGGTCGTCGATCGCACCGCCTTGGAGAACGTCCCCGCGTCCGACGGTTCGATCTTCGTGATCTCCGACCGTACACGCGACATCGCGCTGCCTGGCATCGTCATCCGCACCCGCAAGGGGCCGGAGGCGCAGCCGGAGGACCGGCCGTTCATTGGCGGCCTGTTCATCAGCTCGACGGCACGCGCGTTCCTCGACAACCTGGCACCCTCGCGGCAGAGCAAGGGCGGCGTCCGGCGGACGCTCGGCCGCGAACAGATCGAACATCGGCTGGACGACCTCGTCCGACGCAACGGCACTGAGGCACTCAACCGTCTGCGCGATGAGGCACGGCAGGTCGCTCCTCGGATCGGGCGCGAAGCTGAGTTCGAGACTTTCGACCGCTTGGTCGGCGCGCTGCTAGGCACTCGCGAGGACGATCTGGCCAGCGCCCGGGCACGCGCGCGGCGTGCGGGCACGCCTTACGATCCTGACCGCCTGCACCTGTTCGAGATCCTGTACAGGGAACTGCGCGCCGTTGCACCCGTTGCACGCCCGGTCCGGGAACGGAACGTCGAAGCGCGGAGCACATTGGCTTTCTTCGAGGCGTATTTCTCGAACTTCATCGAAGGCACCGAATTTGAGGTGGAGGAGGCGGCCGCCATCGTCTTCCGTCAGGTGGTCCCTCGCGACCGGCCTGCCGATGCGCACGACATCCTCGGTACCTGGCGATTGGTTTCCGATCCCATCGAAATGGCGAGGACCCCTGCCGATGCGGATGAACTGTTGGATCTCCTTAGGCGGCGGCATGCCATGCTCATGGCCGCGCGGCCGGACAAGGGACCGGGAACGTTCAAGCGCGATGCCAATCGCGCCGGCCAGACCGTCTTCGTCGATCCCGGGCACGTGGAAGGCACGCTGCGGCAAGGGTTCGACCTGTACCGTAGTCTGGAGACGGCTTTCGCCCGAGCGGTCTACATCATGTTCCTCGTTTCCGAGGTGCATCCGTTTGCCGACGGCAACGGACGTATCGCGAGGATCATGACCAACGCGGAACTGGTTGCGGCAGGCGAGGAGCGAATCCTGGTGCCGACCGTCTACCGGGCCAACTACCTCAGCGCGCTCAAAGCGCTGTCGCAAACGCGCAACGCCGAACCGCTGGTGCGTATGCTGGATTTCGCGCAGCGGTGGGTTGCCGGCACTCGGTGGGCCGATCTGGAGAGCACGCGTACTGCCTTGGAGCGGAGCCATGCCTTCATGGATGCGAACGAGGCGGAGAATGCCGGCATTCGGTTGCGTCTGCCCCATGCTCCCGTTTGAGATCACCAGTACGGCATCAAGTCGCGGCTGGGACAGCAGCTGGCCGCGACTGTGCATGGCGCCGGCGTGTCGTGGTCGATCGCGCGGCAGTGCGGCCCCGCCATTGGTCAACGAACCCCGTCTGGCTAGGCTGTATCCATCGGATCCGGATGAAGGGAGTCCTCGGTGCGGGTGTTCCCGTTACGATGAGTGACGCCAAGCCAGGAACACTGACAACCCGCACACGCACATCGTCCTGCGTGGCAAGGACGATACCGGCAAGGACCTCATCCTATCGGGTGACTACATCGCCCACGGCATGCGTGAACGCGCGGCCGGGCTGGCCACCGAATGGCTCGGGCCGCGCACAGAGCGAGAGATCCAGCAGGGCCTTCAATACGAAGTGACCCAGGAGCGCTGGACAAACCTGGATCGCGCGCTGCAACGCGAGGCGCAGGCCGGAACGATTCGTCTCGAACGGTTGTCGCGGGATCACCGCCGCACGCTGTTGATCGGCCGCCTGCAGCAGCTTGAACGCATGGGGTTGGCCAATCCGCAGGCAACTGGCGAATGGACGTTGCGGCCGGATGCCGAGCCGGTGTTGCGCACATTGGGCGAGCGCGGCGACATCGTGCGCACGATGCAGCGGGCGATGCGCGGCATGTCGCGCGAGCTGGTGCTGTCCGCACCCGGAGGCGGTGCTCCGCCTGTCATCGGGCGCGTGGCGGGCAAGGGGTTGGCCGACGAATGGCACGACCTGGGCTACCTGATCATGGACGGCATCGACGGTAAGGCGCATTACATTGTCTTGCCCGTGAAGGCGGAACTGCAGCACTACCCGATCGATGGCGTAGTCGAAGCGCGAGCTTCAACCGGAACCCGCGCGGTGGACCGGAACATCGTCGCGCTGGCGGCCAACGGTACCTACCGCACCGATTACCATCTGGCCATTGCCAGCGCACAGGCTAGGTCAGGGCGCGAGCCGAGCGAAGTCGTGCAGGCCCACATTCGCCGGCTGGAGGCCTTGCGCCGGGCCGGGCTCGTGGAGCGCATGGCCGAGGGCGCCTGGCGGGTGCCGGCGGACTTGCCGGACCGGGGCCGGGAGTATGACGCCAAAAGGCTGGGCGGTATGTCGGTAACTCTGCACTCGCACCTGTCGATTGTCAGGCAGGTGCGAGCGATCGGTGCTACGTGGCTGGATCGGCAGCTGATCGGTGGTGCCATGGACGTCGGCGACCGTGGCTTCGGCGGCGAGGTGCGTGAAGCGTTGCAAAAAAGGGTGGATTTTCTGGTGGAACAGGGGTTGGCCGGGCGACGTGGGCAGCGCGTGACCCTGGCAAGCAATCTGTTAGCGACACTGCGCGAGCGGGACATCGCGGTGGCAGCGAAGGAAATCGCCAAGGGGACTGGGTTGGTGCATTGTCCGGCGACAGATGGCGGACGCGTCAGCGGTGTTTATCGACGCAGCGTGCTGCTCGCCAGCGGCCGCTTCGCCATGCTGGATGACGGCATCGGATTCAGTCTGGTGCCGTGGAAGCCGCTGATCAGACAGCGAATTGGCCGATCAGTCAGCGCCGTGGTTCGCGGAAATCATGTGTCCTGGGAACTGGCGCGCAGTCGCGGTATCACGCGTTGAGCCGCGCGCCATTGCAGGAGCCTCGGCTGGCCGGGGACTAAATGCCGAATATTGCTGTCGCCAGGAAGCCGAGGTAGGGATTTTCATCGCTGATGCATCAGCATAGGGATGGCCATTGGCTTTGCACCCGCCATCCATTAAAAATTTCGTTGCAAACGGGTGTCGATGGATCAAAGATTCGGATGTCACACGGCGGTCACAAAACTCGCAGATGACCCACGGACAAGAAGGCATGCTGGAATTATCGCGGAGCTCCACCGCCGAGGCGTCGTGCAACGACGAGCAGGGATTCGAGGCGTTCTTGCGCCAGCACTATGCGAGCTTGCTGCATTTCCTGCGCCTGCGCACCGGCGAGGAAGAAGCTCGCGACATCGCGCAGGAGAGCCTGACGCGGCTGCTGCGCTATCGCGATACGGAGCCGGCCGAGGCATGGCGACCGCTGCTCTACCGCATCGCCCGCAACCTGCTCAATGAGCAGTACCGGCGTAGCCAGTCGCATCGGGACAAGCAGAACGTGCAGGTGGAAACGATCGAGCTGCCGGATCCGGCGCCGCCACTCGACGTGACGATCCAGCGTGCGCAGGAGCAGGCCTGGCTGCGCCAGGCCATGCTGTCGCTGCCGCCGCGCTGCCGGCAGGTGTTCGTGCTGGTGCGGATCGATGGCTTGAGCCAGGGTGAAGTCGCGCGCCGGTGCGGTATTTCCGTGAAGACCGTCGAAAAACACTTGGCCACAGCACTGGCCGCGTTGTGCGACAAGGCAGGGGTTTGGGATTCCGGTGCATCTACATGAACACCCGCATGGACGAAGTCCGATGACCAGCGGCAACATCCCACCCGAGGTCCGCAGGGCCGCGCAGCATTGGTTTCTGCGTCTGCAGTCGAGCGACTGCAGTGTTGATGAGCGCGAGGCCTTCGAGCACTGGCGCATTGCCGAGCCGGCGCACGACGTCGCCTATCGCGTGGTGGAGGAGCTCTGGCAGCGCAGCGCCTCGCTTGGCACCGATCCGAGCCTGGAGCACCTCCTGCACCAGGCGCGTCGTTTGCCACCCGAGCGCTCATGGCGACAGCGTGCAACGCCGGCGTTGGCGATGGCCGCCTGCCTCGTGTTGGCGATCGGCGTTGGCTACTACGTGTGGCAAAAGTCGGGAAACGTGCCGGCGGTCGCATACGCCACCGCGACGGGCGAGCAGCGTACGCTGGCTTTGGATGACGGCTCCCATGTCGTGCTGGACACGAACAGCGACCTGCAAGTGCAGTACGGCAAGCGCGAGCGCCAGCTGACGTTGCTGCAAGGACAGGCCGAATTCCAAGTGCACCATGACACGACACGGCCGTTCGTCGTGCACGTCGGCGGCGGCACCGTCACCGCTACCGGCACGCAGTTCCAAGTGCGGGTGGCAGGCGGTGTCGACACAGTCACCTTGCTGGAAGGGCAGGTCGTGGTAGCCGGTGACGCGACGCAGGGCAGCCTCGAGCAGGTGACGCTTCGAGCCGGTGAACGCGTGGCCATCCAGTCTGATGGCCGTCTTGGTACGCCGGAGCGTCTGGCGGATACCGAACTGGCCAGAGCCCGTGGCTGGACCGAAGGCATGCTGGTCGTGCGGGAATGGCCACTGGCACGCCTGGTGGCGGAAATGAATCGCTACAGCAGCGTCCCCTTGCGCCTAGGCGATCCCAGTCTGGGCACGTTGCCAATCAGTGGCAGTTTCAAAGCCAGCGACCAGCACTCGTTCCTGTTGTCGCTGGAATACGGCTGGCCCATCCGCATCGACCGCCGCACGCCGGGCGAGATTGTGCTCCGGCACAAGTAGATCGCTTTCCGGCATAGGTAGGGATTTCATCTCCGCGCGCATCAGCAGGTCAGGAGTCCGGCACGCCCGACGCATCAGAGCGGGCGCACACCATAACCTGATACGGGGGAGATTCGATGAAGGCATGGAAGGGAACCGTTGGCGGGCAGCGTTCGGCACCGATGCGCCATACGTTGTGCAGCGCGCTGTTGCTGGCGCTGGTGACTTGTACCGCGCCGGCGTGGGCGCAGCGCAACGATGCACCGCAGGTCTACGCCATTTCCGCAGGCGATCTGGCCAATGCGCTGGATCAACTCGCCAGCCAGAGCAAGGTGCAGATCATCTATCCGTCGGAGCTGGTGCGCGGCAAGACGGCGCCGGCGGTCAGCGGTCAGCAGACATGGCGTGAAGCGTTGCAGAAACTCCTGACGAGCAGCGGATTGGAGTGGGGTTTCGTCAACGACACCACGGTCGTGATCAGGCAGTCCAGCAAGGCCGCAAAACCAGCCCGGGCAAAACCTGCTGCGTCTCTGCGCAAGCAGATGGAGAAATCCGGGCAGAAGCCTGAGCCGATCACGTTGCAAAGTGTCACCGTCACCGGCACGCGTATCCGCGGTGGTACCACGCCATCACCGGTCATCACGATCGGCAGCGAGCAGATCAAGCAGGAAGGCTTTACCGATCTCGGCCAGGTGATTCGCAGTGTTCCGCAGAACTTCAATGGCGGACAGAATCCGGGCGTGATCGGGGTTGCCAGCGGCGTCGGCAACCAGGATCTCACCGGTGGCTCCGCGTTGAACCTTCGCGGGTTGGGCGCCGACGCATCGTTGACGCTGCTCAACGGACGCCGCCTGGCCTATGACGGGTTTTCCCAGGCCGTGGACATCAGCGCCATCCCGGTGGAGGCGGTCGAGCGCCTGGAGATCATTCCGGACGGCGCGTCGGCGGTATACGGCTCGGATGCGGTGGGCGGCGTGGCCAACGTGATCCTGAAGTCTGACTATGACGGGGTGGCTTTGGGCGCTCGCTACGGTGGCGCGACCGATGGCGGCTTGGCGACGCGCGAATACACCGCGACCGCCGGCACCACCTGGGCGAGCGGTGGACTGATCGCGACCTTCAAGGATGTCGATGTCGATCCCATCTATGCACGCCAGCGCAGCTACACCCGGCATCTGGTCGAGCCGTACACGATCTATGGCGCCAGCGATTCGCGCAGCGGCCTTGTCAGCGTGCACCAGTCGATGGGCGCTGTGGCCGAACTGCGACTTGACGCGCTCAGGACCGAGCGCGACATGACGCGGTACGCCAGTCAGACCGGTTCCTACTACCGCTACAGCCCGGAGACGTCGATCACACTGGTGTCGCCCAGCATCGCGTTCTCCCTTCGTAATGACTGGTCCCTCACCTTGGGCGGGGCGTACGGCAAGGACGAAAACGTCGATGCGCGCCATCTCGTGTCGGCGGCGGGAAGCAGCCTGGTCACCCGCACTTGCTATTGCAACAAAAGCCGCTCCTGGGAGATCGGTGCCGAGGGCCCGCTGTTCTCCGTCGGGGGAGGGGATGCACGCTTGGCCGTCGGAGCTGGGGCGAGGAAGGATCAGTTCCTCTACGTGCCTTACGTTTCCGGCAGTCGCTATGGCGGCGACGAACGGGCCCGGTTCGCCTACGCGGAGCTCAATGTTCCGTTGGTCTCGCCTAACTCAGATTTGTCGGGAGTCCATCGCCTGGAATTCAGCGCTGCGGTGCGCGGCGAGGATTACGACAGCTTTGGCCGGGTGACCACACCGAAGTTCGGGGTGATCTACGACCCCACCGCCGACTTCACGCTCAAGACTTCCTGGGGAAAGTCGTTCAAGGCACCGACGCTGCTGCAGCGATACCAGAACAGGATAGCCTTTCTGTGGAGTGCTTCTGCGGTGGGCGCGAGCGGCAGTCCCGCCGATGCCACCGTACTGATGTCCTATGGCGGCAACGCCGACTTGCATGCCGAGCGGGCACGAACCTGGGCGACTTCGTTGGCCTTCCATCCAGAAGCGCTGCCGGACCTGGAGGCCGAGCTGACCCGGTTCGACATCGACTACACCGATCGGGTGGTCGAACCGGTCAACTACCTGCAGGCGCTGAGCAACCCGGCTTATGTGGATTTCGTGGATCAGTCGCCGACGCCCGCGCAGATACAGGGTCTTCTCGCGGTCTACGACAGCGCCTTCTACAACCTGTCCGGCGCCGCCTATGACCCAGGCAAGGTGGTGGCGATCATCCGCGACCAGTACGTGAACGCGGCGCGGCAGCGAATCAAGGGTTTTGATTTGTCGGGTTCGTACCGCTTCGATCTTGGCGACAGTCAGCTGACGGTGCGCGGATCGGCCAGTTGGCTCGACAGTTCGCAGACCACCAGCGCTGGCCAGCCTGAGTACGCACTCGCCGGTACTGTCTTCAATCCGGCCAGGCTCAAGGGTCGCGTCGGTGCGGTATGGACTTCCGGCGGCTTCAGTGCATCGGGCTTCGTCAACTACACCAGCGGGGTAACCAACCGCCTCACGGCGGTGACGGAGAGGACCGCGTCGTTCACCACCATAGACACTACGTTGAACTACGACGTCGGGGAGCATGCTGGCGCTTTCTCGGGGATGACGTTCGGGTTGTCGGTGCAGAACCTGCTGAATCGCGCGCCTCCGCTTTATACCGCGGCGGTCGCGACGTACGTGCCGTACGACGCCACCAACTACTCGGCGATCGGACGCTTCGTCAGCGTCTCGGTCTCCAAGCGCTGGTAGGGGAGGGGGCCATGAAACTTCTTCTTCGACCGGCCCCGTGGGCGGCCGTGATGGCACGCGTGCGTTCGGATCCATCGGCCAGGAAGCGCCACACGCGTTGGATTTCGGCGCTTGCGCTGGTGTTGGGCGTGGCTGTCGCCACGACGTCGCCCGCGGAAACGGTCTCGCCGCGGCGCCTGCTGGAGGTGACCGACCTGGGCAATCCGGTGATCTCGCCCGACGGGCGATACGTAGCGTTCCGGACAGAGCAAGCATCGATCGCACGCAACACGTACGACACCAGGTGGTACGTACAAGCCTTGGATGGGAAATCTCCGCCGCTCCGTGTAGCGGATGGAGGCGCGCCGTTGCGCGAGTACGTCACCGGACTCGCGCTGCCATCGCCGGCCATCTGGTCGCCGGATGGAAAGTGGATCTACTATCGCGCCCGCCTCAATGGCCGCGTCTCCGTTTGGCGTGCGGCAACGGATGGCTCTGGGGCTCACGCAGTGACGTCGGATCCGGCGGACGTGCGGGATTTCACGCTGAGCGGTAATGGCCAAACGCTGATGTACAGCGTCGGCGCGACACGGGAAGAAGTTATTGCCGCAGAAGAGTCCGAGTACGACCGTGGCGTGCGCATCGACGACACGGTGGATATTGCTGCCGGGCTGTTCCGGTCGAGCAAGATCGATGGGCGACCGACCACGCAGCGGTTCCTGGGGGATTGGTTCTCGACCGGGCCATTGCTGGCGAAGGTACCGAACCGTTGGAAGGCTGTCGACCTGGCAACGATGACAACCCGGGACCTGTCTGCATCGGAACTGCCGGCGCACCCGCTAAAGGCGGCCGATCTTTCGCCGGATCTCCCGGCGTCGCCGACCAAGATCGCCCAGAGTCCGGGCGATGGACGCATCGCGGTGCTGATGCCTGGAAAGAAGGAGAAGGGGCTGCTGATGAGCCGGTACGTCGAGCTGGCCATGCTGCCGGACAGGCACGCTTCGCATCCGGTTCGCTGTATGGCCAAGCTGTGTCACGACAGGTACATCACGGATATCCAGTGGCGGCCCGGGAGCGATGAGGTCCTGTTCACGGTCATGGATTTTCACAAGGGGCGTGCGCAGTTGATCTACGCATGGAACGTCGTCACGGGTACGGTGCGGCCGATCGTGCTTTCCGACGGACTTTGCAGCGGAAGCCAGCGCTATTGGGATACTACCTTCGCGCTGTCATCCGGCACGCTGGTGTGCGTTGCAGCCGAGGCCGATCGACCGCCACGCCTTGAAGCAATCGATCTGGCCAATGGCCAACGACGGATACTGTTCGAGCCGAACAAGAAGCTGGAGGCAGATATCGCAGCCACGGTGCCGGCAAGACTGATCCGCTGGAAGGACGCGCAGGGGCAGGAGTTCACTGGCCAGTTATTCGAGGCACGCGGAGCGAGCGCCGGCCATCCGCCGCCGTTGTTCGTGACGTTCTACACCTGCGATGGCTTTCTACGCGGCGGGCTGGGTGACGAATGGCCGCTTGCCACCCTGGCCGAGGATGGCATCTCGGCGCTGTGCATCAATGCAATTCCGGCCGAGCTTCGGCTTGACGTCGTTGCCAATTATGACCAGGGACGCGCGGCCGTCGATAGCGTCGTGAAGCTCCTGTCCGCTGAAGGGCGCATCGATCGAACCCGTGTTGGCATGGGCGGGCTCAGCTATGGCAGCGAGGTGACGTTGTGGACGCTGGCACATTCGGATGTGGTGACTGCCGCGTCCGTCAGTGGCATCTCGGTGACGCCGACCTATTACCTGTTCAACAGCCTGCGGGACGCCTTCCGTTCCAACCTTCGGAAACTGTGGCACCTTGGCGCGCCAGATGAAACACTGAAGCGGTGGAGGGAAATCTCGCCCGCGTATCAGCTCGACAGGATCAAGGCACCGATCCTGTTCCAGCTGCCTGAGCAGGAATACAGAATGACGCTGGACTATGCGCTACCGCTGGTGCGCAGACACCAAGCGGATATTTACGTGTTCCCGGACGAGACCCACATCAAGTTTCAGCCTAGACACAAGCTGGCGGTGTACGAGCGTAACGTCGACTGGTTCCGCTTCTGGCTACAGGGATATGAAGATCCGAGTCCTGACAAGACCGGGCAGTACCGCATCTGGCGGGAGATGAAGAAGGCGACCGCAAAGCCTCATGCCAGCGCAGAGGCTCATGATGGGTCCTGACCTTAGTTGACGCGCCCAGAAAAAGGTGCCGGAGACAATTTCTCAGCGCTACAACGAAAATTCCAATTCACTTTTCTACAGAATCGATCGTACCCACACCCTGCTGATGATCGTGGCGAGTGGTGCGTGCCGCCTGCCCGCCAGAGGGTGCTAAGGCCTTCTTCGTCGGCCCCAGGCACCTGAGGCTGGCCAGAAGAACTTTTTTTGGTCCATCCCGATGATGGGCACGTAAAGGTGCGGAATAGCCTTACAGCGCGGGTCTCGGCACCCGTCCCACCAACATCCTGAGCTCACGCCGTACGGGTAAGCCCGTCTGCCCGTTTCGGAAAAAGAGCTCATGAAAAAGCCGCCCTGGTGAGGAGCGACGATGAATGGTGCCCGAGGCCGGAATCGAACCGGCATGACCGTGAGGTCGAGGGATTTTCTTCCCACTTCGGCTTTCGCCGCCAGCGCGAACGCTGTTCGTGGTCTGGAGCACGCCTTCACCATGGCCTTGTGGGCTTTAGGTGCCCGCCGTCTGCTCTCTACACCTTCCTCCGAATTTTTTTCGGGGGCTTGGCTCGGCGTTGGCTCAGATGCCTATGGCGTCCAGGGCTTTCACCGAATTTGACGGGCGTCACCTCCAGGGTTTCCCCCGGAGGGCTCAAATTGCTTTAAGTCCCTTGTGTCTACCAGTTTCACCACTCGGGCTGGTTTGACTCGTTGCCGAGCCGATGTTCGCCCGGGGGGCCGGGCCTGCTTCAACTGTACCGATCGCTTGGCTCCTAGGTGACACCTGGGACTTAGGCGAGTCGATTTGGAACGCTTGCTCGAAGGCCGGGAAACTCCGCTGCATCTAGCTTTGTGACCTACGTATTCATTGAAAAAAGAATTGACAAGAGAGATTTTAAGTCCCTTGCGTCTACCAGTTTCGCCACCCAGGCAGCGTGTATCGGAGAGTGTTGCGAATACGCCTGCGAGCAGCGCGAATCGTAGCATGCGTGACGTCAAAGGCTGGCTGGAGCCATTTGCTCAGAACAGGCTGTGCAGGATATGGATGCCGGCGGTGTACTCGCCGATGATGGTGCCCGTGCTGACCAGGAAGAAATTCAGCAGGGTGCGGGCGACCCGGTTCTTCCACCAGCCGCTCCAGTGCGCGATGTCGTCGCGCAGGGTTTCGAAATCGGCAACCCGCGGGCGGCGCACCCAGGCTTCGGCCATCGCGCTGATGCCGCCGGCCGGGATGCCGGGGCGAAACGGCTTGATCGGTGCGGCGATGAACGCGGCGATGATACTGAATGGATGGGCGCCGGCGGCCAGTGCGCCCAGCGCGGCGAAACCGCCGGTGAACAATACCCAGTCGAGCAGCGCCTGGGTACCGAGTGCGGTGTTGCGGTGGAAGGCATAGGCGATCGCCGCAAAGACCAGCAGCACCAGCGCTGCCGCCAGCCACTTCGGCCAGCGTACCTTGGGCGGCAGGCTGTCCAGCCCGGCCAGCAGGCTGGCCGGATCGTCCTGCTGTTCACGCAGCAGTTCGACCAGACCCTTGAGGTGGCCGGCACCGATCACCACCAGCACGCGACGTGGTTCGGTCGTCGGGGAACGTGCTGATTCCTCGCGCAGGCGCGCGGCCATGAAGGCATCGCGTTCACCGATCAGGCTCTGGTAGAGCGGTTTCGATCCGCTGGCGAATTCGCTGAAGGCGCTTTCCAGCAGGTCGGCCTGTTTCAGTCTTTCGATCTCGGCCGGTTCGATGTCCTCGCGCTCGAACACGCTGGCCAGCAGGCCACCGAGCAGGCCGAAGCGTTGCCAGAAACCGACGCTGCGCCAGGCGCGCTTGAGCGTGGTGCCGACCTCTCGATCGACCAGCCAGACCGGCAGGCCACGCTGTTCGGCACCGTTCATCGCCGCCTTCATCTCGGCACCGGGCTCGATGCCGGACTGCTCGGCCAGGCGCTTCTGGAAGGCCGAAAGAATCAGGCTGGCGGCGACCATGCCGGCCTTGCCCTGGCGGATCACCTTGAACAGGTCCATCTGCTTGAGCGCTTCGGGGTCGCGCATGCCCAACGCACGGCTTTCGCACAATTCGACCGCCACCGCATCGAAGTGCTCGTGCGCCAGCAGCGCGTCCACCGCCGCCACGCTGAGGCGCGAGACATGTGCGGTGCCAAGCAGAACATATTCCACACCGTCGCGCTGGACACGTTCGATCGGCTGGCCCTGCAAGGCGGGCAACAGGGCAAGCTCGGTTTCGGGAAAACTCATGCGATCAACGTATCGGTCGTCGGGGTAGTACCCAGCATGGGGGTGATGGTCACGCGGAACAAGCTGCGGCTTGCCCGGCCTGCGAGCGGCTCAGTCACGAAAGCGCCGCAGCAGGTCGCCATAGGCATCGATGCGGCGGTCGCGCAGGAACGGCCAGATGCGCCGCACGCGTTCGCTGCGGTTCAGATCGACCTCGGCCAGCAGCAAGGCGCGTGCATCAATTGGGGCCTGGGCCAGCAGCTCGCCTTGCGGTCCGGCCACGAAGCTGCTGCCCCAGAACTGGATGCCTGCGCCCACGCCCGACGGATCGGCCTCGTGGCCGGTGCGGTTGCAGGCCAGCAGCGGCAGCCCGTTGGCGATGGCATGGCCACGCTGCACGGTGATCCAGGCGTCGCGCTGGCGCTCCTGCTCGGCCGGTTCGTCGTTCGGGTCCCAGCCGATCGCGGTGGGGTAGAGCAGCAGCTCGGCGCCGGCCAGCGCCATCAGGCGCGCCGCTTCCGGATACCACTGGTCCCAGCACACCAGCACGCCGAGCCGGCCCACCGAGGTGTCGATCGGTGCGAAGCCGAGGTCGCCGGGCGTGAAGTAGAACTTTTCGTAAAATGCCGGATCGTCCGGGATGTGCATCTTGCGGTACTTGCCGGCGATCGCCGCGGAGCGGTCGAACACCACCGCCGTGTTGTGATACAGCCCGGCGGCGCGGCGCTCGAACAGCGAGGCGACCACCACCAGTTGCAGCTCTTCGGCCAGTTGGCCGATGCGCGCGGTGCCGGGACCTGGAATCGTCTCGGCCTGATCGAACACTTCGACCGACTCGTGCTGGCAGAAATACGGGCCGTTGTGCAACTCCTGCAACAGCACCAGCCCCGCGCCGGCCGCCGCGGCTTCGCGCAGGCCGGCTTCGATCGCGTCGAGGTTGGCATCGCGGCTGCCACGGTCGGTCTCCTGCAGCAGCGCGAGCTTGAGGGTCTTGCGGGTCATCGGCTTCAATCCTCGACGGTAGCCGCCATGGCGAGCCGTCAAGTTTAGCCGATGCCGCTGAAGCTCAGGCCAAGCCGGCCGGCAGCTGCATGCTGATGCAGTGCAGGCTGCCGTTCTGCCAGATCAACGGGCGGCAGGGCACCGGCACCACTTCGCGGCCGGGATGGGCCGTGCCGATGATGCGGGCGGCCCCGTCGTCGGCCGAGTCGCCGTAGGCCGGCACCAGCACGGCACCGTTGACGATCAGGTAGTTCGCATAGGAAGCGGCGAGGCGGCGTCCCTGGTCCAATATGGGTTGGGGCCATGGCAACGGGTACAACTGGTACGGACGGCCATCGCGGGTACGCAGCGCGGCCAGTTCGCCGGCCATGCGCTGCAGTTCGTCGTGATGCGGGTCCGCCGGATCGGCGCAGGCCTGGAACACGATGCGCTGGTCCGGCGCAAAACGGGCGAGGGTATCGATATGCGCGTCGGTGTCGTCGCCTTCGAGATAGCCATGATCGAGCCACAGTACGCGCTCGGCATGCAGGCTGTCGCGCAGGATCGCGCTCATCGCCGCGCGCGACTGTTCGGGATGGCGCTGGGCCAGGCAGCGCCAGGTGGTCAGCACGGTGCCCGCACCATCGCTTTCGATGCCGCCGCCTTCCAGTGCCCAGTCGATGCGCTTGTGCGCGGCATGGCCGAATACGCCAGCGTCCACCAGGCCGGCGATCAGCGCGTCGTCCTGCGCGGCACCGAACTTGCCGCCCCAACCGGTGAAGCGGAAATCGGTCAGCTGAAAATGGCCGTCATCGGCGCTGAGCGTGATTGGGCCCGAGTCGCGCAACCAGGTGTCGTCGTAAGCCAGTTCGACAAAGCGGACACGCGCGGGATCGACGCCAGCATCGCCCAGCAGGGACTCGACGTGCGTCCGCAGCACACGGTTCGCCACCACCACGATCAGGCGCTGAAAGCGGGTCACGGCGGCGGCCAGCGCCAAGTAGGTGGTTTCCACGCTGGCCAACCGATCGGCCCAGTCGGTACCGGCATGCGGCCAGGCAATCAGCACGGCGGCCTGCGGTTCCCATTCGGCCGGCAGGCGCAAGGAGGCGTCGGTCATGCGAGAAATCTCGATGCGTTCGATCGGTTGCGCCATGCCGGCGCGGGTTGCGCAGTGTACGACGTGGTTCCGCCGCGATCACTCACGAAAACGCAGCCCGCGTTACCACGGGCCGCGTCATTGAAACGCAGCTGACCTCAGTTGACGGCAGCCGGGTTGGTGTTGTTGCCGGCCGGCGTGTTGAGTACCGTATGGATCACGTGGTTGCGTTCGAAATACACGATGAACTTCGCGTAATCCCAGCGGTTGATCACGGGATGCTTCCTGCTGTCCCCACCGCGCGGTGAGAGTTTGCGCAGCGGGGCGCCCCAGCCCTTCTCGACCTGGGCCATGCTCAGGCCGCGGCGGGGCAGGTTCATGCGCTGTTCCTGCTGCACGCGGTGGATCAGCAGGGTGTCCCCGCCGTGGCTGGGGTGAGTCGCGCGAGCCACCTGCGGCGTGGCAAACGCGGCGGTAGCCAGCATCACGATGACCGGCAGACTGTGTGTGAACTTGACCATGACTCCCCTCTCCATGCAAGGCTGTATGCGGTTTCGTTTTAGCAGAACCGCCCATGCCGCGCCATGTCGGTTCGCGCCGATTGCGATCGGATCGGCATTCGGCATCGGCGACGCAACCACGCTACTCAGCGAGAATAGCCCGATGGACGCTATCATGGGCGGCTGCAGGCGACGGCCTGCCCGATCCGGACAGCTGGTTCATCGATGATTGCCTTTCGACATTTTGCCTTGCGCCGCGGCAGCCGCCTGCTGCTTTCCGATATCGACCTGGTGATCCAGAGCGGCTGGCGGCTGGGCGTGATCGGCCGCAACGGCTGCGGCAAATCCAGCCTGTTCGCGGCCTTGCAGGGCCAGCTGGATGCGGATGCCGGCGAACTGGATCTGCCGGCGAAGCTGCGGCTGGCCTCGGTGGCGCAGGAGACGCCGGCGTTGCCCGACGCGGCGATCGACTACGTGCTGGGCGGCGACCAGGAACTGGCCGAAGTGCTGCAGGCCGAAAGCGACGCGCTGGTCCGCGGCGACATGGAGGCACTGGCCGGCGTGCATCACCGCATCGAGGAACTGCATGCCTACGATGCCCGCGCCCGCGCCGGGCGCCTGATGCACGGCCTGGGTTTCATGCCCGACACCCACGAACGCGCCGTGAAGGAGTTTTCCGGCGGCTGGCGCGTGCGCCTGAACCTGGCCCGCGCGCTGATGGCGCCGTCCGAACTGCTGCTGCTCGACGAACCGACCAATCATCTCGATCTGGACGCGGTGCTGTGGCTGGAAGAATGGCTGCGGCGCTATCAGGGTACCTTGCTGATCATTTCGCACGACCGCGAGTTCCTCGACGGTGTGATCACCCACACCATGCACCTCAACGACGGCAAGGCGAAGCTCTATACCGGCAACTACAGCGCGTTCGAGCGCCTGCGCGCCGAGCAGCTGCGCCAGCAGCAGATCAGCCACGAGCGCGAGCAGGCCGAGCGCGCGCACCTGCAGTCCTTCATCGACCGCTTCAAGGCCAAGGCCACCAAGGCCAAGCAGGCGCAGTCGCGCATGAAGCGGCTGGAAAAGCTGGCCGGCACCGAGGCGGTGCGTGCCGAACGGGCCTTCAGTTTCCAGTTTCCGGTGCCGGGACGGCTGCCCGAATCGATGCTGCAGCTGGAAGACGTGGTGGCCGGCTACGCCGCGCTCCCTCTCCCCCTCGCGGAGAAGGACGTGGTGGTTCTTTCGGACGTGCGCTTCAGCCTGGAGGCGGGCGAGCGGATCGGCCTGCTGGGGCCCAACGGCGCCGGCAAATCCACCCTGGTGAAGACCCTGGTCGGCGAACTTGAGATACTCGGCGGTGAACGCAAGGCGCACAAGGATCTGAAGATCGGCTACTTCGCCCAGCACACGGTGGAAAGCCTGCACGAGGGCAGCAGTCCGCTCGACCACCTGCAGGCCAAGGCGCCGGGGGTGGCCACCCAGGTGATGCGCGATTTCCTCGGCACCTGGAATTTCGCCGGCGACCGCGCGTTCGAATCGGTCGACGGATTCTCCGGCGGCGAACGGGCGCGGCTCGCGCTGGCGTTGATCGCATGGGACAAGCCGAACCTGCTGCTGCTGGACGAGCCGACCAACCATCTGGATCTGGACATGCGCGAGGCCTTGGCCGACGCGCTGGCCGACTTCGACGGCACCCTGGTGCTGGTGTCGCACGACCGCCACCTGCTGGGCATGGTCTGCGACAGTTTCTGGCGCGTGGCCGATGGCGTGGTGGAAAGCTTCGACGGTGACCTCGACGATTACGCCCGCTGGCTGCGCACCCGCGGTACGGCCAACAAGAAGGCGGCCAAGGCAGGCGTGGACAAGCCGGCCGCAGCGGTCGTGCTGGCCAGATCGCCGAAGGAACGCCCGCCGGAGGAACGCCGCCGCAACGCGGCAACCCAGCGCGAGAACGAGAAAGCCTCGCGGCAACGGGTGAAGCGGATCGAGACCCGCACCGCCAGCCTCGATGCCGAACTGGCTATCCTGGAGGCCCGCCTGGCCGATCCGGACACCTACAACGGCCCGACCAGCGAAATGATGAAGCTGGGACAGCGGCAGACCGAACTGCGCCGCGAAAAGGAAGCGCTGGAAGCGGAATGGCTGCAGTTGTACGAACAACTGGAAGCCGTGGGGGCCTGAATGGGCGCAAAGCCGGAGTCGTCGCTGCAACTGTGGCTGCCTGCCCTGGCACAGGTCGCGCCGGCCCATCCACTGCGCAAGTGGTTGCTGTGTGCCGATCGCCTGGCCGATGGCCCAGCCGGTTATCTGGCCGGGTTGGGCGATTATTTTCCAGGCATCGACGCCGCGCTTCCGGCTGCCGCGCTCACCCGCCAATTCCTCGCCGGTGACGCACAGGGCAGCATCTGGTTGTCGGCCGATCCCGCCTGGGTGCAGCCGGACATCAATGGCGTTCGGCTGCTGGCCTGCGGCCGGCTGGGGCTGACGATGGACGAGGCGCTGGCGCTGGCCGAGCCGTTGCGGGAAGTGTTCGACGAAGCCGGCATGCAGCTGGAAATCTCCACGCCGGATCGCTGGCACCTGCGCCTGCCACCGGACAGCCAGTTGCCCGGCTTCGCGGCGCCGGAACAGGCATTGGGCGAGGACCTGTCGCAGCATCTGCCGCAGGGTACGCAAGGTCGCCGCTGGCGCATCCTGCTGAACGAGATCCAGGTGCTGCTGCACCAGCATCCGCTGAACGCTGCGCGCCGCACGCGTGGCGAACCGCCGGTCAACAGCCTGTGGCTGTGGGGCGGCGGCAGCCTGCCGGGTCCGCTGCGCAGCGATCTGCGCGGGGTGATCAGCGACGATCTGCTGCTGGCCGCGCTGGCCGGCCATGCCCATCTCGCCGCGCAGCCGCGTACCGCCGAAACAGTCGCGGCAGCGACCGCAGGCTGGCTGATCGACCTGCAGGATCTGCCGGCCGGCGAGATCGAATCGTCGTGGTGGCCGATCCTGCAGTCAGCCATGCATCGACAGACGGTCGAGCTGCATTTCGCCAGCGGCGAGCGTTGGCGGCACAGGCCGTGGCATCGCTGGCGGCTGTGGCGCGGGGCAGGGCGTTGAAGACCTTGCAGATACGACGCCGGGTCGGCCAGGGCGTGCCCGGCGGCTGGGCCGAATCGGTGCATCCGGTCTTGCAGCAGGTCTACGCCGCACGCGGCGTGCTGGGCCCGGCGCAGGTGGAACACCGGTTGGCGCGGCTGTTGTCGCCGCTGATGCTGGGCGGCATGGCGCAGGCGGTCGAGCTGCTGGTCGCGGCGATCCGCGACGACTGGACGATCGTGATCGCCGGCGATTACGACTGCGACGGTGCCACCGGCACCGCGGTGGCCGTGCGCGGCTTGCGTCTGCTCGGTGCCCGGCGGGTGAGTTACGCCGTGCCCAATCGCTTCATTCACGGTTATGGCCTGAGTCCGGCGCTGGTCGAATCGCTGCAACCGAAACCGCAGCTGATCGTCACCGTCGACAACGGCGTGGCCAGCGTGGCCGGCGTGGCGGCGGCGAAGGCGCACGGCATCCGGGTCATCGTGACCGACCATCATCTGCCGGGCGAACAGTTGCCGGCAGTCGATGCGATGGTCAACCCGAACCTGGTGAACAGCGAAAAGTGCGGGCACGCCAGCCCGCCTTGCGACCGTTGCGTGCACGACGCGCGATTGAATCAATCCTTTCCCAGCAAGGCGCTGGCCGGCGTGGGCGTGATGTTCTACCTGCTGCTGGCCTTGCGCGCCCGACTGCGCGAGAGCGGGTGGTTCGCACGTGTTGAGAAGTGCACACAAGGAGAGGCATCGCTCGATTCTCGCGATCAGGATGATCGCAGAAGTACAGAACCTGATCTTTCCTGTCTGCTCGATCTGGTGGCGCTGGGCACGGTGGCGGATCTGGTACCGCTGGATTTCAACAACCGCGTGCTGGTCGAGGCCGGCCTGCAGCGCATCCGCAGCGGCCGCGCGTGCGCCGGCATCACGGCGCTGGTCGAGGCCGGCAAGCGCAGCGTCGCGACGCTGTGCGCCGGCGACCTGGGTTTCGCGGTCGGCCCGCGCCTGAATGCCGCCGGCCGCATGGAAGACATGCGCCTGGGCGTGGAGTGCCTGCTCACCGACGACGTGGCGCAGGCGCGTGCGCATGCCGAGCGGCTCAGCGCGATCAACCGGGAGCGCCGCGACCTGCAGGCTTCGATGGTGGCCGAAGCCGAGCTGATGGCGGCCGGTGCCAAGCACATCGACGCGGTCGGCGTGACGTTGTACGAGCCGGGCTGGCATGCCGGCGTGATCGGCCTGGTCGCATCGAAGCTGAAGGACCGCCTGCATCGTCCGGTGATCGCGTTTGCGCCGGCCAGCATTGAAGAGTGCGGCGATGGATCGCCGCTTTTTGACTCTCGCGGGCAGGATGCCCGCCCAAGCCATGAAGAGTGCGGCGAAGGATCGCCGCTTCTTGATCCTGGCGCACAGGAAGTGCGCACAAGTGATTCCACTCTGCGCGGCTCGGCACGCTCGATCGCCGGTTTCCATATCCGCGACGCGCTGGCCACGATCGACGCGCGTCATCCCGGGCTGATCGAACGCTTCGGCGGCCACGCGATGGCCGCCGGGCTGAGCCTGAAGGCCCGCGACTACCCGCGTTTCGCGGCGGCATTCGACGCCGTCGCCCGCGAACTGATCGATGCCGAACAACTGCAGGCGGTGGTGTATACGGATGGCGAACTGCCGATCGGCGCGCTGTCGTTGTCGCTGGCGCGGCAACTGCGAAACGCCGGGCCGTGGGGTCAGGCGTTTCCCGAGCCGCTGTTCGACAACCTGTTCGAGTGCGCCAGCTGGAAGGTGATGGGCGAAAGCCATCTGCGCCTGCAACTGCGCGACCCACGCGACGGCATGCTGCATGATGCGGTGATGTTCAATGCGTATCACGGCCAGCCACCGCCGACGCCGCTGCGCGCGGTCTACGAGCTGGGCATCAACGACTGGCAGGGGCGCGAAAGCGCACGTCTGCTGTTGCGGCATATCGAGCCGGCGTGAGTTTCATTTCAAGGTTTGGCGCGCCGGCGTTGCGAGCCATGTGGGGGGTGTAAGCCGGAACCCTAGAAATTTCCGAAAAATCGTGCAACCTATTGTTAACGTTGAAACAAGTGATGGGGCACCGAAATTTCCGTCAGCCCAGCTCCACCCCGGCCACGAGCGC
>SCRF01000048.1 GCA_004322005.1 Rhodanobacter sp. | reverse complement strand
GGAAAAACGCATCGCCGTGCGCGCGGCCGGTGCGTTGGGGCTGGGTATCGCCGGAGTCGATCTGCTGCGCTCCAACCGCGGTCCGCTGCTGCTCGAGGTCAATGCCTCGCCGGGCCTGGAAGGCATCGAGGCGGCCACCGGCATCGACGTGGCTGGCGCGATCATCGATTTGCTGCGGACCCAGGCAGGCGGGCTGCCGCCGGACGAGCGGGCGCGACGCAAGGCTGTCGCCAAGCCATAGAAGCCTGTCGGACCGTTGATGGTCATAGTGCTCATGGAGGCTTCCTCTTTTGCTGACGGTTGTGTCGAAACACCATCATGGCCCTCGAGGCCGTAGGGGGAGGAAGTCCCTTTTTACTCTTCCAGCGGGCTTCAGTCCGCCGAATCCACTACCACCTGCAAGGACGTCTGGCTCGACGCAACATCCGGCACATGAGGCCGGGTCGTGAGCATCGCGCCCATCACCAGCACGCACACCAGCCGGCAGGCGCTGAACAGGTTCTGCCGCATCAGGGTCTCGTATTTCATGGTCGTACTCCTTCGGCTGGGGACATGAGACTTTCGAGAACGATGCGGCAAGCACCATGCCAACCACTGCAACCGCGCGGTCAAGCCATTCCTCGCTCATCCCGACGTCGCAACACGGTCCGCGGACGATGGCCCTACTGTCCGGACAGCGCCCGCGGACAGTGGCCACCAGGGAGTGATTCCCCCGCACGTTCATGATGTGGAAATGTGCGCCTGAGTCCGCAGAACGCGCCGATGCCCTTCGACGGCAAACGGATGATCTTCGGCGGTTTCGTGCCGATCATGGAGGCGACGTCCGGACCGTAAACAGCCGCTGTGGCCACGTCCGTAGCCATGACCGGATGCGTATTCACACCCGTTTATCTTCGCTTTGACGAGGAGGCAACGACGACTACGTCAGGATCGTGTGACGACCATTCATCCCGGGGGGAGATCGTCATGACTTCTTGGGAATTCACCGGACGCGAACTGATCAACTGCAGTTGCGAATACGGCTGCAACTGCCAGTTCGCCGGACTGCCGGACAAGGGCTACTGCCATGCGGTGGCAGGCATTCAGATCGAAAAAGGCCACTACGGCGATACGCGGCTGGACGGCCTGCGTCTGGCCGCCATCTTCAAGTGGCCCGGCCCGATCCACGAGGGCAACGGCGAGGCGATCGCCTTCGTCGACGTCAACGCCGACGAAAAACAACGCGAGGCCCTGCTCAAGATCATGACCGGGCAGGACACCGATCCGTTCGCGACGATGTTCGCCGTGTTCGCCTCGACCATCACCAGGATGAGCGACCCGGTATTCGCCGAGATCGATCTGCAGATCGATGTCGACGGCCGCCGCGGCCGCATCTTCGTCAAGGACTACATCGACACCGTCGGCGTGCCGCTGGTCAACAAGACGACCGGTGCCGAGGTGCGCGCGCAGATCGTGCTGCCCGACGGCTTCGAGTACGCGGTGGCCGATGTCGGCAGCGCCTCGAGCAAGACCACCGGTCCGTTGCCGGTCGCGCTGACCGACTCCTACGCCCAGTTCGCGCAACTGCACCTCAACAACCATGGTGTCGTGCGCGCTGCCTGAACCACGCCGATGGCCGGGGCGACCTCACTCGAGCGCCTGATCAGGCGCGAACGCGCGATCACCATCGCCGGCATGCTCGCGTTGTGTGCGTTGGCCTGGGCCTACATCGTGGCCGGTGCCGGGCTGGGCATGAGCGCCTGGGAAATGACCGTACTGGCCCTGTCGCCGCAACCACATGCCGCCAGCCCGGCGCCGGCCATGGTCATGGCATGGGAACCCGGGAAATGGATGCTGATGGTCGCCATGTGGTGGGTCATGATGATCGCGATGATGACGCCGGGCGCGGCGCCGACGATCCTGCTGTACGCGCGCGTGCGCGGCCACGCCCTCGCGCAGGGACATGACGCGCATCGCCACGCCTCCACCGGCATGTTCGCGGCGGGCTACTTCCTCATGTGGCTGGGGTTCTCCATTGCCGCCGTGCTGCTGCAGCGGGTACTCGAACAGGCCGGGATCCTTTCGGCAATGACGATGGGGTCGCAGGTCCCGTGGATTTCGGGCACGGTGCTGCTCGCCGCCGGCATCTATCAACTGTCTCCGCTGAAGAGCAGCTGCCTGATCCATTGCCGTGCGCCGGTCGCTTTCCTCACGCACCACTGGCACCCGTACGCCCTGGGTGCGTTGCGGATGGGCGCCGTCCATGGCGCCTATTGCGTCGGCTGCTGCTGGATGCTGATGGCCCTGCTGTTCGTCGGCGGCGTGATGAACCTGGCCTGGATCGCCGCACTCACCCTGCTGGTGCTGGCCGAAAAGGTGCTGGTGGCAGGAAGCTGGGTCGGTCGCGCGGCCGGCCTGTTGCTGATCGCATGGGGGCTGGCCCTGTTGCTGGTCCGCACTGGCGTATGAAGCCATGCACGACGGCCCTTGACCGGCCGTTCGACCCTCTGCATCAGGCGGCGATTTGTCGTTGCGGTGGGCCAGGAGCCGGTCGGACTTTGGTCTGTCGTATTGCGCTCGATGAGCACGCATTAATTGCCAAGGCGAAGGGCAGCGACCTGCGCTGCTTCGTGGTCGGCAGGAAAGTGGTGGTGGCGATGCAGCGCGACGCCAGCCCCGGCGAGTTCCGCGCCAACCTGCACCGCGGCGGCAGCGCCGTGGCGGCGACCCTGAGCGCGGAGGAAAAACGCATCGCCGTGCGCGCGGCCGGTGC
>SCRF01000047.1 GCA_004322005.1 Rhodanobacter sp. | reverse complement strand
CCGCTCCATCGCTTTGGGTGGTGCACTTCAGAATTGAACTCGCCGCCCTTGTTCCAAGGTTCGCGGCGTTGGATGGATGTATTTGTCGTATTCCTGGCGGACTCCTACCGAAGTGGCGGAGCCTGCCAGCGGGGACCTTGCAATCAATCACTTCACACAATTCCAATTATATCGATAGCGCGGATCTTGCTTGAGAAATCTACAGTGGATTGTAGCCAGATACGCTTGGGGGACTCCTTCGCCGATCGCCTCTATCTCGATGATTTCGCCTAATTTTTTCCAACCATAGAAGCAAGGCACCAATGACCCTGCACCAGCGCACGAGAAAACCTCCGGAACCTTGGGGCACATATCCGAACTCCAGCCGCAGTGTCCGGCTGGAACCAAGCTCATGGGCTCCCAGCCAGATCTTAGTAGATCGAGCCGCACTTCATCGTACGATTCATTCTCACGCAGGTTGGGAAATCCGGTTGCACCATGGCTCCGTAAGAGTGATAACATGGTAATATTGTTTGTTAGAATAATTGGCATGCCGGCATTAACGTCCGCACCGTGTTGTATCAAAGAAATGGCCGCCTCATAACTCGCATAACCACCGTAATTGCTTTTTAGGATCGCTTGCACAAGAGGGGTATTACCCGAGTTGTCCACGTCATTCATGTCGACACCCTGGTCAACCAGTTCAGGGACCTCCCCCCAATCGCCGCTATCTACCGCTTGTAAGAATAATGCAGTGCGCGCCGCTTTCTCATTATGGCGTTGTTCTGCGTCTCTCCAGATCAAAATGACGCCTACAATCACTGCAAAGAGCAGGGCTGCTCCGGCAGTAGCTAGTGATCGTATCTTTGCCCGCCTATTTCCCCAAAGTCTATCTCGCCAAAGTTGGATCTGCTTCTTTCGTTCCTGAGCAAGGCGCTCCTTTTCTTGCAAAGCCGCCTTTCGTTGCTCATCCATATTATCGCCGCACGCACGACAAAACTTCGCGTCGGGTGAGTTATCACGACCGCACTTGAGACAATTCATGTCAGCCCCTCGGCTATAATTTAGCACCACATTTTGTGCAAAATGCGCTTCCCACATGATCCACGGCAGCACCGCATCCTGCACAAAGCTGTGTCTGCGGCGCAATAGGTACCTCTGCACTCTGTGAATTTCGCTGGGCAGAGAGAAGGCCTCGGATCTCAGTCAACAACGCAACCCTCTGATTGATCTTCCAGTACCAACAAAAGAACTCCCGAAATACTAGGAAAATCACTAAAGAGACGACAACAATACCGAAAAGGACGCCTGCGATATTACCTAACCATTGTTGATCCATGACCATACCCCCTTATGTATGTCATCCTAGTGACTGAGAAAAGAAAGAAAAGCCCACAGAAAGATTACGCCTACCAAAGCAGCCACGATCTTTGCATAAAACTTCAAATTTCGTGTTGTCTCGCGATCAAGGCTTTTGCGTACAAGTAGGGCGAGCACGACTACGCCTACCAAAACTATGATCCATCCCATGTGTCCTCCCCTTCAAAACACGGCGGATTCTACTGCGAGGTGCCACACCGTAGCAGCGTTGGAGTGGGCCGGGTGCCGCAGCCCCTGTCCCACGCGATTATCCCAAGAGCTACCATAGGCTGGCGCTTCGACTTGATGATCAGGCTAGAAAAGCCGAACCAGCGAAAAGTGCATCCTGACCCCTGATTCGTTTTTTGAGAGGTATGAGTGTGAGCTCTACGTGAGAGATCACAGCGTTCCGCAAACGGGTCGCACCAGCTTTGACCTCAGCTTAAATTCAGCGCGAATCAGGAATCAGGTCTCAAATCTACTTGAGATCGAAGCCAAACATTGGATTCCTAAGATTTTTCATGTCCATGATGATTCTGTTTTTTCCAGAACGCAGATCGATTTTCTTTCCAAGTTGTCCACCCTCGGACTGTCCGCCAATGACACGCCCACTATTACCCCACCGCACTATTGTGATGGCAATCCAAGTTCCTTCAGGAATATCTTCGAATGTAAATTTTCCCTCCTCGTCACAAGTTGATTCGCGCCAATATGGCGCCGCCGGACCTGCTTTCTTCAGGGCGACGTCAATATTAAAGAAGAAAGCTTTGATCACAGCCAGATCAAATGGTGTATAAGGAGCCAAGAAGACAGATTCGCCACTACAATTTCTGACCTCTCCATTTTCCGTTTTTACAAATGCCTCCCCTTCCACCGATGCTTTTCCCTTACCAGTGTATGCAGCAAAATCTTTGGCAGAGAATGGCGTCTTTGCGTAGACGGGCAACGCAAAGGCGAGTGCCATTCCTATCACGGCCAACATATTTAGGTTGCGCATAAATCCTCCATTGGTTTTCACGTAAGTTCTCTGACCGCCTTTGATGAGTTGCGCTACGACTCCTGTTTGCATTTTGCATCTCCTTGTTATGTAAAACGTCCTGAATAAGTATCCCCCGACAAAGCCCAGTCTCTTGATCTCATCTTATGCAGCCATTTGCTTCAGGATAAACTGTGCTCGTCTTAATACCATTGAGGTCCAATTATTTTAGTTATCGCTACATTATCTTGAAACACGTAATCCTCACCAACTCGGAATGGCTATAGGTCGCTGCGAGGCTGAAGCGGCTACCCCGCGGAGCTGAGAACCTCGTTGTGCTGGAGCGAGGCGTAGTGCAACACGTGCGTCGGGTTGACGGTCGCCAACTGCAGTGCGGTCTGTTCATCGAGGCCGAGCACGGAGTTGATGTCGATTCCCACGAGTGCCTGGAGCGAGCCGATGGCCTTGGAGCCGAGGTTGTCCAGCTCGGCATAGCCGGCGACGGAGCGGTGCGTCACGAGAATGTCGAGATCGGCCGCGCCGGGCAGCTTGGCAGACGGACGCAGGGCGGTGCGCACCGAGGTGCCGGGCAGGTCCTGCATCAAAAGCACATAGCGCGCCAGTACCTTCTCGGTGAGCGCGCGGGTCGCCTTGATACGCGCGGCCATGGCGGCGATCAGGCCGCGGGAATCATGGGCATCGCCTTGGATGTTCACCTTGGCGACGTAACCCTCGACAGCCTGCAGATGCACCACGCCGCCAGTGACCTTCTGCGGTGGCACGATCACTTGCGAGAGGATGTAGCCATCTCGTCGGTACCTGGCGGTAAGGGTGTCGCGCAGCGCGAAGACTTGGACGAGTGAGATTTTCTTGCCGATTAGGCTGCGGTAAAGCGGTGTCAGATCGGCGGCCTTGTAGATGGTGCTGCCGTTAAGAATGACGGTCGTTTGCGTGAAGCTGTTCTTTAATGCCTCGGCCGGCGGCATCGGCGCCTCCGGGCCGGGAATGATGATCTCGGGTGAGGCTTTCGGCACACGCTGCGGCTTGAAGCGCTGTTCGATGCGGCTTGGGCTCGCGGAGCCGGGAAGCGGGGGAGGCGCGGCTTTGCTGATGGGGACGAGCAAGGCGTAGAGAGCGACAACAAAAAGGGCATGCACTGGCCTGCCTGGCCGAGGTTGCGGGTCGCATACCTTCATCTCGAACCCCCTTATGCATGTGGCTTCGGGCCTGGCGCGGCGATCGGATAGACCGCCTCCGTCGGAGCCGGAGGTTTGCCTCACTGCGTTCACGTGTAGCCAATCAGCTCTTTTTATAATCTGCCGATTCTCGAAAAACGCAAGCGCATATAAGGCTATGTGTCAATAGGCAGATGCCAAGGCTGTGGAATTGCTCACAAATGTGGGGCTGCTGGTGGGAGGCAGCCGGTTGGGTCGATGTCCAGGAGGGACCGGGTTACGTGCTGCACGCAAACCCAAATTCTGGCTGCTGCAGGGGCTTTTCGAAGTCAACCAATGGGCTGCCTGTGCCGCGGGTCGAGGATGTGGATTTCGCGCGCAACGAGATCACGATACGTGGTGGCAAAGGAGCCAAGGATCGCCATACCGGATTGCCCAAGTCGCTGGTCGAACCGTTGCAACGGGAAATCGAACGTGCGCGGATGCTGCACGCTGCCGATCTGGCCGCAGGGTTTGAGGCAGCGTCCCTGCCGTACGCACTGGCACGCAAATATTCATTGGCAGCACGTGACTTCGGCTGGCAGTACGTGTTTCCGTAAGTACAGCTGTCGATCGATCCCAACGATGGCATCGAGCGTCGCCATCACTTTGACGACGCCATTCTGGCGCGTGGACTCAAGGCAGCGCGTGTTCGTGCGGGCATCGTCAAGCCACTGAGTGCCTACACGCTGCGGCGTTCGTTCGCAACTCACCTGCTCGAGATGGGCTATGACATTCGCACCGTCCAAGAGCTGCTCGGACACAGGGATGTCGCCACGACCCAAATCTATACTTACGTCCTCAATCGCAACGCCAGCGGTGTCCTGAGCCCATTGGGTCGATGAATGGCTAGCGCTGCGGGCCCCACTGGAGCAGTGATCGCCATGCCAGGGGCTCGCGCCGGTAGGTCCAGAGGAACGCAGCCATCGCGTCGGGTCTGCATGGTACGGGCGGTATTTTGCCGCCACTCCCGAAAAAATGGACTCCCCCAAGCGGCCGTTCGCGACCGGCTCAAATGGGGTCGCTATGGAAAGCTTTCCATAGTGTAGAGAGTCTTTTGCCTGGCGGTCGCGGCCCGCAGGTCATCATCGACGCGGCGGCGCTGCCCCGCGATCGGTAGGCAGACGCTTACTGTTCTCGGTTTTGACGCTCTGACCGTCGCTATCGTTCGTGATCCGAACACACTTCACGCCACCGATGTCGATGAAGTCCCGCAGGAAGATTTGCGCCACCTCCGACACCCGCGCACCCGTATACAACCCGATCAACGCACCCCATCGCACGTGGATGCCCCGGGTTCGTTTCAGGTTCTCCGGGTCATAGATACGTTTGAGTGCTTCTTCCGGAAGGGGCTCCCACGCGTGGCCACTATCCCGCAGAGCCTTCTTCTTCGATTTTCGGATGATCACCACACCCTTGACCGCGTTGATGCTGCAGGGAATGTGGCCCGCCTGCCCGAATTTCCGCTTCAAAAAGCTGTGCTACGTGCGACACCATGTTGGCCACGTAACGCTTGGCCAGTCCGCTGCGCTGGAGGTCAGTGGCCCAGGACGACGCCATGGGCCGGGTTACCTCATCCACCCGAACCTTGCCGCCGATAACTTTGGCTAACGACACGCAAGCGCGCTTGCGTTGCTCCCAGGTGTCGGGTTTGAGGTTCGGCCCCTCGGTTTCGTTGTAGGTGAGGATCGCATCGGCCAGCGTCGGCGCGAAGCTTTTGGTAACCGGTGGCGGGGGTGGAAGGCTCGGCGCAGGGGCGGCCTGCTTCGAGGCCAGATATGCTTGAAGCACTTTCAGCCCAGCAGCGTGATCGCTTTCGGTGTCATCCGTATGGAGCTTGAAGCCGTCAGGGGTTTCGATGTCCCAGCTGGATACCCCACCGCCAAGCTGTGCCTTGACCTTGGCGACCGCATCATCATCAAAGCGTTTTCCGCCCATGCCCTTCCCCAGCTGCCTTGCCGTGGCAAAGAGTTGAGCATAGTGCGCGCCGAGCGTATAGGCCCAGTGGCGGGCTGCTACGGGATCCCGGGTATGAAGAGAGCGCTTAAGGATCCGAACGCCGACCACTTCCCACAAATCGCGTGGCACGGTCTGACGAAAATGCCACATCCCGGTGGGGTGGCGCATCAAATGGTGAGCAAGCCGCATGGTTGGAGTTGACCAACCGAGTTGACCAAGCGCCGCTCACCCAGAACGCTCAAGAACCTAGCAAAATAGCGGGTTCCCAAGGATTGGCGGAGAGAGTGGGATTCGAACCCACAGTAGGCTTGCAGCGTGAGTCTGACCACGTTGGTCAAATTTCGTGAGATCGCGCAGGGACCCCACACGTTGAGTTCGCGTCCGGCCACCAAAGCGTGCGGACGTCCTTTACTCATTTCGCAGAGACGTGACCCACAGGACTTGTCACAATCAGGGCACAGATTTGTCACAGGGGGAATGGTGCGCCCGGAGGGATTCGAACCCCCGACCAATGGCTTCGGAAGCCACTACTCTATCCAGCTGAGCTACGAGCGCATTTTGTAACGACTTTTTCCAACTTTCCGTCCGAAACTGAGTAGAGGACGGTGTGACAGTTTACCGGCTCCTGGCGCCACTGAGTACTGCCTTCGGAGGGCAGTACTCTATCCAGCTGAGCTACGGGCGCAATGACTTGTTCTCTACAGCGACTTCAGCCCAGCGACTCGTTCCTTCGGAGGGCGGCGCTCCATCCAGCCGGGCTGCGAGCGCACGATGGCCAACGCGGCAGCCGGCCATGCGGGCGGGTCCCGCGGGGAGCGCAGTATAACCGAGTTGTCGGGGGTGGGCAGGCGATGGCGAGAGGCCGCACTCGGGGTCGATCGTCGGCGACCGATACCGCCCGCGCAGGGATCATCGCGCGTCCGCCCGCACCCACTCCCGCGAGGGAGAGGGTGCGGAACATCGGATCCCGCTCAGCGCGGCTTGAGCAGTGCAGCCAGCGTGTCGGGCTTGCTGGTATTGCGTACCAGATGGGGGTATTTGAGGCCGCCGTGGTAGTCGATGCGCACGGTCCTGTACTCATCGAAATTCTTCACCAGCAGCTCGATCGGCTGATGCTTGTTGCTGGCCGCGGCGGTGATTGCGTCCTTGAGACGATCGGGGTCGTAGTCGTGACCGTTGACCGCCACCACCGTCATGCCCGGCGAGATGCCGGCCTTGAACGCCGGCCCGTCCCACAGTACGTCGGCGATCTTGCCGCCCTTGCCGATCGACAGGCCGATCGAGAAGGTGAGATCGGCGAAATGCCGGCGCGACTCGAACGCCTTCACCGCGTCGGAGGGCTGGTCGTTGTAGACCAGCGTCCAGCCGTGCGACGCGATGCCGCCGATCAGCGGGCCATGGCCGTCCAGACGGCGGCGCAGGTAGCTGGCCCAGTCGAACGGCTCGATCCGATCGAGCGTCTTGACCACGTCGTCGAAGGTGTAGGTATTGACGGTCCAGGCACCGTTGTCCATGCCGAAGAATGCCTTGCCGAAATCGTCGATCGAGTGCCGGCCGTGGCTCAGCTCGCGCAACTTGCCATCGACGTCGAGCCAGATCATCTCGCCGGCGGAATAGTAGTCCTCGCTGGACTGATAGTTGCGATACGGCAGCGGTGCGCGCTGGGCGATGGTCGGATCGTTGGTGGTGTCCTGCACGTTGCGCCAGCTGGCCAGGCCGGGGCGGCCGCGGTCATAGCTGGCCGCGACGAAGGCGAGCATGTCGCGGGTCTGCCGGTCGGTCCACAGGCCTGCGCGCGCAGCCATGACCTGGCCCCAGAACTGGGTCTGCCCCTCGTAAACCCACAGCAGGCTGTCGCCCATCGGCACGTTGAGGTTGGGCGTGGTCAGATCCGCGCCGCGGCGGTACTTGCCGTCCCAGGAGTGGTTGAACTCGTGCGAGAACAGGTCGCGGTCGTAGATGTTCTTGCCGGCGTCGGTGAAGTAGTCGGCAGAGGTGCCGTCCTCGCTGGAGCGGTGGTGTTCCAGGCCGATGCCGCCCAGCTTGTCGCTCAGCGAGACCAGGAAGTCGTAGTGGTTGTAGTGGTGCGCGCCATACATCCGGTACATCTGCTGCACCAGGTTGCGGTACGGCTCGATCTGCTCGGGCGTGAAGGCAAGGTACTTCGGCGCGTCGGCGAAGAAGTCCATGTGCACCGGCGTGGCAGCGCCCGGATCCAGATCCACCCGCTGGTAATACTTGCCTGCGATCATCGGCGAATCGACCAGCACGTTGTACGCGACCGGCTTGTAGCTCAGCGTGTCGCCGTTCTTCGAGGCCGGATCGAGTGCGCTGGCGGCCTGCCATCCGGCCGGCAAGGTCACCCTGGCATCGGCGGTGATGCCGCGGATGTCGTAGCCGGCCGGGTACAGCGAGACCTTGTCCCACTGCAGGCTCAGCAGTTCGGGCGTCATCATCACCCGGCCCTCGCCACGATCCTGGGCGCTGAGGAACTGGAACTCGACGTCCACCGCCGTGGCGCCTTGCGGCACATCGAGATGGAACGCGTAGACGTTGAAGGGGTCGCGCTGCCACGGAATCGCCTTGCCATCGGCCTTGACCACCAGCCCGGCGAGCTTGTCGATCGGGCCGGTGGGCGAGTGGTTGCCGGGGATCCACTGCGGATACAGCAAGGTCAGCGGACCGGGTCGTGCGGGCACCACTTCATGCACGCGGAAGATGCGGTGCGCCACATCGGTGGCATCCACGCTGATCTTCAAGATGCCCGGATAGGGCACATCCTGCGGCGGCGGGACATCGGCACGCACGGCGAAACCGGCCAGACCGAAGGTGGCGACAGCGAGGGCGGCAGCAAGGTGGATGACTTTCAATGCAATCTCCGGTGGACCCTGAGGTGGTTGTCCGGCCCTGACGGCCGCAGCGGCATGCGGCCTGCGCAACCGGCGGGAAGGCGAACGGATGCTGAGGTGGGGATCTCCGACGCGAAAGCTGCCACGACCACGGACCCAAGGCATCGATGCTAGCCCGGCTCCGCCATCACTGACCCATGCCGAAGGTCATGCCGCGGCGGCTCATCCCGCGCAGCAGGAGCGGGTCATGGCACTGGTCTTGCTTGAAAACCCACCGAGTCATTTTTTTGACTGCCCATGGATCCCCACCGAGCCCGCATGTACGCATTGTTCAAGAGTCTTCCCGGCGCCAACGACCCTGCACAACGTCGGCAGTTCACCCTTTATCTGGCACAACGCATGGGCCCGGCGATCCATGCGCTGATGCTGGTGTCCGTGTTTGCCTACCTGCTGGCGACCGCCGGGCACGCCTTCATCAGCGTCTCGCCGATTCCGTTGCTGCTGCGGCTGGCGCCCGCGCTGCCGCTGTTCCTGCTGGCCGCGACCGCCAGACGCGAGAAACGGCCGTTGCCGCTCAGTCTGCTGGCGCTGTCGTGCGTGCTGCTGCTGGAAATCGGCATCAACCTCAACGGCGTCGCCCCGATGACGGGGCCGCGCCTGGTGATGCCGGGTCTGTTGCTGCCGGTGGCAACGTCGGTCATCTGGATCGGACGCTGGGACTTCCTCGTCGCCATGGCGTTGTGTGCTTTCGGCCCGCTGCCGCTGCTGCTTGGCGCGGTCGATGGCGCCCCGGTTTTCCAGTATGCCATCTACATGACGATTGCCCTTTCGGTGGCGGTCGTGCTGCGCGCCTTCATGACGCGCACGCTGTTCGAACAATTCCGGCTGGAACAACAGCTGCGGGCGCAGGCCAACACCGACAATCTGACCGGATTGCTGCTGCGCAATCGCTTTCTCGAACTGGCGCGACTTGCGCTGGACGATTGCCGGGGTCAACGGAAGCCGACCTGCCTGCTGTATCTGGACGCCGATCGTTTCAAGCAGATCAACGACGATCACGGCCATGCCATCGGCGACGCGGTACTTGTGGCATTGGCCACCTGTTTGCGCACGCAGCTACGCGGCACCGATCTGATCGCCCGCATGGGCGGCGAGGAATTCGCCGTGCTGCTGCCCGGCCTTGACCTGGCGCAGGCCGCCATCCGGGCCGAACAGCTGCGGCTGTCCATGCACGCCGTGCAGCGCCCGGACGGCCCGCTCACCATCAGCCTCGGCATTGCCGAATACCAGCCGGTCGACGATGGCATCGAGGCCCTGCTGGCACGCGCCGACAAGGCCATGCGTCAAGCCAAGAAAGGCGGCCGCGACCGGGTGGTCATCGACAATACAACTTGCTAGGAACGAGTGGAGAGAAGAGAGAAAAGAGTGGAGAGCCGAATGGCACTTACTTAAGGCTCGTCATCCCCGCGAAAGCGGGGATCCAGTGCCTTCCGTGACCTCCAAGCGCTTAAAGGCGCTGGATTCCCGCTTTCGCGGGAATGACGAAAAACATGATTTCGCGCCTAAGTAAGTACCATTCAGTGGAGAGCCCACTCTCGTTTCTCACTCCTGCTCACTCACTTCTGCTGTCACGAACCATCGGCCTGTGCCAGTTTGCTGTGCCGGATGCCGTAACCGAAATAGATCGCCAGGCCCAGCACCATCCATACCACGAAGCGCCAGATGGTGATCATCGGCAGGCCGCCGAGCAATTCGAATCGACCATCGCTGAACCACGGCCAGCCGACGATCAGGAACAGCGAAAACAGCATGCCGAGCGGCGCCACCAGCCACAGCGCGGGGGCGCGGAACCGGCGTTCGAGATCCGGCTTGCGGATGCGCAGCAGCAGCACCGAGCCGCAGATCACGATGAACGCGCTGAGGGTGCCGATGTTGACCAGCTCGGCCACCTCGCCGATCGGCAGGAAACCGGCCACCAGCGCGGTGAACACGCCCAGGATCATGGTCGGGCGGGCCGGCGTGCCGTACTTCGGATGCACCTGGGCAAACCATTTCGGCAACAGCCCGTCGCGTGCCAGCGCAAACCAGATGCGCGCCGCACCCAGCATGAAGGCAAACATCACGCTGGTGATGCCGGCGATCGCCGCCACCGAGATGATGCCGCGAACCCAATCCAGGCCCAGCGCCTTGAATGCCGCATCGACCGGCGCCGGGCCGGCCAGCTCGGCATACGGCACCATCCCGGTCAGCACCAGCGAAACCAGCACATACAACAGCATCGACACCGCCAGCGACAGCAGCACCGCGCGCGGCAGATCGCGTTGCGGGTTCTTCGACTCCTCCGCGGCGGTGGTCAGGGTGTCGTAGCCGAACACGGCGAAGAACACCACGCTGGAAGCCGCCAGCACGCCGCCCCAGCCGAAGTGGCTCAGGCCGTCTTTGGCGATGACCGCTGTCGGGATGAACGGATGCCAGTTGGCCGGGTTCACGTAGAACGCGCCCACGCCGATCACCAGCGCCACGCCGAGCACCTTGATGGTGACGATCGCGGTGTTGGCGCGCGCGCCCCACTCGGTCTTCACTGTCAGCATCCAGGCGATCAGCAGCGAGATCACTGCGGCAATCAGGTTGAACACCTTGCCGTTTTCCGGATGCAACGGGTCGTAGGCACCCTGCGCCCACGCCGGCAGGTGCACACCGACGACCTGCTCCAGCAGCGCCTGCACGTAACCGGACCAGCCGATCGCGACCACGCCGACGATCAGCGCGTACTCGATCAGCAGATCCCAGCCGATGATCCACGCGAACAGCTCGCCGAGCACCGCGTAGCCATAGGTATAGGCGCTGCCGGTGACCGGAATCATGCTGGAGAACTCGGCGTAGGCCAGTGCCGCGCAGCCACTGCCGAGACCGGCGATGAGGAAGCTCAGCAGCACCGCCGGCCCCGCGTTCGCCGCCGCCTGCTGGCCGGCCAGCACGAACACGCCCACGCCGATGATCGCACCCACACCGATCGCGGTGAGCTGCCACAGCCCCAGCACGCGCCGGAAATCGCCGCGTGTGCCGACCTCCGCCTGCAATTGCTCGATCGTCTTGTGCCGAACCAGCTTGCCCAGAAAGCTCATCGTATTCCCCCGTAAAACGCGAGCCCATCATAGCGAACGAACGCGCTTTCACATGGGGCATTGCAGCACGGCATAGTTGTTGCGTATCGGAATGCATGTTGGTATCGACATCCAGACGTCCAGACTATTTCCGCACGAGGAAGAAATTTCATGCAGCCACGGCGAAAACTTCCGCACGCGAACCAGACGCTGTCGCGTCTACCGTCAGCCACGACACCAGCGGCAGCGCCAGCCGGGTGTCAGGATAGCCAATGCCAAGCCAGCCGCCATGAATTCACGGCAACAAGTTGTCAGCAGCCACGCCTGCCAATCGTCGACGTTCAGCAACCGACATGCCACGGCAACTGCAGACAATCGGTGAACATCCCGTCCACGCCAAGCGCCAGCAGTCGCGCCGCGGTGGGCGCGCGATTGACGGTGTAAACGCGCAGTGCGAGACCGGCGTGGTGCACCGCCTGCACATCGGCGGCGCGCAACCCGCGCCATTCGCAATGCAGCGCTGCCGCGCGCAACGCCTGCGCCACGCGGATCTCGCTGCGGGAAAAGCGCTCATGCAGACAGGCCAGCGGCAGCGCCACCGCCAGCGCATCCAGCCGCGCGCGCGCCGCCTGCAGTGCCGTCGGCGAGAACGACGACAGCAGCGGCGCCGGCAGCGCCGGGTGCTGCCGCGCCCACGCGGCGGCGCGCGTCGCCACCGCGTGGGCGGTGGCGACCTCGGTGCCCGGACACGGCTTGATTTCGAGGTTCAGCCAGACCCCATGGGTGACGGCAAACGCCAGCACCTGATCGAGGCTGGGCAGCGGCTCGCCGCGATAGCGCGCGCTGTGCCAGGCGCCGGCGTCCAGCCGTTGCAGTCGCGCCCAGGACCACGCCGCCGCCGGACCGTGCGCGTCGGTGGTGCGCGTCAGGGTGTCGTCGTGCAGCAGATAGGGCACGCCGTCGCTGCTGAGCTTCACGTCGCATTCGAAAGCGCGAAAACCTGCCGCCAGTCCGGCCCGGAAAGCCGCCAGCGTGTTCTCCGGGGCCGCGCTGCCACCGCCGCGGTGCGCCAGCCAGCGCAGCTCGACGCCGGGGCCGCCGCGACCCGTCACGCGATCATCCGGCGGATCGGACGTCATGGTTCAGCCTCCACTCCGTTTGCCTCCCGCGTGCCTGCAGCACTCACCGCGGCGGCGAACCAGTCGGCCACTGCCGCGCGTTGCGTTGCACTGTAGTGCAGGCCCAGCTTGCTGCGTCGCCACAGCACATCGTCGGCGCTGCGTGCCCATTCCATCTGCTGCAGATAGCGCAATTCGGCGACGTGCAGGCCGGGCGCAATCTCGGCCCCCAGCTCGGCCAGCGACTGCGCCTCATCGCCGCTGGCAGGCTGCGCGTGCGGCGCGCGCAGCAGCAGCGGCAGCCGGCTGCCGTAGGCGCGCGCCCAGCGTTCACGCAACGCGCCGGGCAGCCAGGCATAGTTGGCCGCGAGCGCCTGCAGAAACCGGCTGAAGTCGGCTGGTGGCGTCTGCGCGGCGCCCACCCAGCCGCCGAGATCGCCGCCGGGCAGCAGCGCGGTGTGCGTCCACGCCGCACGCGGCTCACCCAGCTCGCGGCACAGCAAATCGCCGGCTTCGGCGGCCAGCACGCGAAACGTCGTGAGCTTGCCGCCCCACACGTTCAGCAGCGGCGCCGCCCGCGGCTGGTTCAACTCCAGCCGATATTCGCGCGTCGCCGCGGCAGGGTCGGCGACGGCATCCTCCAGCAGCGGCCGCACGCCGGCATAGCACCACAGTATCTGCTCGGCATGCACCGGCGTGCGCAGAAAGGCGTTCGCTTCGCTGCACAGGTACTCGACCTCGGCGGCACTGACCACGTTGCCCTTGGCCAGCGTGTCGACTTCGACATCGGTGGTGCCGATCAGGGTGAAGTCGCGCTCGTACGGCAACGCAAAGATCACCCGCCGATCGCTGGCCTGGAACAGGTACGCGTCGTTGTGGCTGAACTGTCGCGGCAGCACGATGTGGCTGCCACGCACCAGCCGCAGCTGCGCGTGCTCGCGCAGTGGCAGGCCCGCCTCGTCGCGCACGATCGTGGCGAGAAACTGCGCTGCCCACGGACCGGCGGCGTTGACCAGCGCGCGCGCCTGCACGCGCTGCTCGCGGCCATCACCATGGCGCAGCGTGGCCTGCCAGCCGGCGGCATCGCGCGCCACGTGCACGCAGGCGCAGCGCGTGTGCACGGTGGCGCCGCGTTCGACCGCATCCTGCGCGCAGGCCAGCACCAGGCGCGCGTCATCCACCCAGCCATCGGCGTAGGAAAAACCGCGCGTGTATTGCGGCTGCAGCCCGGCGCCGGCCACGTCGCGACGCAGATCGAGCGCGCGCGAGGCCGGCAGCCAGCTGCGTCGCGCCAGATGGTCGTACAGAAACAAGCCGGCGCGGATCATCCACGCCGGCCGCATCGCCGGCTGCTGCGGCATCACAAAACGCAACGGCCAGGACAGATGCGGCATCGAGCGCAACAGCAGCTCCCGCTCGACCAACGCCTTGCGCACCAGCCCAAAGCGGTACTGCTCAAGGTAGCGCAGGCCGCCGTGAATCAGCTTGGTCGAACACGACGAGGTATGTGAAGCCAGATCGTCGCGTTCGACCAGCAACACGCGCAGCCCGCGTCCGGCCAGATCGCGTGCGATGCCTGCGCCATTGATGCCACCACCGACGACCAGCACGTCAACGTCGGTGGCGGAACTCGCAGGAGAGATGGACGGCATGTGATGACCCTGGCCGCGGCCAGGGCGGCAGTGCTCACGACCGCTCATGACGGCAGCCGCTGGCCGCTGTCTGCGTCGAACAGGTGCAACGCCGTGCTGGCCACATTCACGCGCAGCGTGTCGCCCTCGCGCCAGGGTGACGTGGTCGTGGCGATACGCAGCACACACGCTTGCTTGCCCACGCCTGCGTGCAGCAGCATCTCGCCGCCCAGCGACTCGATCAGATTCAGCGTCACTGTCCAGCAACCATCAACATCGGGCAACAACGCCTCGGGGCGCAGCCCCAGCGTGACCGCGCGACCGGCCCGTGCCGGCTGTGGCGCGGACAGCGGCAGCGGCGCGAGGTCCTCGACCAGCACATGCGTGCCCTCGGCACTGACGCGTGCGGCCAGCAGGTTCATCGGTGGCGCACCGAGAAAACCTGCCACGAAGGCGCTGGCCGGCTGCGCGTAGACTTCTTCGGGCGTGCCGACCTGCTCGATGCGGCCGTGGTTCATCACCACCATGCGCTGCGCCAGGGTCATCGCCTCGACCTGGTCATGCGTCACGTACACCGTGGTGGTGCCGAGCCGGCGGTGCAGCTGCTTGATCTCCACCCGCATGTGGTTGCGCAGGCGCGCGTCGAGATTGGACAGCGGCTCGTCGAACAGGAACAGCTGCGGCTCGCGCACGATGGCGCGACCCATCGCCACGCGCTGGCGCTGGCCGCCGGACAGCTCCCCCGGCTTGCGCGCCAGCAGCGGCTGCAGGCCCAGCAGGTCGACGGCCCAGTCGACGCGGCGCGTGATTTCCGCGCGTTCCAGCTTGCGCAGCTTGAGCGCGTAGCTGAGGTTTTCGCGCACGCTCATGTGCGGATACAGCGCGTAGTTCTGAAACACCATGGCAATGTCGCGCGCGCTGGGTTCCTGTGCGTTGACGCAACGCCCGCCGATGCGGATCTCGCCGCCGCTGGGCGATTCCAGCCCGGCGATCATGCGCAGCAGCGTGCTCTTGCCGCAGCCGGAAGGGCCGACCAGCACCACGAACTCGCCATCGGCCACCTGCAGACTGGTGGGCGTCAGCGCGCTGGCGGCGCCGAAGCGTTTGCAAACCTGGTAGAGCTCAAGCGTAGCCATGGCGGATCATTTCTCGATATCGGTCAGGCCGCGGATGAACCAGCGCTGCGCCAGCAGCAGCACCAGCAGTGGCGGCAGCAGCGCCAGCAGCGCGGTAGTCATCACCAGGTCCCAGCGCGGCAGCGCAAAGCTGGTACCGGCATTGATCAGCCCCTGCATCCCCATCACCACCGTGGCGTAGCGGGCATCGGTGGTGGTCAGCAGCGGCCACAGGTACTGGTTCCAGCCGTAGACGAACTCCAGCACGAACAGCGCCGCCAGCGGCGTGCGCGCCAGCGGCAGAGCGCTGTGCAGGAAAAACTGCATGGGCCCGGCGCCATCCATGCGCGCCGCGTCCAGCAGGCTCGGCGGCATGCTGGCGAAGAACTGGCGCAGCAGAAACGTGGCGGTGGCCGAGGCGATCAGCGGCACGATCAGCACGCCATAGCTGTTCAGCAGATGCAGTCCGGCGCTGACCTGGAAGGTGGGGTAGAAGCGCACCTCCAGCGGCAGCATCAGCGAGCTCAGGATCAGCACGAACGCGGTGTGCCGCAGCGGAAAGCGGAAGTACACCACCGCGTACGCCGACAGCGTGGCCAGCGTCAGCTTGCCCAGCGCAATGCCGAGCGCCATCACCAGGCTGTTGCCCAGCATCCGCAGCACGCTGGGCGAGCCGGGCAGCCCGGCACCCAGCACCGTGCGCAGGTTGTGCAGCAACCGGTTGCCGGGCAGCCACGGCAGCCGTCCGAGCAGATCGCCCGGCGCGTGACTGGCGGCGATCAGCGCCGCGTACAGCGGCAAGGCCAGCAGCAGCGCCAGCAACAACAGCCCGCTGCGCCGCAACCACTGGCGCTTCACGCTGGCACCCGTCGCCGCTGCAGCCGCAGCTGCAACACGCCCAGCCCGGTCACCAGCAGCATCAGCAGCAACGACTGCACCGCGGCCGCGCCCTGATCGAAATTGCGGAAGGCATCCTCGTACAGCTTGTACACCAGCGTCTCGGTGGCGTGGTCGGGACCGCCCTGGGTCAGCACATCGATCAGGCCAAAGGTATCGAACAGCACGAAGGTCAGATCGGTCACCACCAGGAACAACGTGGTCGGCGCCAGCAGCGGCCAGATCACATCGCGCACCCGGCGCCAGCCGCGGGCGCCGTCCAGCGCCGCGGCTTCGAGCAGCGACGGCGGCAACGACTGCAGCGCGGCGCCATAGAACAGAAAGTTGTAGGCCAGCAGTTGCCACACCGTGGTGGCCAGCACCAGCGCCTGCGCCTGACCCGCCTGCAGCGCCGGATTCCAGTGCACGCCGACGTGCTCCAGCAGCCCCGCACCCAGCCCCACCTGCGGCCGGAACAGGAACACCCACAGCGCCGCGCTGATCGCCGGTGCCAGCGCATACGGCCACAGGAACAACGTGCGGAACAGCGTGCGCCCCGAGCGCAGCCCCTCCACCGCCACCGCCAGCGCAAACCCGCCGGCCAGCGACAGTGCGCTGGTCAGCAGCGCATACGCCAGCGTCAGCAGCAGGGCGTGTCCGTATTCGGCGCTGCCAAGCGTGTGAGCAAAGTGCCGCAGCCCGACAAACTCCTCGCTCAGGCCGAATGCATCGCCCTGATAAAACGCATCGCGCAGCGCCCGCAGCGTCGGCCACAGGAAAAACACCGCGATCACCAGCAGCTGCGGTGCCAGCAGCAGCCACGGCAGCCATCTGCCGCGAAACCAGGTTCCCGGCAACGGTTCGCCGGCAGTTCGCGACCCGCCCATCAGCGTTCGCCGCCCGCCGTTTCACCGAAGCGCTGCAGCAGCCCGTCGCCTTGCTGCACGACCTGCCTGAGCGCCGCCGCCGGCGTCTGCCTGCCGGCCAGCACCGCCTCGAGCGCGTTGCGCTGGATCTGCCGCAACTGCGGCAGATAGCCCAGCCGCAGGCCGCGCGTCCACGCCAGCGGCGGCTTGTTCGACAGCTCCTGCACCGCCACCAGCGCGCCCGGATTCTGCCGGTAGTAACCGCTGGCCTGCAGCGCGTCGTAACCGCCGCGGGTCACCGGCACGTAGCCGGTCGCGCGCGCCCACTGCGCCTGCACCGGCGCGCTCATCAGGTAATGCAGGAACGCGGCGATACCGGCCAGATGATCGGCCGGCACGCGCGCCATCACCCATAACGAGGCACCGCCGGTGAGCGTGTTCTGTGGCGCACCCGGAACGCTGGCGGCATGCGGCATCGGCGCGATGCCCCAGGGAAAACGCGCACCGCCCGCGATCGCCGCCATCGACGAGGAGCTGTCCAGGTACATCGCGCAGGTCTGGTTGATGAACAGTGGCAGCGCGTTGCTTTCCGGACCGCCGTAACGGAATACCCCGCTGCGCGACCACGCCGCCAGGTCGCCGAGATGTTTGCGGAAGGCTGGCGCATCCAGCAACAGATGCACGCCCTGGAAGCTCTGGTAGCCGTTGTCCGCGCTGGCATACGGCAGGCCGTTCCAGGCCGCGAACTGCTCGAACTGGATCCACTCCGGCCAGCCCGTGCTGAAACCGCATTTCGCGCCCGTGGCCAGCAGCCGGGTGCCTGCCGCGCCCATCTGCGCCCAGCTGGCCGGAGGCGTCACGCCAGCGCGCGCCAGCATGGCCTTGTTGTAGTACAGCACCGGGGTCGAGGCATTGAACGGCAGCGACAGCAGGCGGCCCTGCGCATCGGCGTAATAGCTGGCGGCCGCCGGAATGAACAGGCCGGTGGCGAACGGCTGCTTCTGCTGCTGCATCAGCGCATACACCGGCACGGTGGCGCCGCGCGCACTCATCATCGTGGCGGTGCCGACATCGAACACCTGCACGATGTCCGGCGGCGTGCCGGCGCGGAACGCGGCGATCGCCGCCAGCATGGTCTGGTCGTAGTTGCCGCGGTTGACCGCGATCACCTGGTAGCGATCCTGCGTGGCGTTGAAGCCGTCCACCAGGTGCTGCACTTCCACCCCCAGCTCGCCGCTCATGGCATGCCAGAACTGGATCGGCACGCGCGCCGCATGGACGGGCACGGCCAGCGCGCTGGCAGCCAGCCACAGGCCCGCGCGGGTGAAGCGCCGCATCGCGATGCGAAACGTCATGATAAAAAGGCCCCGGTCGATGATACTGCGGCGTCAGGCTAGCCAGCCTGTGTGACAAGTTGACGACGCGCCGCCGATCGCCACCAGCGCACTGCCGCCAAACTGCAACACGCATTGACCAACATGTCCGTCTGCTTCTCCTTAACAGCATCGAGGTTGCACGTGTCCCGTCCTGCCCCGCTTCCGCTGCGCCTGCTGGCCGCCACCCTGCTGACCACCCTGCCGCTGGCGCCCGTCCTCGCCACCGGCCAGGCCCACGCCACGGCACCGGTCGCCGCCGCGCGGGCGGCCAGCGCCCGCCGCATCATCGTGTTCGTGTGGGACGGCATGCGGCCGGACGCGATCAGCGCGCAGGACACGCCGCACCTGCTGGCGCTGTCCCGGCGCGGGGTGTGGTTCAGCGACAACCACGCCACCTACCCCACCTTCACCATGGCCAACGCGTCGAGCATCGCCACCGGCGCATTCCCCGGCCCGATCGGTTTCTACGGCAACAGCTTCTGGGCCCCCGGCGCCAAGGGCAGCAACGCGAAGGGCGAGCAGGCCGATTTCCAGAATCCGATCTTCACCGAGGATTACGCCGTGCTGCGCGATCTCGACGCACGCGACGACGGCGCCCTGCTGCAAGTTCCGACCCTGCTGGCCACCGCGCAGCAGGCCGGCCTGACCACCGCGATGATCGGCAAGTCCGGGCCGGCCTTCCTGCAGAATTACCAGCTCGCCAACGATGGCAGCCTGCGCAGCGTGCTGCTGGACGAAAACACCGCGCTGCCGCTGGCCTTCGCCAGGGAGCTGCAGCGCGCCGGCTACCCGCTGCCGGCCAACAGCGTGCATACCTACCCGCCCGCGCAGCTGCAGCTGACCGCCGACAACGGCGCGCCCACCGCGCCGGGCAAGCTGGTCACGCTGAAGGACGGCGTCACCTCCGACGCCAGCGCCGCGGTCGAGACCACGCCCGGGCCGGCCAACGCGTGGATGATGCAGGTGTACCTGGACGAGGTGCTGCCGAAGCACCGGCCCGACGTGAGCGTGGTCTGGTACCGCAATCCGGACACCACCCAGCACCAGTACGGCGTCGGCTCGCCGGAGTTCCACCTCGCACTGCAGGCGCAGGACGAACTGCTCGGCAAGCTGGAAGCGAAGCTGCGCGCGCTGGGCCTGGCCGACAGCACCGACCTGATCGTGGTCTCCGACCACGGCCACAGCAACGTGGCCGGCCCGCGCGACCTGTTTCCGCTGCGCACGATCAACGACAGCCGCGTCGGCGGCATCGACAACAGCTGGGGCTATTCGGTGTCCGGCAGCGTGCGCCTCGCCGACCAGCTCACCCGCGCCGGCTTCGCCGCGTTCGACGGCCAGGGCTGCATCTACGCGCCGGTGATGAGCGGCCTGCGCGCGGACGGCACGCAGCTGCTGCCGACCCGCTACGACGACGACGGCAGCGTCTGCGGCAAGCCCGGCCCGTACACCACCCCCGGCTACCGCGTGCCGGACGTGCTGCCCAAGGGCGCGCTGGTGATCGCGCCGAACGACGGCACCGACTACTTCTACCAGCCAGAGCACGACGCCGCCGTGGTCAGGCGCGCCGTGCGCTTCCTGCAGTCGCGCGAATACGTCGGCGCGATCTTCGTGGCGAGTCGCTACGGCGCCATCCCCGGCACCCTGCCGGCCGAGGACGTGCAGCTGGGCAACGCGGCGCGCGGACCGGACATCATCATCAGCTACGCGTGGGACGCGAACGCGGTGATCCAGGGTTTCCGCGGCACCGAATACGGCACCGTCTCCACCGAGCGCGGCCAGCACGGCAGCTTCAGCCCGATCGACGTGCACAACACCCTGCTCGCCGCCGGCCCGGATTTCCGCGCGCGCTTCCGCGACCCGCTGCCCAGCGGCAACGTCGACCTGGCGCCCACCCTCGCCGCGCTGCTGGGGCTGAAGCTGCCGCAGGCGCAGGGCCGCGTGCTGCACGAGGCGCTCGCCGGCCGCCTGGCGCAGCCGGTCAGCGCCTACCGGGTCACCCCGGCGCAGCTGCGTCCGGCGCAGCCCGCCACCGGGCTCAGCATGCAGCGCATCGACGGCAGCTCGCTGCAGGCCACCCAGTTCGACTTCACCGTGCAGCTGAAGCAGCTGCAGCACGGCGAGCAGCGCTGGACGTACTTCGATCAAGCCGGGCCGCAGCGGCAATAACCGTTGTGGTGCTGCAACGCTGTGGTGGTTTGGCCGGGAGCGGGTTCAGTCGCTCCCACCACAGCAAAAGCTGCGTCGCCGCAGCGCATGGTCATGGCAGGACAAGGGAATGCAAGGCCGAGTGAGGCCGCACTTGCCGTCACGGGAACCCGTTACCTCACACGCAGCAAAAGCGGCTGCCGTGACTCTAGCCACGGCAGCCGCCCAGACGCAGTGAACTCACTCCCGCGCGATCAGAACTGCACCGTCGCGGTGAGCATGGCCGCACGCGGCGCACCGGCCAGCAGGGTCTGGTAGTTGCCGCCCGGATCGCTGGTGACGAAGCCGTTGGAGCCGATGGTGGCGAAGTAGCGCTTGTCGGCCAGGTTGGTGACGTTGAGCGCCAGCCGCAGGTCCTGCACCGCGCTGCCGAGCTTGCCGAAATCGTAGGCGGCTTCGGCGTTGACCAGCCAGAACGCGGGCACCGAGGCGTCGTTGAGGTAGCTGTAGTAGCGCTTGCTGGTGTAGTTGGCGGACAACCGCAGATCCCACGCGCCCGGCGTCCACGCCAGCTCGGTGAAGATCAGCTGCTTCGGGCTGTCGACCACGGTCTTGCCCTTGGTCAGCACCAGCGTGGCGCCGTTGAGATAGTTGTTGTCGTAGCGCGAGCGGTTGTACGACAGCGAGTTGGACCAGCGCAGCTCCGGCATCAGCTTGACGTTGAGCGCCAGCTCGGCGCCGCGGCTGCTGACCGAGCCCACGTTGGCATAGGCCGACGGGCAGCCGACGATGCCGGCGCACTGCGAGACCACTAGCAGGCGGTTGCTGAACTTCACGTCGTACAGCGCCAGCGAGACCTGGTAGTTTTCGGTGGTGCGGCGCAAGCCGCCCTCGATGGTGCGCGACTGCTCGGGCCGGAGCTGCTTGCCGAACAGGTCGAATGCGGCCTGGGTGGTGGCCAGCGGGCCGGTGATGCCAGCCTGGTAGGCGGCGATGTTCTGCGCGTACGAGCCGAACACCTCGTTACCGTCGCCCAGCTGGTAGCTGGCGCCCACCTGCGGCAGGAAGGCTTTCTTCGCCACCAGGGTGCCGTTGGCGTAGCTGCCCGCGGTGCCGTAGGTCAGCGTGCCCGGTACCGCCGCCGCGGTGACCTTGGTGTCGGGCGACTTGAAGCCGACGTCGATGGCGAGCTTGTCGTCGAGCAGCTTGAAGCTGTCCTGCAGGAGAT
>SCRF01000046.1 GCA_004322005.1 Rhodanobacter sp. | reverse complement strand
GCTCGGCAGCGATGGATCGGGTCAGCGATCATCGGCCTCGATGTGCATGTCCGATCCACACGTCCGCGGGTGGGGCTAGCCGCACGTCGCCGAGCTGGCCACATGACTGAAGACGCGGCCGTCGTGGAAGCAGCTGTGCGACACCGAAGGGCTCACCGAGTGGGTGTAGGAGCGCGCTTGCGCGCGATGCCTTTCGCCCTGATTGAAGAGCATCGCGGCTGAAGCCGCCCACAAGCGCGCTCCTACCCGGTGTTCTGCAGCCCTTGCGACACGCCGTTGACGCAGGCGACCAGCGCCTGCAGCAGGGCGTCGTCCTGACAGTCGCCCGCACGCCAGCGCTGCAGCAGATCGACCTGCAGCAGGCTCATCGGATCGACATAGGGATTGCGCAGGCTGATCGATGCGGCGAGGCGGGGCGCGTCCTGCAGCAAGGCCGCATTGCCCTTCAGGCGCAGCAGCCAGCGCCGGGTGCGCGCGAACTCGTCGCGGATCATGCCGAACATTTCGTCGTGCAGCGGACCGGACAGTTTCGAGAACGCCTCGGCGATATCCAGATCGCACTTGGCCAGCACCATCTCGACGTCGTCGAGCAGGTTGCTGAAGAACAGCCAGTCGCCCGCCATCTCGATCAGCGCCGCTTCGCCGAACTCCCTGGCGCCCTGCTCCAGTGCGCCGCCCAGGCCATACCAGCCGGGCAGGATCGAACGGCACTGGGTCCAGGCGAACACCCACGGTATCGCGCGCAGATCCTGCACGCCGCGCATGCTGCGCCGGCTCGACGGGCGCGAGCCCAGGGTCATCCGCTCGATCACGTCGATCGGCGTGGCGCGGCGGAAATAATCCACGAAGTGCGGGTGGTCGACAAAGGCGCGATAAGTCCGCCGGCTGCTCGCCGACAGCGCGTTCATCTGCTCGCGCCAGCGACTTTCCCGCGGTTCGTCCTCGCGCGGGCGCAGCGATGCGCTGAGCACCGCGCCGACGGTCTGTTCCAGATTGCGCAGTGCCAGCGCGCGGATGCCGTACTTGCGGTGGATCACCTCGCCCTGTTCGGTAACCCGCAGCACGCCGGCCACCGAACCGCGTGGCGAGGACATCAGCGCCGGCGCGATGCGCGCGCCGCCGCGGCTGGCCGAGCCGCCGCGGCCGTGGAAGAACGCCAGCTGGATACCGCCGGCGTTGGCCACCTCCAGCAGTTCGACCTGGGCGCGCTGCAGCCCCCAGCGCGACGCCAGCGTGCCGCCGTCCTTGCCGCTGTCGGAGTAGCCCAGCATCACCCACTGCTGGTTCCCCCGCGCGGCCAGATGCTGCCGGTAGACCGGATCGTCCAGCAGGGCGCGCAGGGTCGCCGGCGCGTTTTTCAGGTCGTCGACGGTCTCGAACAATGGCGCGATGTCCAAAGGCACATTCTGCAACGCAGAATGACTTGCTCCCTTCTCCCCCTCGGGGAGAAGGTGGCCCGCAGGGCCGGATGAGGGGCGGGTGCTCGCCGCGATGCCGATCGAAGCTCGCTCATCAGGAGCCTCTTCTCCAGCGTGTCCCCTCACCCCAGCCCTCTCCCCGGAGGGGAGAGGGAGTAATTTGACCAGCCCGCCGTAGCGCGCCAGAGCCAGCACCGCCAGCACGTCGGCCGCGGTGCGCGCCATGCTGATGATGTACAGACCGACGGCCCCGGCGCCGTAACGCCCACGCGCGTTGTGCAGCTCGGCGAACACCGCGCGCATGCTGACGGCGCTTTCGTCGCTGCTGCCGGCGAACGCCCGGCTGCCGCTGGCGTAGGGATGGAGCCGGCGGACCCGTTCGTCCGCCGTCCGCTGGTGCCAACCCGGATCGGCCTGCAGCGCGGCCAGCGCATCGTCGTGCACGCGCGAATCCTGCCGCACGTCCAGGCGCGCCAGGTGCAGGCCGAACGTGCGCACCCGCCGGATCAATCGCTGCACGGCGTAGGCGCCGGCATGCAGGCCGCGATGGTCGATCAGGCTGTCGGCGATCAGCTGCAGGTCGTCGAGCAGCTCGCCGGCCGATATGTAGCCTTCCCGATGGCTGTCGTCCAGGCTGGCATCGAGGCGTGCACCGATCAGGGTCAGCAGGCCGCGGTATGGCATGTCGGCATGTCGCGGACGAATTTTGGCGGCAGCCTGCGGAAAGCGTGCGCGGTAATCACCCAGGCGCTGCAGCAGCTGCGACGAGACCGCGACGCGACTTTCGGTCTGGCTGAGCAGTCGCGCCAGCACGGCCACATCGGCGAGATAATGCTCGATCACTTGCGCGCGCTGGGTTGCCAGGCTGGCGGCGATGGTGTCGGCGCCGACATTCGGGTTGCCGTCCATGTCGCCACCGACCCAGGTGGCGAAGCCGAGCAGTTGCGGCAGCTTCGCCGCCACGCCGTACACCGTCCGCAAGGCCTCGGCCAGCGACTCGTACAGCGCCGGCACGATGCGATAGATCGGGTTGGCCAGATAGAAGCCGACATGATCGTGCTCGTCCTGCACCGTGGGCCGGACCGGCGAGGCCTCGGCGGTCTGCCAGCCCGAGGACAGCGCCATGAAGATGCGGTCGTCATCCTCCTTGCGCTCCTGCGGCGTACGCGCCTGATCGAAATTGTCGATCAGCGAACTGACGATCGCCTGCTCTTTCTCCAGCAGCGATCGACGCACCGCCTCGGTCGGGTGCGCGGTGAACACCGGCTCGATCCACAGCCGGTCCAGCCAGCCCAGCAATTCGTCCGCGCCGACGCCCTGCGCCTTCAGCCGTCCGAGCACGTCGAGCAATGATTCGGGCTGTGGCGCACTGCCGTGCCGCTGGTAGTCGCGGCGGCGGCGGATGCGGTGCACCCGTTCGGCGGTGTTGACCGCCTGGAAATACGTGGCGAAGGCCCGCGCCAGGGCCTCGGCGTGCCCGGCATCGAGGCCGGCCAGCGACTCGGCCAGATCCGTCACCGACGCGCCCTCGCGCCGGCGCCGGATCGCCGCGGTCCGCACCTGCTCGACCCGATCGAGAAACGCCGTGCCGTCCTGCTCGGCCAGCATCTGCCCGACCATCGCGCCGAGCCGACCCACGTCCTCGCGCAACGGCTCGTCGTGGGGCAGGAACTCGGGGTCGCGGTTGGGTTCCATCGGTCTCTCCGGCATCGGCTAAAAGCCACCAGCTTAACCAATCACGGCACACGTGAGTCATCGCGGTGAATCTGCCGGTATAATAAAAGCCTTGTCCCTGCTCGCCGAGGGGCGCTGCGACCGTCATCGTGACCGTGCGGACCCTCCGCCACCGCCTGCACACCCTGTGCACGCTCTTCACGATGACGGCCAGGCTCGGCGCGGCACATTTCGCAACGGCGCCCGGTTGGATGTACGCGAAGCGATTCGCGCCAGACCGGAGATACGCATGAATGCCGTGAGTAAAGAAACCGTGACCCACGATTACAAGGTCGCCGACGTCTCGCTGGCCGATTTCGGCCGCAAGGAACTGGACATCGCCGAGCACGAGATGCCGGGCCTGATGTCGATCCGCAGGAAATACTCCGCCGCGCAACCGCTGAAGGGCGTGCGCGTGACCGGCTCGCTGCACATGACGATCCAGACCGCGGTACTGATCGAGACGCTGAAGGACATCGGCGCCGACGTGCGCTGGGCCTCGTGCAACATCTTCTCCACCCAGGACCACGCCGCCGCCGCGATCGCCGCCAGCGGCACACCGGTGTTCGCATGGAAGGGCGAGACGCTGGAGGAATACTGGGACTGCACGCTGGAAGCACTGAGCTTCCCCGACGGCAAGGGTGGCTTCCTCGGTCCGCAGCTGGTGGTGGACGACGGCGGCGACGTCACGCTGCTGATCCACAAGGGCTACGAGCTGGAGAACGGCGCGACATGGGTCGACGAGAAAGCCGCCTCGCACGAGGAGCAGGTGATCAAGAACCTGCTCAAGCGCGTGCAGAAGGAGCGCCCGGGTTACTGGCACGCCGTGGTCAAGGACTGGAAGGGCGTCTCCGAGGAGACCACCACCGGCGTGCATCGGCTGTACCAGATGCTGGAGGCCGGCAAGCTGCTGGTGCCGGCGATCAACGTCAACGACTCGGTCACCAAGAGCAAGTTCGACAACCTGTACGGCTGCCGCGAATCGCTGGCCGATGGCCTGAAGCGCGCGATGGACGTGATGCTGGCCGGCAAGGTCGCCGTGGTCTGCGGCTACGGCGACGTCGGCAAGGGCTGCGCGCACAGCCTGCGCGCCTACGGCTCGCGCGTGGTGGTCACCGAGATCGATCCGATCAACGCGCTGCAGGCGGCGATGGAAGGCTTCGAGGTCAACACCGTCGAAAGCACGCTGGGCCGCGGCGACATCTACGTCACCACCACCGGCAACAAGGACGTGCTCACCCTCGAGCACCTGAAGGCGATGAAGGACCAGGCGATCGTCTGCAACATCGGCCACTTCGACAACGAGATCCAGGTCGATGCGCTGAACGCCATGCCCGGCGTGAAGAAGATCAACATCAAGCCGCAGGTGGACAAGTACGTGTTCCCCGATGGCCGCGCCTTGTTCCTGCTGGCCGAGGGCCGCCTGGTCAACCTGGGCTGCGCCACCGGCCATCCGAGCTTCGTGATGTCCAACTCGTTCTCCAACCAGACCCTGGCGCAGATCGACCTGTGGGCGAACAAGGATCTCTACGACCCGAAGGTCTACATCCTGCCCAAGAAGCTGGACGAGGAAGTGGCCCGCCTGCATCTGGAGAAGATCGGCGTGAAGCTGACCACGCTCAGCCCGGCGCAGGCCGCCTACCTGGGCGTGCCGGTGGAAGGCCCGTACAAGCCGGAGCACTACCGCTACTGAGTGCGCACCGGGAACCGGAGCCCCGCTTGCCCGATATGCAGGAAACAGGGCGCCGCAAGGCGCCCTGTTTCCTCATGCGCGACGGAACGGGGACCTGCCCGACCCGCGGCAAAATCCGCGCATTCCCATCCCTGCCTCGATGCATCGCTTCATCGCGAGCAAGAGATATATACTCCCCGGTACCGCTCACAAGGAACCCAGCGATGCCGGCGATCAGTTTCGAATTCTTTCCGCCCAAGACCGACGAACAGCGTGCGCAGCTGGATCGTGCCGCGCAGTCGCTGAAAGTGCATCAGCCGGAGTTCGCTTCGGTCACGTTCGGCGCCGGCGGCTCGACCCTGAGTTACACCAGCGATACGGTGCAGCGGCTGCATGCACGGCACGGTCTGCCGGTGGCGCCGCACCTGTCCTGCATGGGCGGCACGCGGGCGGAGATCGCCGCGCTGCTGGATGATTACCGTGCCGCCGGTTACCGGCGCATCGTCGCGCTGCGTGGCGACCTGCCGTCCGGCATGGCCACGCCGGGCGATTTCCACTACGCCGCCGAGCTGGTGCGCTTCATTCGCGAACACAGCGGCGACCACTTCCACATCGAGGTGGCGGCGTATCCGGAGACCCACCCGCAGGCCGACGATGCGCTGCGCGACCTGCACCACTTCAAGGCCAAGATCGACGCCGGAGCCAACGGCGCGATCACCCAGTACTTCTTCAATGCCGATGCCTACTTCCGTTTCGTCGACGACGTGCGCCGGCTGGGCGTGAACGTGCCGATCGTGCCGGGCATCATGCCGATCGCCAACTTCAGCCAGCTCAAACGCTTCTCCGACCTGTGCGGCGCCGAGATCCCGCGCTGGATCGTCAAGCGCATGCAGGCGCACGGCGACGATGCCGACGCGGTGCGCGCGCTGGGCACCGAGGTCGTGGCGCAATTGTGCCGCCGGTTGCTGGAAGGCGGCGCGCCGGGCCTGCACTTCTACACGCTCAATCGCGCCAGGGCGACCCAGGCGGTACTGCAGAACCTTTCCTGATGACTGGCGCGGGTATGCTCGGCGCCATGCGTCTGCCGCCCGCCTTGTGCCTGCTTGCACTGATCGCGCCTGCTGCGGCGCAGTCACCGATCAATCATTGCATCGATACCAGCGGCCACTTGCTGTTCACCGACCAGCCCTGCACGGCGCAGCAGGCCACACCGCTCGACCCGGTCGCCAAGTCCGACAGCGACCGGCTTGCCCGCTTGCCGTCGAAGCTGTGTGCAGCCGATCTGGGCCAGTTGCGCCAGAACGTGATCGCGGCATTCGCCAACCACGATGCGAACCGCCTGGCGGGGTTGATGCTCTGGGACGGCGATGATCGCGCGGCAGCGCTGGCCGATATCCATGCGCTGGGCGAATGGGTGCGGCAGCCGCTGCTGGGGGTCGATGCACCCGGCGAGATCGCGCCATCGGACAGCACCGCAGTGCCGCCAGCCCCGGCCGACAGCAGCACCGCCCCGTTCGTCGCAACCCCGGCTCGCACGCAGCCACCCGCCAGCGACCAGTTGGTTCTGCACACGGCCGGCATCGGCAGCCACAACGAACTGCGTTTCAGGGTCGTGGAGCGCTCCGGCTGCCTCTGGCTGCGCCACACCGAGTGACCCGGCCCGATCGGCAGTCCGTCCGGCATCGCATGCCGGACGGACGTTCAACAGCTATCATGGGCAGTCCCGATTGGAGAACCGACATGGCGCAGCAATACCCCGAGTGGATCTGGCAGAACGGCCGCATCAAGCCATGGCAGGAAGCGACCACGCATGTGATGTCGCATGCACTGCATTACGGATCGTCGATATTCGAAGGTATCCGCAGCTACGCCACGCCGGACGGCGCCGCCATTTTCCGGCTCACCGACCATCTGCACCGGCTGTACCAGTCCGCCAAGATCTACGACATGGTGCTGCCGTATACCGCCGACGAACTGGCGGCGGCCTGCCGTGCGGTGCTCGGCAAGAACGGCCTCGGTGCCGCCTATCTGCGCCCGGTCGCTTATCGCGGGCTGGGCGGTTTCGGGTTGTCCGCCGATACCCCGATCGACGTCGCGGTGGCGGCCTGGCCGATGGGTCCGTACCTGGGTGCCGAAGCGCTGGAAAACGGCATCGACGCCTGCGTGTCGAGCTGGCAGCGCTTCGCGCCGAACACCATCCCAGCCGGCGCCAAGGCCGGCGGCAATTACCTGTCCGGCCAGCTGATCGCCCGCGAAGCCCGCCGTCTGGGCTTCGGCGAAGGCATCGCGCTGGCCTCCACCGGACTGCTCAGCGAGGGTGCGGGCGAAAACCTGTTCCTGGTGTTCGACGGGGTGCTGCACACCACGCCGGCCAGCGCATCGATCCTGGCCGGGATCACCCGCGACACGCTCAGGACGCTGGCCCGCGAGGATGGCATCGAAGTGGTCGAACGCGACATCCCGCGCGAATATCTGTATCTGGCCGACGAAGTGCTGATGTGCGGCACCGCCGCGGAGATCACCCCGATCCGTTCGATCGACGGCAAGCAGGTCGGCGCCGGCAAGGCCGGCCAGGTCACCCTTCGCCTGCAGGAGCTGTTCTTCGGTCTGTTCAATGGCCGTACGAACGACAAGTGGGGCTGGCTGGAGCCGGTCTGAAAGCGGATGGCCGATCACGCCGGAACCGGAACGCCCCGCTCGCGGGGCGTTTTTCATGACGTCGCCCCGTCGTTGTAGGAGCCCGCTTGCGGGCGATGCTTCTGGCCTAGCAAAGAGCATCGCCGGCGAGCGGGCTCCTACGCGATGCGTCTGGCCTAGCAAAGAGCATCGCCCGCGAGCGGGCTCCTACGCGATGCTTCTGGCCTAGCAAAGAGCATCGCCCGCGAGCGGGCTCCTACGCGATGCTCCTGGCCCCCGGAAGAGCATCGCCCGCGAGCGGGCTCCTACGCGATGCTCCTGGCCCTCGGAAGAGCATCGCCCGCGAGCGGGCTCCTACGGGAGGCGCGTCAATCGAACACGATGGTGGCGATGGCACCGTTGGTGTCGGTGCGTGGCCGCATCGAGACGTCCCAGCCATACAATTCGCACAGCCGGCGCACGATCGCCAGACCCAGACCGGCGCCGCTGCCGCCCACGCCTTCGCCGCGCACACCGCGCTGGAACAGCCGTTCGGCATCCTCCGGCTTGATGCCCGGGCCGGTGTCGATCACCTCGATGCGGCCTTCCCCGACCACGATCCGCACGCTGCCTTCGAGCGTGTACTTGATGGCGTTGCCGATCAGATTGGTCAATGCCACGGACAGTACCGAGGCCGGTGCGTTGACGCTGACCGGCGCCGCGACCTCCAGTTCGATGGTCAATGGCTTGCCGCGCAACTGCGGGCGCTGGCTTTCGATCACGTCGGCGGCAACCTTGCCGACCTCGGTGGTTTCACCGCGGGTCGGGCCGCGCCGTTCCGCCCGCGACAGCAGCAGCAGCGCCTCGATCAGCTCGGTTGCCTGGCGTGACGCACGCTCGATCCGCTTCAGTCGCTCACTCAGCTTGTCGGTAAGGCCCGGCGAACCCAGCAGCAACTCGGTGGTGCTCGCAATCACCGCCAGCGGCGTGCGCAACTCGTGACTGACGTCGGAATTGAACTCGCGATCATGCTCGACCATCGCGGTGAGCCGCGCCGAATACTCGTCCAGCGCGTGCGCCAGCTCACCCACTTCGTCGTCGGCGAAATGCGGCGCCAATGGCTCGGCCTTGCCCGCCTTGCGGAAATCGCGCAGCCGCCGCGCCAGCTCGGTGACCGGCTTCAGCACCCTGCGCGACAGCCACAGGCCGATACCCAGCGACAGCAGGCTGAAGATGATCACCGCACCGATCAATGAAGTGATCAGCTGGCGCTTGCCCAGATCCTCGCGACTGATGTCGTAGCGGATGAAGCCGATGATGCCGTCCTTGCGCCGCACCGCCAGCTTGTAATGCCTGGGACGTCCGTGCTGATCCGTGTCGTGCCGGTCGTAGACGCCGGTGGCCAGATTCTGCCAGGCCAGCGGTGCCTTGTAGATCGTGCGGTCGCTCCACATCCACGCGTCGATCAGCTCGGAGCTGGCCGGCTGGCCGGGATGGGCGATGACCTTGTCGACGGCCTGATCGACGTCGCCCTGCAGGCTGGCGGTGATCAGCTGGTTCTCCACCTTGGCACGCACATACAGCGCAGCCACGGCGAACAGCGCGCTGAGGCCGAAGCCGAACAGCGCGAACGAGACGATCAGGCGGAAACGAAGCTTACGCCTGGAGCGCATCCGGCTCGACCATCCGATAGCCAATGCCGTGCCGCGTGTGGATCAATGGCGTCTCGAACGGCTTGTCGATCGCCGCGCGCAGGCCATGGATGTGCACGCGCAGCGAATCGCTGTCGGGCAGTTCCTCGCCCCACACGCGCTGCTCCAGATCCTGCCGGGTGACCACCGACGGACTCGCCTCCATCAGCGCCTGCAACAGCTTCAGGCCGATCGGGTTCAGCTGGATCGACTTGCCTTCGCGATTGACCGTCAGCGTGTCGAGGTTGAAGGTGAGATCGGCCACCTTCAGCACCCGGCTCTGCGGACCCTTGCCGCGGCGCGCCAGCACTTCCAGCCGTGCCGCGAGCTCCTGCAGCGCGAACGGCTTGGTCATGTAGTCGTCGGCACCGGATTCGAAGCCGGTCAACTTCTGCTCCAGCGCATCGCGCGCGGTCAGCATCAGGATCGGGGTCTGCTTGTGCGCCTCGTGACGCAGCTTGCGCGCGACCTCCAGACCATCCATCCCGGGCAGTGTGAGATCCAGCACGATCACGTCGAAATCGTGCACTACCGCCAGGTGCAGGCCGGTCACGCCGTCGCCGGCAAAATCGACCACGTGGTCGCGGTCTTCCAGATAATCGCCGATGTTGGTCGCGATATCGCTGTTGTCTTCGATCACCAGAACGCGCATCTGTCACTCCTGCGCAGCCGATACAAGGAACGGCTGGAACGGCAAGCTTAACAAGCTTGCTTGAGGGAAGCTCGCCAGGCGCCACGCCAAACTGAACGCCGCACCATGCAGCCCATAAAAAGGCCCAGATGAGCGACTCGCCGTCGCCACACCTGGGCCCAAGCTTTACTGCCCCGATACCATCATCTGCCGACACTGAACCCTGCGGCTGAAACGCCAGACAAATAAACAGTTTCTCTTTATAGAACGTGCCAGGTTACGGCGCGGTTAATGCGGCTCGGCGAATCTGATCGTCTCGATCGAACGCGGGCCCATGCTGTCGGGCCAGCGGCAGATGTGCGTCCCGGTGACCACCTGGCAGCCGGCCCGTGCATGAATCTCCTTGTCGGCATCGGCACCGGAAGAAGCGCCCTTGTCGGAGCCACCGGCATGCAGCATGAATGCCAGTGTCTGGCGATAGCGCCGCTGCATCGTGGCACCGGCAGGCACGGCATATTTCCAGCCGCGCATTGCCCGCATCGCCGCCTGATCGAACACGCCTGCCGGCTCGGCATGGATCACCCGCAAGTCACGCACGCCCCCGTCGGGCGCGAGGCCGAACTCGACCACCACCCGCCCTTCGATGCCGCGCCTCAACGCATCCGGCGGATAAGTCGGCTGACGCATGTGAATCGGCGCGAGTGCCGCCGATGCGGTGAGCGATTCGGCCTGTCGAGGAACCTGCCAGGTCAACTTGCCGCGAACCGGAATCAGGTCGGATATCCGTACCGGCGGCAAGCCAGGCATCGTCAAGCTCGTCAGGACATCCAGCGTCGACGCCACCGGTTGTGGCGTGCCGGTTGCAAGCGGCTTGCCTGCCGAAGACCGCACCAGCTCCGCATGCAGCGGCGCCAGATCGGGTAATTGCCCATCGACCTGGACATGCGACAGCGGCAGCACCGGAGCGGTCAATGTCAATAGCGATTGCAGCTGCACCAATGATGCGGTCAGCCGCTGCTGCAACTGTCCCTGCCTCCATTCGAGCCGCAAGGTGACCACCACCAAGGCAACCGCAAGCAAGGCCGCGACCGAGCGGGCTGTCATGCGCAGGCGTTCGGTCTCATGCACCGGCCTGACCAGGTGCTGGACGCGATCCAGCAACACACCACCACTGGCAGCCAGCAGCAGCGAGCCATGCCGCTCGCGCAATTCGCCCAGTTCGGTCAATGCCTGCGCAAAATCGCGTCGACTGCCGCCGCCGGCCGAAAGCGCCATCTCGTCGCAGCAAATCTCACGCTCGTCGCGAACGTCGCGTGAAATCCAGTGCACCACCGGATGGTAGAAATACAGTGTTTCCACGACCACCTGGAACAGATTGGCCAGTGGATCCCAACGCCGCAAATGCGCCAGTTCATGAGCGAGGATCAACTCAATCTGCTGCACCGGGAAACCGCATGCCACCGCCATCGGCAACAGGATGACCGGCCGCCACCAGTCGATCAGAGCCGGCGTGGCGATAACCTTGCTGCACAACACGGTTACCTGCCGACGCACACCGAAGCGTTTCGCCATGTCGGCAACCCGGCCCTGCCATGTCGGCATCGACTCGGCCATGTTCACCAGCACCTTCAATTTCAGCCACTGGCGCCAGGCGCGCACTGACAGCAGCAGCACCCCCGACAGCCACGCCAGCACCAGCCAGGGCAACAGTGCATCGAGACGGACATCCCATGCCCATGCATTGCCGGCCGCGACGCCATGGACGATGACCGCCGGCATCACCGTCTCGACGGCGATCTGGCGGGTCGACGGCGCCGTTTCCGGCAGTCGCCCTATCGTCAGCAAGGGACACAGAGCCAGTGCGAGCAACATCGCCATGCCGAAGCGATAACGCGCCTCGCCCCGCGGCAACGCTGCCCGTACTGCCGCATACACCAGACCAAGCAGGGTCGCCTGCCACACGAAATGCACCAGCGCCCAACCGATGACCCTCGCGCTGGCAAGCATCAGCGGCAGCGCATGCATTACGGCATGTCCCGGTCGAGTTTGTTCAACAGCTTGCGGATCTCGCGCAACTCCTCGCGACTGGCACGCTGGCTTCCCAACGCATGCAGCACCAACTGCGAGGACGAACCATCGAACACCCGTTTCACCAGATCCAGCATGAAGCGTTTCTGCGTGCGTTCCTTGCTGAGCGATGCCCGATATACATGCGCCCGCTGCGAATCGTCGCGTTCCACCAGACCCTTGGCATGCATGACCTGCAGCAGCTTCAGCGCCGTGGTGTAGCCGCTACCTTCGCCAGGGTGGAGCGCATCGTGCACCTCGCGCACCGTACAGGCATCGCGCGCCCACAGGACGTGCAGGATTTCCAGCTCGGCCTCGGTGGGCTTGGGTACACCGGATGGCGGTCTTTTCATGTCAACTCATCAGCGAAACGAATTACCGGAAAGGATCGGCTTCTTCATTCTCCACCGATCACCCTGCTGCGGTCATTGGATAGCCCGTCAGTTGCCACCCTTGTACTGCGGCACGCGTTCCTGGTCCCGCATCCATTTCATGGAATTGCGATGTGCCTGTTCGATCTCGCCATAGGTGTGGCAGGTCTTGCGGGGAATGTGCGATCCCACCGGTATCACCGACTCGCACACCAGCCGCTCGTTGTCCCGATGGGTGAGCGTCGCGTTGACGGCTTCCTGATCGTTGAACAGTTGGATCTTCGACTTGTCATCCATCTGCGCGACCGTGCCGTACTTGTCGAACAAGGACTGCATATCCGCCAGATGTGCATTGACCTCTTCGCGCTCCTTGTTGGTCGCATATTCATAGCGGCCCCCGGGCAGCATCTCCTTGTGCACCGCGGCATTCACCGCCGAAAAATCGGCCTTGTTGTCCGCCTTGACGACCTTCTCGGTCTTGGTCGCATGGACGACACCCGCCTGCAACAGCGTCATCCCCAGCGCTGCGCCAATCAGCAAAGCCTTCAGACTCATGCCCCTCTCCCATGATCAAGCCGCGCCCCGATGCGGAGAACATGACGCAAGATCAACCCGCGGCAGAGCATAGGACTACTTTTGCGAGGCTGTCAACGAAGATCTTCGTACTATGTTTTTCGTACCGGAACCGACCTCTGCCGGCGAGCCGCCTGCCTGGGTCCGCAGCAAATCGATGATCGCGCCAGCCACGTCGATGCCGGTGGCCGCCTCGATGCCCTCCAGGCCCGGCGAGGCATTGACCTCGAGCAGCAGCGGACCGCGGTTGGAGCGCAGCAGATCGACTCCGGCGATACCCAGCCCCAACGCACCGGCCGCGCGCACGGCGATGCGTTTTTCC
>SCRF01000045.1 GCA_004322005.1 Rhodanobacter sp. | reverse complement strand
CGCGCAAGCGCGCTCCTACACAAGATGCGCTACTCGGCCACGTCCAGGAGATAGGTATCCAGCACGGCCGGGTCATGCTTGACGCCACGCTCGGTGGCGAGAATCGACATGACCGTCGCATGCGTCCTGCCCGGATGGTACGAACGGCCCGAAATCATCGCGTCATGGCTGTCGGCCACCGACACGATCCGCGACAACAGGGGAATCTCTTCGCCACGCAGCCCGTCGGGATAGCCGCTGCCGTCCCAGTGCTCGTGATGATGCCGCACGACGCGTGCGATCTCCTCGTGGAAAGGTATGTCGCGTTGATTGCGAATGAAGCTTTCGCCGCGGGCGCTGTGCGTGCGCATGATGGCCCACTCGGCATCGTTCAGCGGTCCGGGTTTGAGCAGGATCGAGTCGGGAAGATCGATCTTCCCGATGTCGTGCAGGCGCGCGGCCATGGCAACGACCAGCAGGTCGTGACGTTCAAGGTTTATCGCTACGCCGAGCCGGACCGCCAGCCTGGCGACACGGCCGCAGTGCTGCGCGGTATGTCCGTCGCGCGCGTGCATGGCCCGGTCGAGATGAGGCGCAATGTTGTAGATCCAGGAATCCATGGCGGGTATCGGTGAAGGGGACTTTGCGTAGGCGGCCTCCCTGCCGATGGTTCGACTCCGACCTGCCGGCGACCTTGGCAGCGTGCCGGCTGAATGTCGGGGCAGCTTAATCGGTGGTGGGTTGCATGGGAATATGGGGCGCATGTCGCGGGCCACGCAATGGCAAGCCGCCGTAGCATCGGTCGAGTGCTACGACGGTGCCCGGCAATGCCGATCGATGTACTGCCGGTGCGTGGGCATCGCCTGCACGGCCTGGTCGATCACCTGGCGCAGGCCCCGCAGGCGCCCCGCCGCATCGACCTGGCTGCGCATGTCGGCCAGCGGATGGTAGCGCTGCGGCCATACCTCCTGCCCCACCAGCACCGCCAGCCAGTTGGAGTTCTGGAACAGCTCCATGCTCTCGGCCACCAGCCGGCCGTAACGACGGAAGTGCTCGATCTTGTACTGCAAGGTGTCGGGAATCGACATCGCAGCCGTCTGTCGCCACAGCGGCTCGTCGCGCTGCACCGCGTGGTAGTGCAGGATCAGGAAGTCGCGGATGCGCTCGTACTCGGTATGCGTGAGGCGGTTGTATTCCTGTGCCCCGACGGGATCGAAATCGCGATCGGGAAACAGCGCCAGCAACCGGTTGATGGCGGTCTGGATCAGATGGATGCTGGTCGACTCCAGCGGCTCCATGAAACCGGCCGACAGGCCGATCGCCACGCAGTTGCGGCTCCATGACTGCCGACGCATGCCTGCGGTGAAACGCAACTGCCGCGGCGAACCCAGCGGCTCGCCTTCCAGGTTGTCCAGCAGCGTCGCCGCGGCCTCGTCGTCGCTGATGAACCGGCTGCAGTACACGTGGCCGTTGCCCATCCGGTGCTGCAGCGGGATCCGCCACTGCCAACCGGCCGCGTGCGCCGTGGAGCGCGTGTATGGCGTCACCTCTTTGCGGTGAGTGCAGGCCACCGCCACCGCGCGATCGCACGGCAGCCAGTGCGTCCAGTCGTCGTAGCCGGCCTTCAGCGCTCCTTCGATCAGCAGGCCGCGAAAACCGGAGCAGTCGATGAACAGGTCGCCCTCGATCGCCGTGCCGCCGTCCAGCGTCACGCTCTGGATCAAGCCGTCGTCGCCGCGCAGGGCGACGTCCACCACTTTGCCCTCGGTCCGCCGAACGCCACGCTGCTCGGCATAGTTGCGCAGGAAATGCGCGTACAGGCTGGCGTCGAAGTGATAGGCATAGTCGAGCGAGGACAGCACCTGACGGCGATCGGCCACCGGCAGGTCGAACTTGCCGGCTCGGGCGGCCACCCAGGCCAGCGCGTAATCCTGCAGCGGCGTGTCGTCGCCGCGCTCGCGCTCGCGCAGCCAGTAATGATGCAGCGGCACGGCGTCGAACTCCGTGCCGAACTGGCCGAACGGATGAAAATAGCGTTGCCCGCCACGGGTCCAGTCGACGAACTCGATGCCGAGCTTGAAGGTGCCCTGGGTGGCCGCCAGGAACGCATTTTCATCGATGCCCAAGCTGTGGTTGAACAGCTTGATCGGCGGAATCGTGGCCTCGCCGACACCGATGCTGCCGATCTCCTGCGACTCGACCAGCTCGATCCGGCAATTGCCCTGCAGCGCATTGGCCAGTGCCGCGGCGGTCATCCAGCCGGCGGTGCCGCCTCCCACGATCACGATGCGGCGTATGCGGCGGTCAGTCATGTCCGGGGTTCCGTTTCGTTGAGTCGGGAATCTTCCGCGCGGCCGGCTGCGCCCGCCGCCGCCGCGGCAACCCGACCGATGGCGCGCAAGCGCGGCGCCGCCATCGGTATCGTCAGCATGGTGCTGGCCACCGCCATCAGCAGCAGCGCGGTGAAGGTGGCGCCGGTGATCAGCTGCCGGTCCAGCAGGATGTTGACGAAGATGATCATGATCAGCGCCTTGGTCTGCAGCAGCCAGCCGATCAGCGAAGCCTCGCCCTTCGCCCAGCCGAGCCAGCGGCCGGCCAGCTGCGCGCCGGCCAGTTTGCCGCCGACCGCCGCCGCCAGCAGCAGCGCAGCGGCGATGAACACCGCGGCACCGCCCACGGACCAGCTGGTGCGCAAGCCGGTGGACAGGAAGAACACCGGCATCACCACCAGCAACACATGCTGGCGCAGCAGATCCATGCGCGGCTGATCGAACCACTGGCCGTCGGTCACCGCGCCGGCAAGAAAGGCGCCCACCATGAAATGCAGGCCGGCGCGGTCGGCGGCAAAGCCGCATGCGGCCAGCCAGATCAGCCCCACATACCAGCGATCGACCTCGGCCAGTCGCCGCATCGTTCGCCGGAACAGGTACGCCGCCACCGCAAACAGCAACAGGAACAGCAGCTGCCTGCCGACCCGTTCCCAGTCGAGCAGGATCACCGCCAGCACGCCCCAGATCGCCACGTCGTCGAGACTGGCGTAGCGCAGCACGCGCTGGCCCAGCGGCGCACGCAGGATGTCCAGCTTTTCCATCAGCAGGATCAGGATCGGCAGCGCGGTCACCGCGCAGGCCATGCCTACGCCGAGCACGAACTGCCAGGGGGCGGCCGCCGCACCGATCCATCCGCTGCGCCACAGCAGCAGGCCGACCGCGGCGCAGCAGCCGAACAGCAACGGCACGCCGAGCGCCAGACCGGCAGTGATTCCGCACTCGCGGCGCCGGGCCCAGACCTGCACCAGATCGAGCTCGATCCCGGCGATCCACACGAACAGCATCACCGCCCACCAGGCCACGCCGTTGAGCGCCTGGATCACCGGCGGGCTGAATACCGTGTCGTAGTAATGCGGAAACACCGCGCCGAGCAGACCGGGACCGAGCACGATGCCGGCAAGGATCTGCACCACCACCAGCGGCGCGTAGTAATCGGTGCGTGCCACGCGCCAGATCAGGTACGGCACGCCGAAGATGATCATCATCGCGATCAGGAAAGTGTCCGTGCCGTTCATTAGCCTCCCCCGATCGTGCCGATCCGGTCATCGTAGCGGATGCGCCGGCGACAACGCTGAAATCGCCTTGCCTATGAGCCTGTCAGGCTTTGGTTGGCCGGGCTGCGAATCCGTCTGTGCGGTCCATATTTCCGCCGCTTCGCCGGCCCATGGAACCACCATGGGCCGGCGAAGCGTCGAAAATCTGTCCTCGCACAGCCGAATTCTCGCCTCGACCACCAAAGCCCGACAGGCTCATAGCAACATGAAAAACTGCGCATTTGTCGCATGAATACGTATGCAGATATCGCCGCGCGACAAGCACGCCGGCCTACCATGGGTCGGGCATCGGCAGTCATCCGCGCATCAGCCGCGAACCGCATGCAAGCCCCGGTTCCCACACCGACAACTCTCCCTCGCACCTGCTGGAGTCCCTGGTGATCCGACCTGTCCCTGTTGCATCGATCGTCCTCAGTGCGGCACTGCTGCTGTCACCGGCGATGACTCCCGCATCGTTTGCGCGGCCCGCGCCGGCAAACGCCGCGATCACGAGCCCCTCGCAGCGGCCAGCGTCTTCCGGGGTCTGGTACGAGATCTTCGTGCGCTCGTTCGACGACAGCAACGGCGACGGCATCGGCGACCTCAACGGCATCACCGCGAAGCTCGACTATCTGAAGTCGCTCGGCATCAGCGGCATCTGGCTGATGCCGATCAACCCCTCGCCCAGCTACCACGGCTACGACGTCACCGATTACGAAGCGATCAACCCGCAGTACGGCAGCATGGCCGACTTCCAGCACCTGCTGGCCGCGGCGCACCAGCGCGGGATCAAGGTGATCATCGACCTGGTGATCAACCACACCAGCAACCGGCACCCCTGGTTCCTCGCCGCGCAGAATCCCGACGATCCCCACCATGCCTGGTACAGCTGGGCCACGCCCGGCACCGATCTGGCCGCCCGCAGCGCGGCCGGCGACAAGGCCTGGCAGGCGCTACCGGACGGTCGCCACTACCTGGGCATTTTCTCCGCCGGCATGCCGGACCTGAACTACGACACGCCCGCCGTGCGCGAGGCGATGGTGAAGGTTGGCCAGTTCTGGATGCGCAAGGGCGTCGACGGCTTCCGGCTCGACGCGGCGCGCCATATCTACCTCAACTTCGCCTCGCAGGAAGGCGACCCCGCGGTGCTGCGCAACAACCTCGCCTGGTGGCAGCAGTTCATGCGCGGCGTGCGGCAGGTGAACCCGCACGCCTACGTGGTCGGCGAGGTCACCGAGAACAGCTGGCAACAGCTCGCACCGTGGTATGGCGCGCTGAGCGCGGTGTTCGACTTCCCGCTGGCCACACGACTGATCGACGCAGCGCGCAGCGAACAGGCGAGCGACCTCGCCTCCCGGCTGCAGCAGCGCTACGCGGCCTTCGCCGCCACCGCCGGCCAACCGGGAGCCGACGCAACGTTCCTGTCCAACCACGACCAGAACCGCGTGATGAGCCAGCTCGGCGGCAACCCGCAGCACATGCGGATGGCCGCCGCGCTGCTGCTCACCCTGCCCGGCCACCCTTTCGTGTACTACGGCGAGGAGCTCGGCATGCGCGGCGTCAAGCCCGACCCGGACCTGCGCGAACCGATGCGCTGGCAGCGCGCCACCGATGCGCCGGGCGAAACGCGATGGAAGACGTCGACGGCGAAACAGGGCGGTGACGTATCCGTCGCCGCCGAGCAGGCGGATCCCGACTCGCTGCTGCATGACTACGCGATGCTGATCCACTGGCGCACCCAGCTCAGTGCGCTGCGCGACGGCCGCATTCGCGCTGTGCCGATGGCCAGCGGACACCTGCTGGCCTACGAACTCGAGGATGCCGGCAGCCACGTGCTGGTGGTCCACAACCTTTCGCACACGGCGCAAACCATCGCTCTCGGCGACACCCATGGGCACCGCTTCGATGCCCTGCTGCTGCAGAGTCGGCCCGGCATCACGCTGGACCACGGCCAGCTGCGGATGCCGGCCTACACCACGGCGATCCTGCGTTGACGCCACAGCACGTACCGGAGTTCGATGCGATGACGAAACCCATCCGTGCAGGCAAATGCGGCCGGTCGGCTGGCTGGCTGTGGTGCGCGCTGGCGCTCGCCTCGATCGGCATTGCCGGCGCACACACCGCCAAGCCGGCAGTGGCGACTGCGCACATCGCCGATCACGGCATCGCCATCGGCATCGGCCCGGATGAGATCGCCGTCCGCTTCCTCGCACCCGGCATCGTGCACGTCCATTTCGAACCCGATGGCCACACCAGCGCACCGTCGCTGGTGATCGACAGCAAGACTGCGCTCCCCGCGTTCGACCGGGTGCGCGCCGATGACGGCGCCGGCAACCTGAGTCTTGCGTCCGCTCGCGCCTCGGTTCGCTGGAACAAACGCACCGGCCAGTTGCTGGTCGAGGACGCGCAACAGCATCGCCTGTTGCAGGCCGACCTGGCCGCACTGGCACACGGCCAGCTGATCCTGCGGCATGCAAGGCCGGATGCGCTGTACGGCATCGGCGGCTACAACGCGACCGAAGCCGCCAGCGGCGGCATGCTGCGGCAGGGCACGCAGGTGGCCGCCGCCGGCGAGCAAGGCCATGCGGGTGCACCGTTCGTATGGAGCACCAGCGGCTACGGCGTACTGGTCGATACCCTCGGTGCCACGTTCGCACTGCAGCCGACCACCATCACGGTCAGCGGCACCTCGCGGAAAGATCTCGACTACTACATCCTGATCGGCACGCCCACGCAGATCTTCGGCGACGTGGCGCAGATCAGCGGCCACTCGCCGCTGTTCCCGAAATGGGCGATGGGCTTCACCAACAGCCAGTGGGGCATCGACGAAAAGGAACTGCTGGCGATCGTCGACAGCTACCGCGCCAGGCACATCCCGATCGACAACTTCACCCTCGACTTCGACTGGAAGGCCTGGGGCGATGACTGGGGCGAATTCCGCTGGAACACGGCGAAGTTTCCGGATGGCCCCAGCGGCAAGCTGAAGCGGGAACTGGACGCCCGCGGCATGCATTTGACCGGCATCATGAAGCCGCGCATACACACCGACACGGTCGAAGGCCGCTACGCCACCGCGCACGGCTTCTGGTCGAGCGCCAGCAAGACCGCGCCGGACTATTTCTCGCACAAGCCGGTGCGCGAACTCGACTTCGACCAGAGCGCCGTGCGCACGTGGTTCTTCAACGACGCGCTGAAGCACTCGTTCGATACCGGCATGGTCGGCTGGTGGAACGACGAGGCCGACGATGTCGGCAGCGACACCCAGTTCACCAACATGGAGCGTGCGCTGTACGACGGCCAACGCGCGTATTCGCCGCTGCGCGTGTGGTCGATCAACCGCAACTTCTACCTCGGCGCGCAGCGCTATGCCTACGGCCTGTGGTCCGGCGACATCCCCACCGGCTTCGCCAGCATGGCCGGCCAGCGCCAGCGCATGCTCAGCGCGGTCAACGTGGGCGCGATGCAGTGGGGCATGGACGGCGGCGGCTTCAAGGGTCATCCCGGCGACGAGAACTACGCACGCTGGATCGAGTTCGGCGCGTTCACCCCGATCTTCCGCGTGCATGGCGTGTTCGGCGAGAAGCGCCAGCCGTGGGTCTACGGTCCGGTGGCGGAAAAGGCGGCCACCGCCGCGATACGCCTGCGCTACGCACTGATTCCGTACATCTACAGCTACGAATACCGGCGCCACGTCGGCGGCGTGGGCCTGGTGCGCCCGCTGCTGTTCGACTGGCCGCACGATCCGAAGCTGCGCAACGACATCGGCAGCTGGCTGTTCGGCGATTACCTGCTGGTCTCGCCGGTGGTGCGGCAGGGCCAGCGGGAAAAGTCCATCTACCTGCCCGCCGGCGAGTGGACCGACTGGTTCAGCGGCAAGCGCTACGCGGGCGGGCAGACCATCGTGCACACGACCGACGCGAAGGGCTGGAGCGACATCCCGCTGTATATCCGCGCCGGCGCGATCATCCCGCTGCAACCACCGATGGACTACGTGGGCGAGAAGCCGCTGACCGGGTTGACCGTGGAAGTGTTCCCCGCCGCGCAGCGCAGCAGCTTCGCCTACTACGACGACGACGGCAGCGACTACCGCTACGAACACGGCGCGTATTTCCTGCAGACACTGGCCGTGCAGCGGCACGGCCGCACGGTCGTGTTCGACACCGGCGCCGCCACGGGGAGCTTCAAGCCCGCATTGCGGTTCTACCTGCTGCGGATCCACGCGGGAGCCGCCACCGCCGTCACCGACGATGGCAAGGCCATGGCCCGGCTGGCCGATCCCGACGCGTTGCGCGGGAGCAAGGGCGAGGGCTGGGCTACCGGTCGCGACCGCTTCGGCCCGGTCACTTATGTGCGTGTGGCGGCGGCAACGGCGAACCGCATCAGGTTGACCATGCCGCCGTAATCCACCATCCAAGGGTTTTGCGCGGCGGGGTTCATGCACCCATGGCTCCGCCATGTTTTTCACCGTAGGGAGGTACGTTGAATGAGTAATAACCGGAAAGCGAAACGCGGATCGAAGTCCGCACTGACGATCGCGATCAGCACGGCGCTGGCGCTTTATGCCCTGCCCTCGCTGGGCAACCTGGCACAGGCCGCCAGCAACGACAACAACGTGGAGTGGGCCGGCCTGTTCCACGACCAGGGCCCGCTGTACGACAACCATGTCGAGCCGACATCCGCCCAGGCGGTCACGCTGACCCTGCGCACCTTCAAGGGCGACATCACCAGCGCCAACATCAAGTACTACGACAGCGCGGACAGCGCCTATCACTGGGTGGCGATGAGCTGGTCGGCCAACGATGCCACCGGCAACTTCGACTACTGGGTGGGCACCGTTCCGGCCAGCGCCTCGGAGAAGTACTACCGCTTCCAGATCAACGACGGCACGTCCACGGCCTGGCTCAACGCCGCCGGTACCACCGCCGCCGAGCCGTCCTCCGGCGATTTCTTCATCATCCCCGGCTTTCAGACACCGGCCTGGATGAAGAACGGCGTGATGTACCAGATCTTCCCGGACCGTTTCTTCAACGGCGACACCAGCAACGACGTCACCAACGGCCAGTACACCTACGCCGGCTGCGCCACCGAGCAGCATGCCTGGGGTACCAGCGTCGTCTCCAACGTCAGCGGCTGCAACAGCGCGGTGTTTTTCGGCGGCGATCTGGCGGGTGTCGACCAGAAACTCGGCTACATCAAGAATACGCTCGGCGCCGACATCATCTACCTCAACCCGATCTTCCTTTCGCCGACCAACCACAAGTACGACACCGAGGATTACACCACCGTCGACCCGGCCTTCGGCACCAACACGCTGCTGCAGACACTGAGTGCCGACATCCACAGCGCCAGCAACGGCCCCGCGGGCTACCTGGTCCTCGACGGCGTGTTCAACCACACCGGCGACACCAGCCAGTGGTTCGACAAGTACAACTGGTGGACCACCAGCGGTGCCTACGAATCGCAGTCGAGCCCGTGGTACGGCTATTACACGTTCCAGACCTGGCCGGGCACCTACTCCGCGTTCTTCGGCATCCCCAGCATGCCCAAGCTGGACTACGGCGCCAGCGGCTCGGCCGTGCGCAACGCGATCTACGGCAGCAGTACCTCGGTGATGCAGACCTACCTGAAGACGCCTTACAGCATCGATGGCTGGCGGCTGGATGCCGCGCAGTACTTCGATGCCGGCGGCAACAACGGCAGCGACGCGACCAACCACCAGATCACGGCCGAGATGCGAACGGCGGTGAAGTCCGTCAACCCCAATGCCGAGATCCTCGGCGAATTCTGGGGCAATGCCGGTCCGTGGACCGACAGCGGCGACCAGTGGGACAGTGCGATGAACTACGACGGCTTCATCCAGCCGGTCTCCGAATGGATCACCGGGGAGGACTACAACGGCAACGCCGCCTCGATCCCGGCAAGCCAGTTCGACAGCTGGCTGCACGGCACGCGCTCCAACTACCCGACCGACGTGCAGCAGGCGATGAGCAATGCCCTGGGCAGCCATGACGTGATGCGTTTCGGCACGCGCGCCGGCGGCGACATCTGGAAAACCTACCTGGCGCTGATCTTCCAGATGACCTACGTGGGTACGCCGACGATCTACTACGGCGACGAATACGGCATGCAGGGCGGCGCCGACCCGGACAATCGCCGCACCTTCGACTGGACCGTCGGCAGCAGCACCAACAGCGCGGTGGCGCTGACCGGCAAGCTCACGGCGATCCGCAAGGCCTTCCCAGCCCTGCGCACCGGCTCGTTCATGACCCTGCTGACCGATGACACCAACAAGCTGTACGCCTACGGCCGCTTCGACGCCACCAACCGCATCGCGGTGGCCCTGAACAACGACTCGGTGTCGCATACGATCACCGTGCCAGTGTGGCAGCTAAGCGTAACCAACGGCAGCACCCTCACCGATCAGCTCTCGGGCACCGCCTACACGGTGCAGAACGGCCAGGTGACGGTCACCGTCGACGGCCACTACGGAGCCATCCTCACCCAGTAGCCGGACGCAAGATTTCCCCAGCGGGAGCAGTTTCAGCCGCCACGAACATCCTGTCAGCGGCACGATATCGAGACTGAAGCTGCTCCCGTTTTTTTTGCCGCCCGCCCGGGTAGCACCCGGCCGATCACCACCGGCTCGACGAAGCTGGCCGCCAGCAGCCTGCCGTAGCAGGCAGCGTTTCGATGCAGACGTTTATGTGCAAGCTCCCACTCGCGTCGTACGGCCTATCCCGCCAGCGCGCGCAAAGAACAGACCCGCGACCATCGCTCCGCCTTCGGGACGCACGCAGGCCAGGACATCCGCCCCGACCTGTGCAGCGCTCCTCACCTCAATAACCGGCGGCCAGTCCGGCCGGGCGGCGGCGATCGTTGGCGCCTTCCAGCAGATGGGTCTTCGGATCGACCAGGATGGCCTCGTCCGCACCCCAGGACTTGACCTGCTTGAACTTGTAGCCCATCGCTTCGAGCGCAGCCTGCGTCCTGGCGGTGAGCAGGCCGGGCTCGACGAACACCTGGTCGGGATACCACTGCTGGTGCAGGCGCGGCGCATCCACCGCCTGCTGCATGTTCATGCCGAACGCGGCCACGTTGAGAAAGCTCTCCATCGTGGTGGAGATGATGGTGGAGCCGCCGGGGCTGCCGGTCACCATGAACAGCTTGCCGCCGCGCAGCACGATGGTGGGCGACATCGAGCTGAGCGGGCGCTTGCCCGGCTCGATCCGGTTGGCCTTGCCCTGGATCAGGCCGAACGAGTTGGGCACGCCCGGCTTGGAGGTGAAGTCGTCCATCTCGTTGTTGAGGAAAAAGCCGGTATCGCCGGCGATCTGCCCCACGCCGAACAGGTAGTTGATGGTGTAGGTCACCGCCACCGCATTGCCGTGCTCGTCCACCACCGAGTAGTGGGTGGTGTTGGTGCCCTCGACCGGGCCCAGCTCACCCTTGATCTCGGACGACGGCGTGGCCTTGTCCGGCGCGATGGTGGCACGCAGCGCGTTCGCGTGCTGCTGCGACAGCAGCTGCTCGATCGGGTTGTGCACGAAGGCCGGGTCGCCCAGTGCGGTATTGCGGTCGGCAAACGCGCGGCGTTCGGCTTCGGCCATGTAGTGGATGCTCTTCACCGAGCCGTAGCCCCACGCGCCCAGCGGGTAGGGCTTGAGGATCTGCAGGATCTGGCAGATCGTGATGCCGCCCGAGCTCGGCGGCGGGTCCGACACGATGGTGTAGCCGCGGTAGCCGCAGCTGATCGGCTTGTCCCACTGCACCGTGTAGTCAGCGAAATCCCGCATCGTGAAGAGGCCGCCGTTGGCCTGACTGGCCGCCACCACCTTGCGCGCGATGTCGCCGTGGTAGAACACCTGCGCACCGCCCTTGTCGATCAGCTCCAGCGTATGCGCCAGCTGCGGCTGGCGCAGGCGGTCGCCGACCACGAACGGCTTGCCGCGATGCAGGAAGATCGCCGCCACGTTGGGATACTTCGCGAAATCCTTCACCCGCTCGTTGAGGATGTTGACGTCGCCCTGCTGCAGCACGAAGCCGTCGCGCGCCAGCCGGATCGCCGGCGCAATCACCTTGTGCAGCGGCATCGTGCCGTACTTCTTCAGCGCCGCGTCCAGGCCCATCACCGTGCCCGGCACGCCCACGCCGAGGTAGCTGCCGGTGCTGCGCCCGGGCACCACGTTGCCGCTGGCGTCCTGGTACATGGTGGGCGTGGCCTTCAGCGGCGCCTTTTCGCGGAAGTCCAGGAACACATTCCTGCCGCTGGCCAGGTGCGCCACCATGAAGCCGCCGCCACCGATATTGCCGCAACACGGATGCACCACGGCCAGGGCGTAGCCCACGGCCACGGCGGCATCCACCGCATTGCCTCCCTGCTTGAGGATGTCCACGCCGACTTCGGTCGCCAGATGCTGCGCGGAGACCACCATGGCGTGCTTCGCGGTGACCGGCACGGCCCTGGCCAGCGCGGCCATCGTGGTGGGCGCGGCGGTGGCGTCCAGCGCCTGCTGCGGAATGTCGTGTCGGGCCGGCGGCGGCTGGGCTGCCCACCCCGCCGTCGTCGCGGCGAGGATGGCGATCGCCGTCCATGCAGAAAATGCGTTGCGCATGATGGTCACTCTGTCAATGCTGGGGATCTGAAGATGGGCGGTGTGCGAAGGTCGGATTTTCTGCGCACGCGGATGCGCCAAGCCCACGGGGCACCCTGCTGCGGGCGCCCCGTGCGAAGGCATTATCACTCACCAGTGATACGCCACCGTGCCGTAGTAGTACGAACCGCTGAAACCGTACGGCGAGGAACCCGGATAGGGCAGGATGATGTTGAACGCGCTGGTGCGTGGCGTGTTCTTGTCCGGGTACTGGTTGGTGACGTTGTTGCCGCCCACGGTGAAGGTCCAGTCGTTCCAGTTGTAGCTGGCCGACAGATCCAGCAGGACGGACGAGCCGTAGGTCTGGTCGCCGCTGGCGGTGGCGGCATAGTTGGTCCACTGGCCATAGCGGGTCAGCTGACCGTGAAAGCTCCAGTTGCTCACATCCCAGTCCGCCGCCACGAATGCCTTGGTCCGCGGCGTGCCCTTGGTGATGCGGCCCTGCTCGGTGCGGTCGATGATCGGCAGGGTCAAGCCGGCCAGGCCCAGCTGCGGCGGGTTCGGCGCAAACGAGGTGATGTCGGTCTTGTTGTAGTTGATGCCGCCGGTCAGCTTGAGCGAGGAGTGCGCCAGTTCGATCGGATAGGTCGACACCAGATCCACACCACGGGTGCGGGTGTTCACCGCATTGGTGAAGAACCGACCGCCGCTGACAAACGGGATGCCCACCGAGGTCAGGTAGGTCTGCACCGCCGAGCCGACCAGGTTGCCGCTGAGGATGATCCGCTTGTCGACCTTGATCTGGTAGAAGTCCAGCGTGGTGTACAGACCGCTGGTCGGGGTCAGCACCAGACCAAAGCTGAGGTTTTTCGACTTCTCGGGCCTGAGCGCCTGCGCACCGAGCGCCTGCGCGGCCGGATCGCTGACCGGAAAGGTGCGGATGGTGTAGGGCACCAGGTTGCCGCCACCGGTGTTGACGAAGTTGATCGCGGTGCTGGAATAGAACTCCTGCTGCAGCGACGGGGCGCGGAAGCCGGTCGACACGGTGCCGCGCAGGGCCACGGTGTCGTTGAACGCGTAACGGCCCGAACCCTTGACCGAAGTCGTGCTGCCGAAGTCGCTGTAGTGCTCGTAGCGCGCGGCCAGGCCTGCAGAGAACTTGCTGGTCAGGTCGCTTTCCAGGTCCAGGTAGGCAGCGTGGCTGTTGCGCGAGTGCGAACCGGCGTCGCCGGGCTGGTAGCCCGGGAAGACCTGCGCGCCGGCACCGGCAAAGGACGCCGCGTCACCGTTCTTGATGGCGAACTTTTCCTTGCGGTATTCCAGGCCCCACGCCACGGTCAGCGGCCCCTCCAGACCGCCGATGTTGAAGTCGCGACTGAAGTCGGAATTGAGCACGTTCTCGCGGTTGGTCAGCGTGCCGATGTAGAAGCCGGTCGGCGAGGTCGGATCGAGCGAATAGTTGTAGGTATCGCTGGTGTCGAGCTTCCAGTGGTTGCCGCCGGTATTGGCGCTGACGTCGTAGTTCCAGCCGGCCACCTTGCCGCGCAGGCCGATCACTTCGGAGTCGTCGCGGATGGCGCTGTTCTCGATCGGCAGGTAGCCGGCCGGATAGTCGGCGAGTGCGCCCGGATAGCTGTTCTTGTAGGTGGACAGCGAGCGGAAGAAGCCGCCTGCGCTCACATCGCGCTTGTTGAACAGGCTGAAGGCATACAGCTGCACGTTGGGCGTCAGGTCGTACTGCAGGTTGATGGCGGCCTGCCTGGCCCTGGTCAGCGGAAGGCCGTAATGGAACGTGACCGTGCCGTAGGTGGGATCGTTGGGATAGCGCAGATCCGGGCCGGCGCGGTTGGTCGGATCCTGATGCATGGCGTTGACGCTCAGATGCACCCAGCCCTTCTCGCCCAGGGTGAAGCCGCCATCGGCGCCACCCTGCCAGGTGGTGCCGTCGCCACCGTCGTACTGGCCACCGGTCACGCTGGCCGAGCCATGCCTGGAGCCGCCCTTGAGGATGATGTTGATCACGCCGGCGATCGCGTCGGAGCCGTATTGGGCGGCGGCGCCGTCGCGCAGCACCTCGACGTGGTCGATCGCGTTGATCGGGATTGCGTTGATGTCGACCGGCGAGGAGCCGCGGCCCAGCGAACCGTTGACGTTGACGATGGCGGTGGTGTGCTGGCGCTTGCCGTTGATCAGCACCAGCGTCTGGTCCGGCGACAGGCCCCGCAGTTGCGCCGGCTGAATGGCGTCGGTGGCATCGGTGACCGAGGGCTGCGGAAAGTTGAACGAGGGCAGCAGCGTACGCAGCGCCGAGGCCAGGTTGGTGGCGCCGGTGCCGACGAGATCCTTCGGCGTCAGCACGTCGATCGGCGCCAGCGAGGTGGCCTCGGTGCGATCGAAGGCCCGGGTGCCGGTGACCACCACCGTCTGCAGGCTGACCGTTTTCTTGCTGTCCTGCTTCTTCGAAGAGGGTGCGGGGGAAGCCGGCGGATCATCCGCCGCGTAGATCGTCACGGTCTTTGCATTGAGAAAGCGGTATTTCAGGCCGGTGCCTTGCAGCAGCCGTTGCAGGGTCGCCTGCTGCGACAGACCGGCCGGTGCTCCCTGGGTGCGCATATCGTCCGCGATCTTCGAGACGTAGACCAGTTGCAGGTGGGCGCGCTGCGCGAAGGTACTGAGTGCCTGGTTCAACGGCATCGCCGGAATCACGGTATCGGACACTACTGACTGCTGGAATGGTGCCGCCGCGGCGGGGCTGGCAAGGCCGGCACCGATCAGGGCCGCCAGGCAACACTTTGCAAGCATGGACTCACGCATGGATTGTTTCCCCTACTGGATACAACGGTGGTGCCACACCGGCAGTCAACGCCGGCTCGATGTGAAGCGCTTGTGACTTACGAGCCGAATCGCGGAAAACCGGGTAATGTTTTTTTCATGTGAATGCCACATTGTGCCGATCCGGCTTCAATCGCGCCGGATTCAATCGCGCCGGCTTCAATCGCGATGTTTCCCCGCGGTACGGCCGCTGACGATGATGCGTCGTCCCAGCGTCCGCGTATGCACGCCGGGTATGCTGTCGAGGAAGGCAACGAAGGTGGGCACGTCGTGGGCGGCGAAGGTGCCGCTGATCGGCAACGCGCCGATGCGCCGGTCGTTCACGCTGATCTGCGAGTTGTTGTAGCGGTTGAATTGCGCGGCCACCGCGGCGATCGACTCACCCTCGAAGACGATGTTGCCCTGCAGCCAGGCAGTGGCCTGCTCCGCATCGACCGGACCTTGCGACTCCAACCGGCCCGAGGCGGCTATGCGTGCCTGATGGCCAGCGGCGAGATCGACCAGGGGACGACCCGACGACGCGGCGGCCGGCCGTCGATCGTGACGCAGCCAACCGGTTCGTGGCGACGCCGGAGGTACCGGCCATACCTGTACCTGGCCCTCCGTTACCGTGACGGTGGTGCTGCTGTCTTGCCGATAGACGTCGAATGCCGTGCCGATGTCCCTGATCAGCAAGCCTCCGACGCGCACGCCGAACGGCCGTGCCGGATCTTTCGCCACCTCGAAGTAGGCCTGGCCGCGGGTGACTTCGACCAGGCGGTGGTGCTGGCTGAATCTGACGGCGATGGCGGAGTCGGAGTTGAGCCGCACGAAGGTGTTGTCGGGCAGTTGCAGGCTGCGCTGCTCGCCGTGGCTAGTGGCATAGTTCAGCACCTGCGGCCGGCTCGTGAACCACCGCAGGCCAAGGATCATGGCCGTCGTCACCAGCATCAGCGCCGCGACGTTCACCCAGCGCACGAGAGAACGCGTCGCGGCATGGGATGGACAGGCATGATGCCTGGCGCGGGTCCTGACCCGGTATTCGTATGGCGAGAACATGTCGAAGACCGACTCGCGCGTGACGGCATGGATCGGCACCACGCGATCCATGCCGTCGACTTCGCCCAGCAGTTGTTGCAGGGACGCAGTGTTCTGTCGCGCGGCGTCGCCGATGTCGCGCGCGACTCCGGCGATGGCCAGGTATTCGGCCACATGCATCGGCGAGGTACGCAGCCAGCGCATGAAGGCGTTCTGCTGCAGCGTCCCAAGCGTGCCGTCGCGATGCGCCACGTACCATTGCGCAGCCTGTTCCGCGACGAGATCCCGCAACTGCCGGTCATCCGTGTGCATGCGGGCTACTCGTACCGCGCCAGACCGCGGCGGCACAACGCCAGCGCCTTGACGACATATTTCTTGACCATGTGATTGGACACTCCCAGTTGCGCGGCGATTTCCTCGTAGCTCATGCCGTCGCGATGCTGCATCAGCATCACCGCCTTGCAGCGAGGCGGCAGGCGGTCGAGTACCGTCTGCAGCCGTTGCCGACGGGATTCGCGATCGGCCTCGGCCTCGGGCGTGCCTAGCGGAGATTCCAGCTCCGGCAGCATCTGCGCAATGTCCACGCTCAGGCCGCGCCGCTTCTGAAGTACGGCGTGCTCCTTGACCAGATTGGACGCCACGGTGAACAGGTAGGCTTCCGGGTTGGCGATGATGCTGTCCTCGCCGCCGTCCACGCGCAACAGCCGCAGGAAGACCTCCTGGGCCAGATCCTGCGCATCCCAGCGATGCGCCACCCGGCGCCGGAAAAAGCCGTTGAGCGTATCCTGATGCGTTACGAACATCCGCGCCCAGAACGGGTTTCTGTCAGCACTCATGGGACCCCTCATGCGCCGGCACCTGTCATGCGGCTGCCTGCACACTATAAGAGGGTTGCGACGAGATTTCGGGTACCGGAAAAATCGACGCGTCGGGGATTCGATGACCGGATCAAGGCGAACGGGCTTTCGACGAGACCCACCGGGGACCCCATTTGCCGATCGGCTGCTCAGCCGGCTGGAATCGACGACAAACCGGAACACCGCCCAATCCGACTCACAGACGCAACCGGCGACATGGTTCACCGCCCTGATTTCTGTGACACAGGCAAGCGATCGGCAATCCATTTCAGCCGCATCACTGGACGGCGCAGGCCGACTGTAAGAGACTGCCACGCTGAAGACGTAAACGTTTACATTGCCGCCCTCCTAACAGGCTGAACTGACCCGAATGGCATTTATCTTAAGCGCGAAATTATGTTTTTCGTCATTCCCGCGAAAGCGGGAATCCAGCGCCTTTAAGCGTTTGAAGGCCACGGAAGGCACTGGATCCCCGCTTTCGCGGGGATGACGGCGCTTAAGTTAAGTGCCATTCCGGACTGACCCTGTCCGCCTGACGACAAGGAATCCCGATGATTCGTCCAACCACTATCCGCCGCCTGCTGCTGAGCGTTTGCGCTGTCGCGCTGATAACCGGCAATGCGGTCGCCGCCGCGCCCGACACGGTGCATCTGCACGTCGACGCACAGGCTCAAGGCACGCCCTTCCCGCACTTCTGGGAACAGATGTTCGGCTCCGGCCGCGCCTCGCTGGCGCTGCGCGACGACTACCGCAAGGATCTCGATGCGGTGCATCGAGCCACCGGCTTCAGTTACATCCGTTTTCACGGCATCTTCGACGACGACGTGGGCCTGGTGCGTCGCAGCCCGGACGGCGCGATCAGCTACAACTTCTCCTACGTCGACCAGATCTACGACGGCCTGCTGGAGCACCACATCAAGCCCTTCGTCGAGCTGAGCTTCATGCCGCCGGCACTGAGCTCCGACCCGAAGGCGCTGCAGGAATTCTGGTACCACCCGAACATCGCGCCGCCGAAGAACTACGCCGAGTGGGACGCGATGATCGGCGCCTTCGCGCAGCACCTGGTGGCGCGCTACGGCATCGACGAAGTGGCCAGCTGGTACTTCGAGGTGTGGAACGAACCGAACATCGGCTTCTGGGCCGGCAGGCCCGCGCAGTCCACCTACTTCACCCTGTACGACCACACCGCGCGCGCGCTCAAGGCGGTCAGCCCGCGCATCCGTGTGGGCGGCCCGTCCACCGCCCAGGCGGCGTGGGCCACCGCGTTCCTGGCGCATGCGAAGCACGACAACGTGCCGGTGGATTTCGTCAGCAGCCACGTCTACGGCGACGACACCGCCAGCAACGTGTTTCATACCAGCGAGAACATCCCGCGCCGCGACATGGTCTGCCGCTCGGTGGACAAGGTGCACAAGGAAATCGCCGCCTCGCCGTTTCCGCACCTGCCGCTGATCTTCAGCGAGTACAACGCCAGCTACGCCAACCTGCCCAACGTCACCGACAGCGTGTTCATGGGACCGTGGCTGGCCAACACCATCCGCGAGTGCGCCGGCAAGGTGCAGATCATGAGTTACTGGGCGTTCTCCGACGTGTTCGAGGAACAGGGCGTGGTGCGCAACCCGTTCTACGGCGGCTTCGGCCTGATCGCCGCCGACCGCATCGACAAGCCCTCGTTCAACGCGTTCGCGATGCTGCACAAGCTGGGCGACACGCAACTCAAGACCGGCTCGGATTCGGCCCTGGTCACCCGGCGCGCCGACGGCACCGTGGTGCTGGCACTGTGGAACTACGCCAGGCCGGTCGGCAAGACCGCCAGCTATACGCCAGGGGAACCCCACGGCGCGCCGAAGCGCTTCAGCATCGACGTGAAGCACCTCGCCGCCGGCGTCCGCGCCACCGTGTGGCGGCTGGACGAAACCCACGGCAATGCGATTGCGTTGTTCGACCGGATGGGCCGCCCCGACAGCCCCAGCCGCAAACAGATCGCCCAGCTGCGCGCGGCCGGAAAGCTGGCGGCGCCCGAGCAGGTGGACGTGCGCAAGGGCAAGTTCGAGATCAGCGTTCCGCCGCAGGGGCTGGTGGTAGTCGAGCTGCGCTGAGGCCGGTTGCATCGCCGTTCGACACGAAGGCCGCGCTCGTCGCGGCCTTCGCGTTTCAGGCTGTCAGGCAACTGGCGCAGGAGCGCACCGCAGTGTGCGCGCTCGTGGTCGTCGTCCGTGTGCAGGATCACGTTGCCCAGCGTCAGCGCACGCGCGCGCCGAAGGCGAGGCCGGCGGTACCGGCGAGCAGACCACAGAGCGTGTTCGGCGACGTCCACAGGGCGCCGAGCAGCTGCCCCGCGACGACCATGCCCCGAGCGGCTGGCGAGGCCGACGACATCGCTACGCCCGCGCCCGGGCTTTCGTCGGTGCGGCGGATGGGCGGCGCCCCGCGGCCTGCCAGCGCAGCCAGTCGATCACCGCGACCACCGCCGGACGTGGCGGCGCGGGTGGCCGCACGATCCAGTACGACGGACCGATCGGCACGCTGAGCTCGCCACACGGTCGCAGCAGGCTGCCGGCGGCCAGGTCGTCCGCCACTAGCCGATGCCGCGCCAGCGCCACGCCCTGCCCCAGCAGGGCGGCGCGCAGCACCAGATCGGACGACGCATAACGCGCACCGCCCTGCAGCGCAAGCTTGGCCGGACCGTGCAGCTGTCGCCAGAGTTCCCAGGCGGCCTGCGGGTCGCGATCGTGCAGCAGACGCAGGCCGGCCAGCTGCAGCGGTTTCGACGGACGTCCGGACGCCTGCCACAGCGCAGGACTCATCACCGGATACAGCGCATCGTCCATCAGTGCCTCGCTGTGCAGCCCGGGCCACGGGCCACGGCCCATGCGCAGGGCCAGATCGATGCGACCGTCGTCGAGTGCATCCAGTTTCTGATCCACCAGCACCGACAGCTCGATCTTCGGATGCGCCTGCTCCAGCTGCGGCAGCCGCGGCAACAGCCAGCGGATCGCGAACGAAGGCGAGGTGGACAGGATCACCGCATGCGCCGGCCGGGTCTCGCGCAACGCCGCCACGGCCTGCGCGATCGCCTGCAGGCCGGCGAGCGTGGCGCATCCCAGCGCCTCGCCCTGCGGCGTGAAGACCAGCGCACCGCCGTGTATCTGAGCTGGCTCGGCACGTCACTGCTCGCCGGCAGCCTGCGGCCCGCCGCAGCCCATGCAACGGCGAACGCGATCGCATGGCCGGCCGGCCTGCCCGGGCTGGTCGGATTCCAGTTCCTCAACCCGAAAAGCTGGGTGATGGTGCTGACCGCCGTCGCGAGTCTTCCGGCGACCGGGCTGCGCGGCTATCTGCCGCTGGCGGCCCTGTTCACGCTGATCCCCGCTTGCTGCCTGCTGCTGTGGGCCGGTCTCGGCACGTTACTGTCGCACGCCTTGGCGCGACCGCTCATCCGGCGCTGCGTCGATGCCGGGATGGGCATGCTGCTGATCGTGTGCGCCGGACTGTTGCTGATCGAACTCTGACCCGAATGGCACTTACTTGAGCTCGTCATCCCCGCGAAAGCGGGGATCCAGCGCCTCTGGCAGCCTGAAGTCACTGGATTCCCGCTTTCGCGGGAATGACGGAAATTGGAGCTTTGCGCTTAAGCAAGTGCCATTCAACACTGACCCTTGTCCACCCTGGAGATATCGTCGATGCCCCCTTTGCCCCCCACTCCCGCCCGCCGCGTGCTGTGCCTCGCC
>SCRF01000044.1 GCA_004322005.1 Rhodanobacter sp. | reverse complement strand
TCGCACCGCTTCGCGCTTGAACTCGCTGCTGAATGTTCTTCTCGTTGCCATGAGCCACCTCCGGTTTCATCATCACACCTAAACGCGGTGTCTGTGAAACCGGCAGCAGTCCATTTTTCGGCCAACTCGCAAGGAGCAGCTGAGTCATGACCAACTTCCAGCTCCTCCACCGTTTCGCGCTGCCGTGCTGGCCGAAGCGCAACCGGTCTGAATGCAAGCCCTCGGGGTCAGTGACCTGCTCACCATTCCCTTTTCCGGAGTCGCCGGCCCGCATCCTCGCCTCCGCGTTGTAACCGTCCATGCATCGCGACCGATATTCCGCCGACGACAGCAGCGAAAGCGCATTCCAGGCCGGTCTGCCTGCGTTGGACTTTGGCGGTATTCGCGGAACCAGGAAACGCGAATACATCGGTGCCATTCATGCAGCGCTGGACAGGAACTACACGCCCATGGAGCACGTGTTCATGGCCGTGGTCAGACGGACTTTGCGTGTCGCGCGCGCTTGACCTTGGCAGCAGCGGGTTTTGTCGCCTTGCCTGGAGCTTTTCCCTGCTTGAACGGCGCGTGGATGCCCTCGATGGCGGACGAGGTGGCAACGGTCAGCAGCACCGCCTGCCGCCGCTGAGCGGGCGTGGCAAGATGCTTGTTGCTGAGGGCGAGGGAGGCCATGCAGGGATTCTACCAGTTGACGGGCTGCGCTGGATTGCCCGCGTGGCGTTTATCGGCCAGCGATAAATCAGCTAATTTCCGCATAACGCATGATGGATTCGCGCATTCGCCCATGACCAATTTCCAGTTCCTCCTTCCCGAATTCAAACCGCTCTACGAGCCGGCCAGGGGTGCGGAACAACTGGTCCATTCCGATCCGCGCGCCTGCTGCATGCGCACGCGGCACGCGCTGGAGCAGGCGGTGCGCTGGCTGTACGAGCACGATCGCGATCTGCGCATGCCGTACGACAACGGCCTCAACGTGCTGCTGACGGATCGCGATTTCGAGCAGCTGCCGCCGCCGCCCGTGCTGCAGAAAATGCGGCTGATCCAGCGCTTCGGCAATCAGGCGGTGCATGCCGGCCAGCCCATTGGACATCTGGATGCGCTGCGGCTGGTGCGCGAGCTGTTCCACGTGCTGTTCTGGCTGGCACGCACCTACACCCGCGCCAGCGATCCCAAGAGCATCGAGGCCCACTTCGACGAGAAGCGCGTGCCGAAACTGGTGCGCGCCGACGAAGCCATCGCGCTGACCCGCGAGGAGCTGAAGAAGCAGGAGGCGACGTTCCGGCAGCAGATCGCCGCGCAGCACGCCACGCTGGAAGCGCGCGAAGCGGCGATTGCCGAGCAGGCCGCCACGCTGGCCGAGCGCGAGGCGATGCTGGCCCAGCTGAACGCCAAACTCGCGCAAGCGCGCGCCGAACTGGCCCAGGCCAAGGCCGCCAATATCGCGGTGCCCGACACGCACGACTACGACGAGGCCGATACCCGCCGCTTCTTTATCGACGTGCTGCTGCGCGAGGCCGGCTGGGAGCTGGGCAAGAACGCCTCCATCGAAGTGCCGGTGCGCGGCATGCCCAATGCCGGGGGCGAGGGCTTTGTCGACTACGTGCTGTGGGGCAAGGACGGTTTGCCGCTGGCGGTGGTGGAAGCCAAGCGCAGCCTGAAAGACCCCGACGTGGGCCAGCAGCAGGCCAGGCTGTACGCCGATTGCCTGGAAGCGGAAAAGGGTCGGCGCCCGCTGATCTTCTACAGCAACGGCAACAAGACCTGGCTGTGGGACGACCGCCGCGCGCCGCCGCGCGAGGTGCAGGGCTTCTACACCCGTGAAGAACTCGAACTGGCGATCCAGCGCCGCGGCCGGCAGACCGACCCGCGCTCGCTGCCGGTGAACACCGCCATCGTCGAGCGCCCGTACCAGCAACGCGCCATCCGCGCGATGGTCGAGGCGCTGGCCGAGGGCCGCCGCGCCGGCCTGCTGACCATGGCCACCGGCAGCGGCAAGACGCGCACGGCGATTGCGCTGGTGGAACTGCTGATGCGCGCCAACTGGGTCAAGCGCGTGCTGTTTCTGGCCGACCGCGTGGCGCTGGTGAACCAGGCGGCCGGTGCGTTCAGGGAGCACCTGCCCGATTCCAGCCCGGTGAACCTGGTGACCGGAAAGCAGGGGCAGGGCCGCGTGTATCTGTCCACCTATCCCACGATGATGGGACTGATCGACCAGATGGACGGCGAACAGCGCCGCTATGGCGCAGGCCACTTCGACCTGATCATCATCGACGAGGCGCACCGCAGCGTGTACCAGAAGTACGGCGCGATCTTCCGCTACTTCGACAGCTATCTGGTGGGCCTCACCGCTACCCCGCGCGACGAGGTGGACCGCGACACCTACCACCTGTTCGGCCTGGAAACCGGCGTGCCGACCGACGCCTATTCGCTGGACGAGGCGGTGGCCGACGGTTACCTGGTGCCGCCCAGGGCGCACTCGGTGCCGATCAAGTTCGTGCGCGAAGGCATCCGCTACGACGAGCTGAGCGACCAGGAAAAGGAACACTGGGAGTCGCTGGACTGGGGCGACCGCGCGGGTGCGGGCGAGGAGGTCACGGCGCCGGTCGAGCTGCATGCCTCGGCGGTCAACAAGCAGCTGTTCAACGAGAGCACCGTTGACCTGATGCTGCAACACCTGATGCAGCACGGCCTCAAGGTGGAGGGCGGCGACAGGCTGGGCAAGACCATCATTTTCGCCGTCAATCAGAAGCACGCCGAGTTCATCGCCAGGCGCTTCAATCACCACTACCCGCACACCAGAGGCGAGTTCGCCCGCGTGATCACCCATGCGGTGAACTACGCGCAAAGCCTGATCGACGACTTCAGCAGCAAGCTCAACAAGCTGCCGCAGATCGCCATTTCGGTGGACATGCTCGATACCGGCATCGACGTGCCGCTGGTGCTGAACCTGGTGTTCTTCAAGCCGGTGCGCTCGAAGGTGAAGTTTCTGCAGATGATCGGCCGCGGCACGCGCCTGTGCCCGGACCTGTTCGCGCCGGGCGAGCACAAGACCGAGTTCTACATCTTCGACTTTTGCGCCAACTTCGAATACTTCAACGAGAACCCGCGCGGCGCGCTGGGCGGGCTGGCCGAGCCGCTCGGCAAACGGCTGTTCAAGGCGCGGCTGGATCTGCTGTCGCTGCTGCCGGATGGGAAGGCTGCCGATCCGCATCCCCTCTCCGACGGTGCGGGTGGCTACGACAAGTTGGTGTTTCTGCGCGAGGCACTGACCGACGAACTGCACGGCGAAGTCGCCGCGATGAACCTGGACAACTTCATCGTGCGCGGCGAGCGCGAGCATGTGACGCGCTTCGTGCAGCGCGAACACTGGAATGCGCTGGACGACTCGGCGCTGGGCGATCTGCGCGCCCATGTTGCCGGGCTGCCCAGCGAGCGTGACCCGGAGCACATCACCGCCAAACTGTTCGACCTGATCTGCCTGAACCTGCAGCTGGCACTGGCCCGTTCCACGTCCGATTTCATGCGTTGCCGCGACCGCATCATCGGGCTGGCCAGCGAGCTGGAAACCAGAGACGCCATTCCCGCCGTGCGCGCCGAGCTGGCGCTGATCCAGGACGTGCAGACCGAGGAGTTCTGGAAGGACATCACCCTGCCGATGATCGAGCAGGTGCGGCGCCACCTGCGCGGCCTGATCCAGTTCATCGAACGCCAGTCGAGCAAGCCGGTCTACAGCGTGCTGACCGACGAGATGGGCGCGGCAACGCCCATCGTGCTCAAGGACTTCAGCACCGGCATCAACGTCGCCCAGTACAAGAGGAAGGTGGAGGCGTACATCCGTGCCAACGAAAACCACGTCGCCATTGCCAAGCTCAAGCACAACAAGCCGCTGACGCCGACCGACCTCGGCGAGCTGGAGCGTTTCGTATACGAGTCCGAGCCGGTGGAAAGCCGGGCGCGCTTCGAGCAATGTTTCGGCAACGACAAGCCGCTGACCGTATTCATCCGTTCGCTGGTGGGGCTGGATCGCAATGCGGCCAAGGAAGCCTTCGGCCAGTTTCTCGACGAAAACCGCTACACCAGCCAGCAGATCCGCTTCGTCGAAATGATCATCGACAAGCTGACCCGGTCGGGCGTGATGGAAGCCGGGCAGCTCTACGATCCACCCTTCAACAGCCTGCATCACCAGGGACTGGATGGCGTCTTTGGTGACGGTGATGCGGAGGCTATCGTTTCGGTGGTGGAAGGCATCAATCAAAGGGCTGCGGCGTAATCGCGGCGGCGATGGCCGAGCACCGCGGCCATGCCGCGGCCGTTGTTGCCGGTTGTCCATGCGAATTTTTCTGAGCCTGAAGTCATCAAAATCACCTGCGGTAATCTCCAGGGCGTTTCGACGACAAGCCGGCCGGCCCCGTAGGAGCGCGCTGGCGCGCGATGCCCTTTGGCGGCGTTCGGGGAAGAGCGATCGCGCACAGGGTGCGCTCCTACACGACAGGCCGGCCGACCACCGGAAACCATCATGGCACGCCAAGCGACACGACCTGTCGCGCCGGCTGTTCGAATGGTGCGATCGTCAATCCAGCACGATCGGTTCGTGCATGCCCGGCAGCTGGCAGGGGATGCCGAGAGCTTGCAGGCGTTCCTGCATGGCGCGCATGCCTGATTCGTACTCGCCGTGCACCAGCAGCACCTTGCGGCGCGGCGCGGTGCCCAGCCAGCTGAGCAGGGCGGTCTGGTCGGCGTGGGCGGAGAAGCCGTTGATCGTCCACACCTGCGCGCGCACCCGGATCTCCTCGTTGAATATGCGCACGCTGTCGGCGCCGTCGACGATGCGCCGGGCCAGGCTGCCGGCGGCGGCATAGCCGACGAACACGATGCTGCAGCGCTCGCGCCACAGATTGTGCTTCAGGTGATGGCGCACGCGCCCGCCGTTGCACATGCCCGAGCCGGCCATGATGATCGCGCCGCCTTCGACGTGGTTGATCGCCATCGATTCGGCGGTCTCGCGCGTGAAGTGCAGGTTGGGCATCGCGAAGGGATCGCCGTGCTGCAGTTCCTTGTTGAAGTCCTCGTCGAAGCACTCGGGGTGGCGCCGGAAGATTTCGGTGGCGGAGATCGCCATCGGCGAATCCAGGAACACCGGCGTATACGCGGGGATGTGGCCGTCGCGGATGCCGCGGTGCAGGTAGTACAAAATCTCCTGCGCGCGCTCCAGCGCGAAGGTGGGAATGACCACGTTGCCGTGCCGCGCCATGGTTTCGCGGATCGCCTGGTACAGCTCGTCGACCGTATCGGGCAGCGAGCGGTGCGGGCGGTCCCCGTAGGTGGTTTCCATCACCACGTAATCGGCCGCCGGCGCGGGCACCGGATCGCGCAGGATCGGCCGGCCCGGGTTGCCCTGGTCGCCGGAGAACAGCATCGTGCGCTGCCGCTGGCCATCGTCCAGCTGCAGCAGGATCGAGGCCGAACCGAGGATGTGGCCGGCATCGAGGAAGCGGGCCTGGATGCCTTCGGTCACCGCGACGGTCTGGTTGTAGTTGAGCGGCTCGGCAAAGTAGTCGAGCGCATGGAAGGCATCGTCCAGCGTGTACAGCGGCGCGGCCGGGGTGCCGTCGCGACGGCGTCCGCTGCGCTGGGCGCGGCGGGCTTCCTCCTCCTGCAGACCGGCGGCATCGACCATCACCACGCGGGCCAGGTCGCGGGTGGCCGCGGTGGTCAGGATGCGGCCGCGGAAGCCTTCGCGCACCAGCTTGGGAATCCGTCCGCAGTGATCGAGGTGGGCGTGGGTCAGCAACAGCACGTCGATGCTGGCCGGGTCGAAGCCGAACGGTTCGGCATTGGCCTGCTCCTGCTCGTGGCTGCCCTGGAACAGGCCGCAGTCGATCAACACGCTGCGCCCGCCGAAGCGCAGCAGATGACACGAGCCGGTGACCTGCTTGGCGGCGCCATGGCAGCTGTAGACGAGCTTGGAATTCATGCCGTGGTACCCCCTGGAATGGTGTTGCCGGCCGGGCGCGGATCGCTGCACAGTTCGTTCATCGCGGCGGCCAGATCCTCGCTGATGTCGATCAGTGCGGTGCTGCCGGCGATGCTGTTGCTGGTGACGACCTGGCTGGCGCCGGCGGCGAGCAGGCCTTCGCGTGCGCCGGCTGCGAACACGCCGTGCAGCCCCACGCAGACGGCTGCCGGCCGCCCGTGTCGCCGCAGGCAGCGCAGCGTCTCGATCATGGTCTGGCCGCTGGCGATGATGTCGTCCAGCAGCACCGGCAGATGCGCCGGCCAGCGCTCGATGCCCGGCAGCTCGATCCGCACGTCGCGATCGCCGCGACGCTCTTTGCTGGCGGTGACGCAGGGCGCGTCCAGCGCCGCGGCGACGGCGTTCGCCCACTGCGCGCTCTCGCCGTCCGGGCCGATGATCAGCGGCGACTCGACGTGCTGGCGGACCCATGCCGCGGCGCGCGGCGCCGCGTGCACCACGCGCGCGTCCAGCGGACAGGCCTCGCCCAGCTGCCGGTAGCGGTGCAGGTGCGGATCGGCCGTGACCAGCCAGTCGAAGGCGTGCCCGAGCAGCTTGCCGAAGATGCTCGCGGAGATCGCCTCGCCCGGATGGAAGCGGGTGTCCTGGCGCATGTAGGCCAGGTACGGGGCGACCAGGCCGACGCGTGCGGCGCCCAGTTCGCGGGCGGTCGCTGCTGCCATCAGCAGCGGCACCAGCTTGGGATCGGGATGGTCGAGGGTGCACACGATCGCCACGTCGCCCTGTGCCGGCGGCGGCTCGATCCGTACCAGGGTCTCGCCGTCCGGAAACCGGTGCAGGTCCAGGGCGCGGCGTGGGATACCGCTGTGCAGCACCAGCAGCTCGGTCATGGCCTCGTTGCCGGGCATCGCATAGAGCGCGCTCATCGGGAATCCTCCACGCTGACGATGCAGGGATGGCGCGACACGTATTCCATCGCATAGGCAAGCTCGCCCGGGCTCTGCGCGTGCAGCGTGAACAGCGGTTGCCCGACCGCCACCGCATCGCCCAGATGCGCGTCCAGCGTCAGCCCGGCCAGCGGCGCCCAAGGCGCACCGGCCAATTTGGCCACCCGCGAGATGCGGCGGTTGTCGATCGCCGCGACGCGTCCGGCACGCGGCGCGGCCACCGGCTGCCGGTATGCCGCCACGCCCGGCGTGCGTAGTCCGCCCTGGGCCGCGCAGATCATCTGGAAGCGCGCCCAGGCCTGGCCCGAAACCAGGCACTGCGTCGCCATGGCGAGACCTTTGCCGGGCGCGGCGGCCGCGCCCAGTTCGAGCACGGCCGCGGCAATCGACAACGCGCGTTGGCGCAGGTCGGCCGGCGCTTCGGGTGCGTTGCGCAGCACCGCCAGCACGTCATGCGCCTCCAGTGCCGGGCCGACGCCGCGTCCGACCGGCTGGCTGCCGTCGCTGATCAGCACGCGCAGTTGCAGGCCGAAGGCATCGGCCACCTGGTGCAGCAACCGGGCCAGCAGTTGCGCCTGCGCCGGATCGCGTACCTTGGCGGTGGGCCCGCAGGGAATGTCGATGACTACATGGGTCGAGCCGGCGGCGATCTTCTTCGACAGCACCGAGGCGACCAGCTGGCCCATGCTGTCGATGTCCAGCGCGCGCTCCACCCGGATCAGGATGTCGTCGGCCGGAGCCATGTTCATCGCGCCGCCCCAGGCGATGCAGCCGCCGCAGGTTTCCACGGTCCGGCGCATCGTCGGTTCGTCCAGTTCCACCGGCGCCAGCATGGCCATGGTGTCGGCGGTGCCCGCCGGCGAGGTGATCGCGCGTGAGGAGGTCTTGGGCATCAGCAGGCCCATGGCCGCGGCGATCGCCACCACGATCGGCGTGGTGCGGTTGCCGGCGAGGCCGCCGATGCAGTGCTTGTCGACCACGACCGCTCGCGGCCAGCGCAGGCGCGTGCCGGTGTCGACCATGGCGGCGGTCAGCGCCGTGATTTCGGTCAGCCCGAGGTGATCGCCGCTGCAGGCGGTGATGAACGCGGCCAGTTCGATATGGGAGTAGCGGTGCAGAACGATGTCGCGGACGACGTCGTGCAGCTGGGTGGCATCCAGGGTCCTGCCGTAGATCTTGGCGCGCACGTCGGCCAGCGAATCCACCGTCGCCGGGTGCGCCAGCATCACGCGCTCGTCCGCCTGCGGATGCAGCCATTGCCAGGCCGATTCGGACAGGCCGACCTCATCCACGCCCAGCAGCTCGGCATGCACGATGTTCAGCGTGGCCAGCATGCAGCGGTTGCCCGCGCGCAGCTCAAGGCGCGAATGCGGGCCGAACCCCTCGCTGCGGCAGATCGGCGAATCCCGGCGCAGATAGACCACGTGCTCGGTGCCCGTATCGATGCCTAGCCGGCGCAGCTGGCTGCCCGCCAGGGATGGCCTCGGGAACAGGCCAGGTTCGAAAGAGGGCGGCGAGATCACAGGTCAAGCGTGTGGATGACCTGGGCGGCGGCGTCCGGATCGATCCGGCGCTGGAAACCCAGATATTCGCCCAGCGTGCGCATCGGTTCGTTCTCGGCGGCGTCGATCGAGAACATCTGCTTGTACCCGTTCTTGCGCGCGATATTGATCAGGAGCCGCATCAACAGCACGCCCAGGCCACGATGCTGCCATTCATCGGCGACCGCCACCGCACATTCGCAGCGCTTGTCGTTGCCGGCCTCGCTGTAGCGGCTTACGCCGACTTCGCGCAGCTGGCCATCGACATGCGCCAGCGCCACGAAGGCCATCGGATGAAGGTTGGTGTCAGGCATGGCGCTGTCTCCGCAGGCGAAAGGCCGCAAGGCTGCTGTCCGACCGGCGAGCCGGTGCGCGGCATGACTCCTTGCCCGGCTTATTTGTACGCTCGGCGCGGCGGGCAGCAGTTGATTTCGGTCAATTGGATGCGATCGCCATGCCACAGGACGAAGACGGTGCGGGCCTGCCGGCGGTGTCGCGTCCCGCCTGGATCAGTCGTGATCGTGTCTTTTCAGGTGGGCCGGATGCTGCGTGTTGCAAAGCTCGGCAAGCAGGTCGGGCCGCAGGATGCGGACCGACTTGCGATTCACTTCGAGCACGCCGGTTTCCTGCATGCGGGTGAACAGCCGGCTGACCGTCTCGACCGCAAGGCCGAGATAATTGGCAATGTCGTGACGCGACATGGACAGCGTGAGCGAGGTATCGCTGCGATTCAGACGGGAGTAGCGATCCGCCAGATTCTGCAGGAAGATCGCCAGCCGCTCCTGCGCGGGCTGCCTGCCCATCATCACCAGGTGCCGGTGCTCCGCCACCATTTCGCGACTGATCACCCGCATCAGCTGCCGGTGCAGGGCTGGCACATCGTTGCTCACCTGCATCAGTCGGTCATAAGGCAGTTCACAGATGCCGGAATGTTCCAGTGCCTCGGCCTGACTGACGTGCCGGTTCGATGCAAGCGCATCGAACCCCAGGATCTCGCCCGGCAGGTGGAACGCGAGGATCTGCAGGTCGCCGGCCTCGTTCTGCACGAAGGTCTTGAGCGAGCCTGAGCGCACGACATAGAGCGCCTTGAAGGCGTCGCCATCCCGGTACAGGCTGCTCCCGCGTTCGAGTGCACGCTTGTCCCGGATCGCTGTATCGAGCTGCTTGAGGTCGTCCCCGTAGATGCCGGCCGGAAGGCACAGCTCATGCAATGAGCATGAGGCACAGCTGCGGCGGAGCTGGTTGAGGTCGAGAATGACGGCGCCTGAATCCATCGGAACTTCCCTATGTGGTTCTGGAGTCGCTTTGTCGGTCATCCGGTTGACTCAATCCTCCGCGAGATCAGGGTAAACCGGATGACATTAACTGGCCGTGCACGGCGCACGCCACACTAGCTGCAGTAGATCGAATGCAGGGTGGTGATGATCTGCCGGACGGGGTCATCGGCGAGCGTGTAATAGATTGTCTGCGCCTCGCGCCGGGTGGTGACCAGACCTTCGTCGCGCAGCCTGGCCAGATGCTGCGACAGGGCCGATTGGCTCAGATTCAGCGATTCGTGGATTTCGCCCACGGACTGTTCGCCTGCCACCAGCAGGCACAGGATGCGCAGGCGCTGCCCGTTGGCAAGCGCCTTCAGCAACCCCGCCGCCTGGTCGGCCCGCTCGCGCATCGCCGCCAGGTCGAGTTCCTGCACAGTCTCATGCGGCGCGGCGCCAGCGTGGCGAGGCATGGCTTCAAGCTCCGGTAATGAGTGAACGGCCTTCCTGCTGCCAGCCGAGGATGCCGCCAGCAAGCGAGGCGACGGCGCCGAAGCCCATGCGAACAAGGCTTTCCGCGGCCAGGGCCACCCGGCGCGGCACTTCGTCGGCCGGGATCTCTTCGATGCCGCGGCATGCGGCGTCGACCAGTTGCTGCGCCGTTATCGGGGGTGTCTTCATGGAGGCTCCAGAATCCGGGGGCGTGATGTTGATATTATGCGTCATTTCTAATTTAGAATCATCTAATATATACTTCGGGCGTTCAACCCGTCGTTGATCTCGCTCAACGTGTCCAGGGACGGGACGGTGCACGCTGTTTTCACTTTGGGTACCCAGGGAGTCACTGTCATGTCTCATATCGTCGTCATCGGAGCAGGCATGGGCGGTATGAGTGCCGCCTACGAGATCCGGGCCGCGTTGGGCATCGCGCATCGCGTCACCATGGTGGGCGACGGGGACCAGTTCTCGTTCACGCCTTCGAATCCCTGGGTCGCGATCGGCTGGCGCAAGCCGGCGGACGTGCTGATCGATGCCGCGTCGGCGCTGCGGCGGCGTGGTATCGATTTCATCGACTCGCCGGCCAGCGCGGTTCGTCCACGGGAAAAGCAGGTGCTGCTGAAGGATGGGCGGCAACTGGCCTACGACTACCTCGTCATCACCACCGGCCCGCGGCTGGCGTTCGACGAAATTCCCGGCCTCGGCCCGCATGGCGGCTACACGCAGTCGGTGTGCACCACGGCCCATGCCGCGAAGGCGTGGCAGGCGTACCAGGATTTCCTGGACCATCCCGGCCCGGTGGTGATCGGCGCGGCCCAGGGCGCGAGTTGCTTCGGCCCGGCCTACGAGTTCGCCATGATCCTCGATACCGACCTGCGCCGGCGCAAGCTGCGCGATCGGGTGCCGATGACTTTCGTCACCAGCGAACCGTACGTCGGCCACATGGGCCTGGGCGGGGTCGGCGATTCCAAGGGATTGCTGGAGAGGCAGTTGCGTAACCGGCATATTCGCTGGATCACCAGCGCGCGGATCGACAGGGTCGAGTCCGGGCAGATGCAGGTCACCGAACACGACGCACGCGGGCAGCCGGTCGAGCAGCACGTCCTGCCGTTCGCCTATTCGATGGTGTTGCCGGCTTTCACCGGGGTCGAGGCGTTGCGCGGCATCGAGGGGCTGGTCAATCCCCGCGGCTTCGTGCTGATCGACAAGCACCAGCGCAATCCGGCGTTTCCCGACATCTTCTCCGCCGGCGTGTGCGTGGCGATCCCGCCGGTGGAGGTCACGCCGGTGCCCACCGGCGCGCCGAAGACGGGCTTCATGATCGAATCGATGGTTACCGCGATCGCCGCCAACATCAAGGCCGAGATCGAGGGCTTGCCGGCTACCCACGAAGCGACCTGGAACGCCGTTTGCCTGGCCGACATGGGCGACGGCGGCGCCGCGTTCGTGGCCCTTCCGCAGATCCCTCCGCGCAACGTCACCTGGGCCAGGGAGGGCAAATGGGTGCATCTGGCCAAGGTGGCGTTCGAGAAGTACTTCCTGCGCAAGATGCGCACGGGCAACACCGAACCGGTGTACGAGAAGTATGTGATGAAGGCGCTGGGCATCATGCGGATCAAACCCGGTGCCGGCGGCAGCAAATGAACCCCATCGATCGAAATTCCATCAACCCGAGGTGATCGTCCCATGAACATCGAACGTACCGTACTCGCCTTTGCCGGCAGCATGATCCTGCTCAGTCTGGCCCTGGGACACTTCGTGTCGTCGTGGTGGCTGCTGCTGGCCCTGTTCGTCGGCGCCAACCTGCTGCAGTCGGCGTTCACCGGCTTCTGTCCGCTGGCCATGCTGCTGCGCAAGCTGGGCCTGAAGTCCGGCTGCGCTTTTCCGTCCCGCTGAGCATTGCCGTGAGCTACCCTCCCGCCATGAAGATCGGCTTGCGTTGTCTCGTGTGGCCCCTTGCGGTCGCCGCACTGGTGGCCTGCAGCGACAGCAAATCACCGGCAGAAACCAGGGCTGCGGCGCCCGCGCTGGCCTCGCTGGTCGTGCATGCCGAGCAGGCGCGCCGCGAGCAGGTCTGGGACGGCGTGGTCGAGGCGGTAAACCAGGTCACCCTGGCGGCCCAGACCAATGCCCGTGTGCTCGCGCTGCCCTACGACGTCAACGATCTCGTGCCTGCCGGCGCGGTGCTGGTGCGCTTCACCGATGTCGAGCAGAGGTCGGCACGCAACGCCGCGCAGGCGCAGATCGCCTCGGCGCAGGCGACCTACGACGAAGCGCTCGCCTCGTATCGGCGTTTTGCCGCGATCTATGCGAAGGGTTACGTGGCCACCGCGCAACTGGACCAGCAGCGTGCGCGACGCGATGCCGCGCTGGCGGCACTGCAGGCGGCGCGGGCCCAGCGCCAGCAGGCCGGCCAGCAGGTGGATTACACGGTGCTGCGTGCGCCGTACGCGGGGGTCATCACGCACCGTTTCGTGCATGTGGGACAGGCGGTGCAGGCGGGGCCGCCGTCGCCACAGCCGCTGATCGCGATGGAATCGCTGGATCGGCTTCGCGTCGACGTGCAGGTGCCGCAGAGTGCGGTCGAGGCGATCCGCCGCTTCCACGCCGCCGACATACTGCCCGGCGATGACGGCGGCCGGCGCATCCCGGCCAGCGAGGTCAGCGTGTTTCCCTATGCCGATCCGGCCACGCATACCTTCGACGTGCGGCTGCAACTGTCGGGCGACCGGACCGGACTCTATCCGGGCATGACGGTAAAGGTGGCCTTCGCCACCGGCCGGACGCAGCGTCTGCTGGTACCGGTGTCGGCACTGGTGCAGCGTGGCGAGATCCTCGGCGTTTACGTGCTGGGTCGGCACGGCGTGATGCTGCGTCAGCTGCGCACGGGTCACCGTTACGGCGACCGGGTGGAGGTGCTGGCCGGGCTCGACGACGGCGAGCGGATCGCCACCGATCCGGTGGCGGCGCTGAAGTATCTCGACGAGCAGCACGCCGCCGGTGCGTCGACGCATGACTGAGCTACCCAAGCTGGGCATCTCCGGGCGCATCGCGCGCGCGTTCCAGACCTCGCAGATCACGCCGCTGCTGGCGCTGGCGGGACTGCTGCTGGGCATCGCCGCGACGATCATCACGCCGAAGGAGGAGGACCCGCAGATCGAGGTGACGATGGCCAATGTGATGGTGCCGTATCCCGGCGCCAGCGTGCGCAGCGTCGAGAACCTGGTGGCTTTTCCGCTCGAGCAGAAGCTGTCCGAGATCGGCGGCATCAAGCACGTCTATTCGGCGAGCCGGCCGGGCATGGCGGTGATCACGGTGCAATTCAAAGTGGGCGTGCCGCGCCAGCAGGCGCTGGTCAGCCTCTACAACAAGATCTACTCCAACGCCGACTGGGCGCCGCCCGGACTGGGTCTGGGCCAGCCGCTGGTGAAACCCTACGGCATCGACGACGTGCCGATGATGGCGGTCACGCTGTGGTCCGATCGCGCCGACCTCGGCGCCTTGCAGCTGGCCAAGGTGGCGCACACGCTGGAGACCGACCTCAAGCGCATTCCGGGCACCCGCGACGTGTACACCATCGGCGCACCGGACCGGGCGGTGCTGATCAGGATCGACCCGGGCAAACTGGCCAGCTACCACCTCACCGTGGGCGATCTGGCACAGGCGCTGAAGTCCGCCAACGTCGCCGCCGACGTGGGCGATGAGATCGGCGGCAACCGCGACCTGCCGGTCAGGGCCGGCACGCTGCTGATGAATGCCGGGGAGGTCTCGCAGCTGGTCATCGGCCTGGCGGGCGGTCGGCCGGTTCATCTGGCGGACGTCAGCGATATCGTTTCCGGCGCGGACTACCCGACGCGGATGGCCTCGTACGGCACGCCAGCCGGTCGCATCGGCCCGCTCGCCGGCATGGCGCCGGCCGTGACGCTGGCGATCGCCAAGAAGGCCGGTACCAACGCCCACGACATCGCCACGCTGGTGCGTGCCCGGCTGGCCGGGCTGCGCGATGTCGACATTCCGGCCGGCGTGCATGCCAGCGTGACCCGCGACTACGGACGCACGGCGAACGACAAGGCCGATGAGCTGATGCTGCATCTGGGGCTGGCGGCGCTGGCGGTGGTACTGCTGGTGCTGTTCGCGCTGGGTTGGCGCGAGGCGGTGGTGGTCGGCACCGCGGTGGTGGTGACGCTGGCGATCACCCTGTTCGCGTCGTGGGCGATCGGCTTCACCATCAACCGGGTCTCGCTGTTCGCGCTGATCTTTTCGATCGGCATCCTGGTGGACGACGCCATCGTGGTGGTGGAAAACATCCATCGCCACATGGCGCGCGGCGACAAGCATCTGCTCGAGGCGATTCCGGCCGCGGTGGACGAGGTGGGCGGGCCGACCATCCTGGCCACCTTCACGGTGATCGCGGCGCTGCTGCCGATGGCCTTCGTCGGCGGCCTGATGGGACCGTACATGCGGCCGATTCCGATCAACGCCTCGGCCGGCATGCTGATCTCGCTGGCGGTGGCGTTCATCGTCACGCCGTGGCTGGCCTACCGGCTGCTGCATCGCCAGCTGGATCACCCGAAGGGCGAAGCGGCGCATGGACGGGCGATCGAAGAGTCGAAGATCGACCGTTTCCTGCAGCGCCTGTTCACCCGTCTGATGAATCCGTTCCTGCGCGGCTCCAAGGCCCCGCGCAAGCGGCGCTGGCTGTTCCTCGGCATGGGCCTGCTGGTGCTGCTGGCGGTGGGGCTGGTGGGGGTGAAGGCGGTGATCCTGAAGATGCTGCCGTTCGACAACAAGTCCGAGTTCCAGGTGGTGTTGAACATGCCCGAGGGTTCGACCCTGGAGCAGACCAACCGTGCCCTGCTCGACATGACCGAAGTGCTGAACAAGGTGCCCGAGGTCAAGGACTATCAGACCTATGCCGGCACGTCGGCGCCGATGAACTTCAACGGCCTGGTGCGCCAGTACTATCTGCGCAACCAGCCGTATCAGGGCGACATCCAGGTCAACCTGACCGACAAGAACGAGCGCTCGCGGCAGAGCCACCAGATCGCGATGGCGGTGCGCCCGGCCCTGGCTGCCGTGGCGAAGCGCTTCCACGCCCATCTGGTGGTGGCCGAGGTACCGCCCGGACCGCCGGTGATGGCGCCGATCGTGGCCGAGATCTACGGCCCCGACTATAAGGAGCAACGCGCGATGGCGTTGTCGCTGGAGCGGACATTCGAGCAGACGCCGGGCATCGTCGACGTCAACCTGAGTGTCGAGAACCCGCGTGCCACCCGCCGGCAGGTGGTGATCGACCGCAAGCGCGCGGCCGCCCTGGGGGTGAGCCAGGGCGAGATCGTCGCTGCACTGAGCGCCGGCCTGGGCGGCGACCCGGCCAGCTATCTCGCCGATGAAAACGCCAAGTATGCGGTGCCGCTCGTGCTGCGGTTGCCGCCGGCGGCACTGGCCTCGATGGATTCCATCCTCAGCTTGCGCGTGCGCTCGCGCTCGGGTCAGCTGGTGCCGATCTCCGAGGTGGTCAAGGTGGTCGACAAGCCCTGGGCCGATGCGATCTACCACAAGGATCTGCTGCCCTACACGTTCGTCACCGGCGACGATGCCGGCAGCGAGGACAGCCCGGTCTACGGCATGTTCCGGCTGGTCGGCAAGATCGGCCGGGCGGGCATCGACGGCCACCGGCTCACGCAGCATCTCATCGCCCCGCCGACCGGCGACTCGCGCTACTCGATCCGCTGGAGCGGCGAGTGGGAGATCACCTATGAAACCTTCCGCGACATGGGTATCGCCTATTCGATCGGGCTGGTGCTGATCTACCTGCTGGTGGTCGGCCAGTTCAAGAGTTACCTGGTGCCGTTGATCATCATGGCGCCGATCCCGCTGACCGTGATCGGCGTGATGCCCGGGCACTGGCTGCTGGGCGCGCAGTTCACCGCCACCTCGATGATCGGCATGATCGCGTTGGCCGGCATCATCGTGCGCAACTCGATCCTGCTGGTGGATTTCATCAACCATTCGCTGGCGGCGGGACTGGCGCTGGAAGAGGCCGTGATCGAGGCGGGTGCGGTGCGCGCCAAGCCGATCATCCTGACCGCGTTGGCGGCCATGCTGGGCGCGTTCTTCATTCTCGGCGACCCGATCTTCCAGGGCCTGGCGGTGTCGCTGGTGTTCGGCGTGCTGGTTTCCACGGTGCTGACGCTGCTGGTGATCCCGCTGCTGTACTACAGCTGGCTGCATCGCCAGCAGGGTCGCGGCGATTCCGGCGCCGCCCCGGCGAGTCATCCCGAGCCGGCATGGGACTGAGACCGATCGCTACCGGGAATCTCGAACAACCCGATTCTTGGCACACGCTGTAGGAGCGCACCCTGTGCGCGAATGCTCTTTACGGATGTTCGACAAGAGCATTCGCGCACAGGGTGCGCTGCTACCAGTAGCGTGCCGTCCGGCGCAGGACTTCCAGCCAGATCACGGCGACGCCGAGCATTCCCGCACAGGCCACCAGCAGGGTGAGATCCGGCACGGCGAGCTGCATCACCGAGCGGAAGAACGGAACACCGATCACCACCGCCAGCATCGCCAGCACGCCGCCGAACATGCGCGGCAGCCAGGGGTTTGCGGCGGTCAGGCTGGCCAGCAGCGAGCGCGACAGGTCGCGGTTGGCCAGGGTCAGCAGAAACACGCCCAGCACCAGGGTGGTGAACACCGCCGTGCGGCTTTGCGCGGGGTCATCGCCGCGGCCGAGCAGCAAGGCATAGCCCAGCAGCAGGATGCCGGCGAATCCCACGCCCTGCAGCACCGCATACCAGAGATTGGCGCTGGCGAACGGCGATTCCGACGCCGGTCGCGGCGGGCGGGTCATGCTGCCGGCCGATTCGGGCTCCGACTCGAAGACGACGGAACAGGCCGGGTCGATCAGCAGCTCCAGCAGCACGATATGCACCGGCATCAGCAGCACCGGCCAATGCAGCATGGTCGGCACCAGCGCCAGCGCGATGATCGGCATGTGCACCGCGAACACGAAACGGGTGGCCTTGGTGATGTTGTCGTAGATCCGCCGGCCCTGGCGGATCGCGGCGACGATGCTGGCGAAACTGTCGTCGAGCAGCACCAGCGCGGCCGCTTCGCGCGCCACGTCGGTGCCGCGCTCGCCCATCGCGATGCCGACGTCGGCGGCCTTCAGCGCCGGTGCGTCGTTGACGCCGTCGCCGGTCATCGCGACCACGTCGCCGCCCTGCCGCAACACCTGCACCAGGCGCAGTTTCTGCACCGGCTGCATGCGCGCGCACAGGTCGACGCGCTGCATGCGCTCGCGCAGCGCGGCGTCGTCCAGCATCGCGATTTCCGGGCCGGTGATGACCTCGGGGCGCTCGCTCAAACCGACCTGGCGGGCGATCGCGCGCGCGGTGGCCGGGTGATCGCCGGTGAGCATGATGATGCGCACCCCGGCCGCGCGGCATTCGGCGATGGCGGCGGGTACTTCGGGGCGTGGCGGGTCGACGAAGCCGATCAGCCCGAGAAAGCGGAAGTCGAAATCGTGCTGGCTGGGCGGCCACTCGCTGCCTCGCCATTCGCCGCGGGCCACGCCCAGCACGCGCAGACCACGCGCGGCCATGGCTTCGACCTCGTACTGGATCGCCGCGCGCTCCGCTTGCGCCAGATGACACAGATCGGTGACAGCTTCCGGTGCGCCCTTGGTCGCCAGCAGATGCCGCACCCGCATGTCGCCGCGGAATACGCGCGTCATGGCGAGGATGTCGGGCGACAGGCCGTACTCGAATTCGGCGGACCATTCGGCGTGGACATGCTCGGTGTCGGCAAGCCAGCGCAAGCCGAAGCCCTGGATCGCCTTCTCCATCGGATCGAACGGGTCGCTCGGGGTTGCCAGCATGGCGAACTCGACCAGCTCATGGAACGGTTCCGGCAGGTCGTTGGCACCTTCGTCGCGAAATGCCGCATCGGTGATCGCCAGCTCCGCCACCTGCATGCGGTTCTGCGTCAGGGTGCCGGTCTTGTCCACCGCCAGCACCGTGATGGCACCGAGCGCTTCCACCGCCGGCACGCGCCGGGTCAGTACCTGGTGTTTCGAGATACGCCAGGCGCCCAGTGCCAGGAACACGGTGAGGATCACCGGTATCTCTTCGGGCAGGATCGCCATGCTCAGGGCGATCCCGGACAGCACGCTTTCCAGCAGGCGGTGGCCGTCCCAGAGCCAGCCGAGCAGGCAATACGCGACGGCCAGCAGCAGAGCGCCGACGGTCAGGCTGCGGATCAGCCGGCGCGAGGCCAGCTGAAGTCCCGAGACGGCTTCCGTGGTCGCGGCCAGCGCCTGGCCGATGCGGCCAACGGCGGTGGCGGTTGCGGTGGCGCAGACTTCGGCCGTGCCGACGCCCTTGGTCACCACGGTGCTGGCGAACAGCTGGCCGCTGCCTTCGCCCGGCAGCTTGGTCACCGGCACGGCCTCGCCGGTCAGCAGCGACTCGTTGACGTCCAGATGCCCGTCGAGCAGCGTGGCGTCGGCGGCGATGCGGTCGCCTTCATGCAGCACCAGCAGATCGCCGAGCACCACGTCGCGGCCGGGGATGCGGATCTCCTGTCCGTCGCGGATCACCAGCGCGCGTGGCGCGGACAGCTCGCGCAACGACTCCAGCGCGCGCTGCGTCTTGCGCTCCTGGGCCAGGGTGATGCCGATGACCACGAACACGAAGGAGAGCAGGAATGCCGCCTCGGCACGATCGCCCAGCGCAAGATAGAGGCCGCCGGCGACCAGCAGCATCAGGAACATCGGTTCGGCCATCACGCCGGCGACGATCGCCGGCAGCGATTTCGGGGCGCTGCCGGGCAGCAGGTTCGGGCCTTGCGCAGCAAGGCGGCGCGCCGCTTCCTTCCGGCTCAGTCCGATCACGCGATCCGGCCGTGGCGGCTTCACCGGGCTCATGCCAGCCACCGGCGTGCGTCGTTCAACGGCATATCAGGACGGGGATCTCGCTCTCCAGCAGCACCTTGTGCGTCTCGCTGCCCAGCAGCAGCCGGGTCATGCCGCGCCAGCCGTGCGAGGCCATCACGATCAGGTCGCAGTGCTGCTCGCGTGCCGTCTGGACGATGGCGTGATAGGCGCGGTCGTCGATCAGGTAACTGCTGTCGCAGGCGATCCCCGCCTCGCTGGCGGCGCGCCGCACCTCCTCGAGGTAACCCTCGGCGCGCTGCGCGGCTTCTTCGGTGTAGCTGATTTCGGTCGCGACCAGCATGTCGGCCATGTAGGCGACCGTGTGGAACGGCTGCACCACATGGAACGCATAGATCCGTGCCTGGCACGTCGCGGCCAGTTCGATACCCAGCTTGACCGCGTGCATCGACAGCTCGGAGCCATCGACGGGAAGAAGAATGTGCTTGAACATGGCGAGTTCCTCGAAATGCCCGATTGTGCCTGACGACAGCCGGCGCCGCCTTCGATCGGCCGTTGGCTGCGGTGACCCGGCGGAATTGATGCGGAGCCTGGCCACCGTGCCCCGCATGATCCCATCGAGTTCGCCCGTCGCGTCATGTGCATCATGCGAACTGTGGATGCATCCCGCATTGATTGACGTCAAGCAACATCGCGATCTTTCGCGGGAACCGCCCGCCGGCGGGCGCCGCCGTCCCGCGGCGAGGTCCGTGCCGGGCCGGTTGTCGCATGGTTGACCTGGGTCAAGATCGCATCGGGCGGGCGGCTGCGCGGCAGTCGCCGCGGGCCGGCCGGGGGTGGTGCGCCAAACCGTGCCAGAATGCCGGTAATTCCCTGCGCCCGGCTTCGCTGATGCTGCGATCCACATGAAAATCGGACAAGCCATGCGCTGGCGCACGGCCGGCCTGCTGCTGGCCGTGCTGGTCATCGTCGGGCTTCCCTACATCGTCACGCTCTCCAGTCTGCGCAGCGCGAGCCAGGCTGCCGCATGGATCGCCCATTCGAAAGAGGTGAAGTCGATTGCCTATCAGCTGGCCTATGTGATCCGCGACAGCGAGGCGGCAAGCTATCGCCTGCTGGCCGGCGACAGCGACGAACCGACACGCAGGCGCGCCGGGCGTGCCGCCAGGGAAGTGCCGGGCCTGCTGCAGCAACTGCACACGATGACGTTCGACACACCCGACCAGCAGATGCGGGTGGGTGCATTGGAAAGCAGCGCCAATGGCCGCGTCACGTTGATGAACCAGGCATTGGCGCGCCTGCAGCAGGCCAACCCGGCGGGTGCCCGGCAGTCGCTGCGCGATGCCGGGGATCTGTTCAAGATCAGCGACGCGATTGCGGCCATCGTGCGGGATGAGGAAAACCTGCTGCAAACCCGCCAGACGGATGCCGCACGACAATCGTTCCATGACCGCATCGTGCTCAGCATCACCGCGCTGGCGCAGTTGCTGCTGCTGACGATCATCGTGGGTGTGACCGAGCGGCAGATCAGCCAGCGTCTGCTGGCCGAGGTTCGCGAGCATCAGGCGGTGCACCGTTCGCGGCTGATCCTGCAGGCCGTGCGCGAGCCGATCGGCCTGTTCGACGAAAACCTGAACAGCCTGCTGGTGAATACCGCTTTCAGCGAGCTGTACGGGATCGACCCGGAGCAGGGCCCCCAGGCTCTGGTGCAGATCGGCGAACAGGCCTGGAGCGACAGCGCCCTGCTGCAGCGGCTCAACGACGTGCTGCTGCGCGATCGCGAACTGTGGGATTACGAAACGACCCAGCGGACTGTCGACGGCGTCGAGCGGCATGTGGTGATCAGCGCCCGGCGGCTGCAGCAAAAGGATGCCGATGCGCCAACGCAGCTGCTGCTGACGGTGAGCGATGTCACGGCGCGCGCGCTGGCCGAGCAGAAGGTCAACGAGCTCAATCGCCAGCTCGAGGGCAAGGTGGTGCTGATATCCGACGTCAACCGCGAACTGGAGGCATTCAGCTACTCGGTGTCGCACGACCTGCGCGCGCCGTTGCGCCACATCGGCGGGTTTGCGCGCAAGCTGGAACACCACCTGGGCGATCGCGTCGACGACAAGGCGCATCATTACATCGAGGTGATCACCGATTCGGCGAAGCATATGGCGTTGCTGATCGAGGACCTGCTGGTGTTTTCGCAACTCGGTCGCGGCGCGCTGCGCCTGCAGGCGGTGGACATGCAGTCGCTGGCGGAGGAAGCTCGCGCGATGGCCGAATCGAGCATGCAGGACCGGCGCATCGTGTGGACCCTGGCGCCACTGCCGATGGTGATCGGCGACGAGAACATGTTGCGCACGGTGTGGCAGAACCTGCTCGACAATGCCGTCAAGTACACTGGCCAGTGCGAGGTGGCCCGGATCGACGTAAGCGTGCAGCAGGGGCGCAACGGCGATTACGAGTTCACGGTTGCCGACAACGGCGCCGGCTTCGACATGCAGTACGCCGACAAGTTGTTCGGCGTGTTCCAGCGGCTGCACCGGGCCTCGGAATTTCCGGGCAACGGCATCGGGCTGGCCAATGTGCGCCGGATCATCGCGCGCCACGGCGGTCGGGTCTGGGCCGAGGCCGAACCGGGGCAGGGCGCACGGTTCCATTTTTCGCTACCGGCCACCGATGCGGCCGGGGCACATATCTGAGATCCTTACATGATCAAGCGCGAGTTGCGTACCATTCTGCTGGTGGAAGACAGCCTGGCGGATGCCGAGATGGCGATGGATGCCTTGAGCGAGGCACATCTGGCGAATCCGGTGGTGCATGTGCAGGACGGCGTGGACTGCCTTGACTATCTTTACTCGCGTGAAGCGTGGGCCGAGCGCGGTGCGGGCGATCCGGCCGTGGTCCTGCTGGATATCAAGATGCCGCGGATGAACGGGCTGGAGGTGCTGACGCGCATGCGTGCCGACGAGCGGCTGCGGCGGATCCCGGTGGTGATCCTGTCGTCCTCGCGCGAAGAAAGCGATCTGGCGCGCAGCTGGGATCTGGGTGCCAACGCCTATGTGATCAAGCCGGTCGACGTCGACCAGTTCTTCGACGCAGTGCGCACGCTGGGGCAGTTCTGGGCGGTACTCAATCAGGCGCCGGAACAGGACTGATCCGACATACACTAGAGCGGTCCGCACGGTGCGGCCCGTCCCGGACGTGCAAGCGCCGGGGAAACCAAGGGGATGGGGAACCCACATGCCAAACCGGCAGATTCGATCATTGCCAACCATTCGTGTGCTGCAGGTCGAGGACAACCAGCGCGATGCTGAGCTGGTACTGGCCGAACTGGACGCCGACGGCATCGCGTATGAAGCGCGGCTGGTCGACGACGAGCAGCGCTTCGTCGCCGCGCTGCGCGAGTTCAAGCCGCACATCGTGTTGTCCGACCTCAGCATGCCGGGGTTTTCCGGCCGGCATGCGCTCGAGCTGCTGCGTCAGCGGGATGAAGATCTGCCGTTCATCTTCGTCTCCTCCACGTTGGGCGAAGAAGCGGCGATCGACGCCTTGCGCAACGGCGCCACCGATTACATCCTCAAGGAGAATCCGGCCCGGCTGGCCAGCGCGGTGCGCCGCGCGCTGGCCGAGGTGGAGGCACGCAAGGCACGTCGCCGTGCCGAAACGGAGCTGGTCCGTGCGCAGCGCTTCGAGAGTCTGGCGATGCTTGCCGGCGGTCTCAGCCACGATCTGCGCAACCTGCTGCAGCCGTTGCTGCTGGCCGGCGACAGCCTGCAGGATTATCAGGACGATCCGCGCCTGGCGCGGCTGGGCTCGCTGGTGCGCGACTGCGGCAAGCGCGGGCTGGACATGGTGCACTCGATGCTGTCGTTTGCGCGTGGTGCGCGGCGCGCCGAACAGGTGCGGCTGGGCGTGCTGTTCAATGCGCTGGATCTGCTGATGCGGGGCAGCGTGCCGCACTCGGTATCGATGGAGCTGGCCATCGACGATCCAGAGTTGGCGTTCGAGGGCAACCACACCGAACTGCAGCAATGCCTGCTCAATCTGTGCCTGAATGCGATCCAGGCGATGCCGGACGGCGGCCGGCTGCGCATCGAGACCGCGCAGACCCGACTGGGAGCGGATTTCTTTTTGCCGAAGGAAGACCCGCAAGAGGGCGAGTATCTGCGTATCAGCGTGAGCGACACCGGCGAGGGGATGGCGCCGGAAGTGCTGGAGCACATGTTCGAGCCGTTTTTCACGACCAAGGCGGATGGCACCGGGCTGGGCCTGCTGTCGTGCCAGCGGATCGTCGACAATCACGGTGGCCTGATGCGGGTGGACAGCGCGCCCGGTCGCGGCACCCGCTTCGATCTCTACATACCGCTGAAACAGCAGGAAGCAGCAAAGCCGGAACACCCGGAACATCTGGAGGGGTCGGCCGAACGCGTGCTGGTGGTGGTGGAAGAAGCCGCCCAGTTGTCGTTGCTGGCCAACATGCTCGATGCCTACGGCTATCAGGCGCACACCAGCCAGAGCGGTACCGCCGCGCTGCAATGGATCGAGGCCTGCGGCCTGCCCGAGCTGGTGGTGCTCGACGCCGACATGAACCTGCTCACCGGCGTACGTACCCTGGCCGCCCTGGTCGAACAGGGTTACAACGGTGCCGTGATCCTGCTGGCGCGCCCCGACGCCCCGCCGGACCTGCAAGGCCTGCCCCTGCTCGAGCACCTCTACATCATCGACAAGCCGGTGACCACGCGAGTGCTGCTGCGCACGCTGCGCAAGGCGCTCGGGGTGTGACAAGCCGGCCGCCATCGGTCCGGCCTGCGAGTAGTGCGGGCACTTGAGTGCCATCACTCGTTTCTCACTCCTCTTCACTGGTTACCATGTGGTGCCGAAGGCATCGGCGTTGTCGATGATCGTCTCGGTCAGTTTTCTGCTGATCTGCGTGGTCAACGTGGTGGGGTTGATGCTGGCCCGCTTCATGCGGCGCGCGCCGGAGATCGGCGTGCGCCGCGCGCTGGGCGCGACGCGCGGCGACATCCTGCGCTACTTCCGGACCGAGAATTTCCTGATCGTCGGCATCGGCATCGCGCTGGGCGTGCTGCTGGCGGTGGCCGCCAACCTGCTGCTGATGCAGCACAACGAACTGCCGCGGATGCCGTTGTGGGTGCTCATGGTTGGGGCCGTGCTGTTGTGGCTGCTGGGCCAGCTGGCGGTACTCGGCCCGGCGCAGCGCGCAGCCGCCGTGCCGCCGGTGGAGGCGACACGCTCGGTGTGAGCGGCCGTTGTCGTAGGAGCGCACCTGGTGCGCGAATGCTCTTTGCACGGACCCACCAAAAAGCATCGCGCACAAGGTGCGCTCCTACAGCGAATGCTTTTCGCGGGAAGCAAGGGCATCGCGTGCAAGCGCGCTCCTACGGCAGCGTGCCCGCCTCGTAGGAGCGCGCTTGCGCGCGACGCCTTTGTCGAGCGCCGGCGAAGAGCGTTCGCCCACAGGGTGGGCTCCTACGGGAAGCCGGGCTCAGTCGATGCCGAGTTTCTTCAGCTTGTAGCGCAGTGCGCGGAACGTGATGCCGAGTTTCCTGGCGGCGGCGGTCTTGTTGTAGCGCGATTCCTCCAGTGCCTTGATGATCGCGGTACGCTCGATATTGCTGATGTAGTCGTCCAGGCCGCCGTTTGCGCTGGCCGGGGCCGCGACGGCGGCTGCCGCGCCTGGCGTACCGGCATGGCCGGCAGCCTGCGTGGCGTCGTGATCCTGGCGCGGGCCGCGTTGCGGCAGCATCAGGTCGCCGGCATCGATGCTGGCGCCGTCGCACATCGCCATCGCGCGTTCGAGGATGTTTTCCAGTTCGCGCACGTTGCCGGGGAAGTCGTACGCTTCCAGGGCTTGCCGCGCTGCCGGCAACAGCTGGCCGACGGCTTCGCCGCTCTTGCCGGCGAGGGTTCTGAGGATGAATGCCGCCAGTTGCGGCACGTCGCCGCGGCGTTCGCGCAACGGCGGCACACGCAACTCGATCACGTTGATGCGGTAGAACAGATCCTGCCGGAACAGCCCCTGTTCGACCAGTTGGCCGAGGTTCTTGTGGGTGGCCGAAAGAATGCGTACATCCACCGGAATCTCGTCGCGGCCGCCGATCGCGCGCACTGCTTTTTCCTGGATCGCGCGCAGCAGTTTCACCTGCATGTGCAGCGGCAGCTCGGCCACTTCGTCGAGGAACAGGGTGCCGCCCTGGGCGGTCTGGAACAGGCCCTCCTTGTCGGCACCGGCACCGGTGAAGCTGCCCTTGCGGTGACCGAAGAATTCGCTTTCCATCAGCTCGGTGGGGATCGCGCCGCAGTTGACCGGCACGAACGGCCCGCTGGCACGCGGGCCCTGTTCGTGGATCAGCCGCGCCACCAGTTCCTTGCCGACCCCCGATTCGCCGGCGATGTAGACCGGCGCCTGGTTGCGCGCCAGTTTGGCGATGGTGGCGCGCACCTGCTGCATGGCCGCCGAGTCGCCGATCAGGCGGTCGCCGGAGTCGCCGGTTTTCGAGGCCGCGCCGCCGCTGCGTTTCTCTTCGGCCAGCCGCAGGGCGGTGCGTACCAGGCCGCGCAGCATCTGGATGTCCACCGGCTTGGAGACGAAATCGAAGGCGCCGGCCTTCAACGCGTTGACCGCGGCATCGACGTTGCCGTAGGCGGTGATCATCGCCACCGGGGTATCCGGGCAGGTCTCGGCGATCAGCTCGATCACTTCCTGGCCGTTGCCGTCCGGCAAACGCATGTCGGTGAAGCAGAGGTGGTAGTTGCGTTCGGCCAGTGCGCGGCGCGCCTCGGCGACGGTGCCCACGGCATCGACCTGAAGATCCATCCGGCCGAGCGTGATGGTCAGCAGTTCGCGGATGTCGCGTTCGTCGTCGATGACCAGGACGGTCTGCAGGCTCATGGTGCGTCGCATGGCTGGTGGTATGACAGAGAATACCCGTCCCCGCGTTGCGGGGCAAAGGCTGTCGCCAGGCGGATCAAAGCGGCTTGCGTTGCAGTCGCGGCTTGCCGGCGGCATCGCGGTCGACGGTGATGTCGTAGCGCTTGCCGCGGAAGCTGATGTCCTTCAGCGTCAGGGATTTCCATGTTGCCGGCAGCATCGGCGGATAGGCTTCGAGCAGCCCTCCCTGTTCGAGACGCAACCCGGTCAGACCATAGATGAGGCTTTGCAGGAACCCGCCCGAGCCGGTCAGGAAGTAGCCGGTATTGTTTTCGGCCGTCTCGGGGCGCACGTTGAACGGCGGCTTGAACATGTCCTGGGCGACGTTGCGCTCGATCCATCGGGTCGTCTCGGCCGTGTCGCCGATGGTCGCCGCCGCGATCGCCCTGGGTGCGACGCCCATGGTGGCCGGGGTGCGATCCGAGGGCTTGGCTGGCTCGACGGCCAGCGCGTAGTCGTTGCGCCGCACTTGCCCGTTCATGGGCAGGTCGAGCGAGGGAAACGACAGGAGGGTGAGATCGCTGCCGCCGGTGTCGTGCGGCACGCTCTCGTCCATGTCCAGATAGTGATCCCCGACCGCGGAAAACGGCAGATCCATCCTGGCGGCGATGTCGGCCCAGCGCGGGTCCGCCTTGTCGCCGGCCAGCGCGGCCGCAGCGCTCGCGATGGTCAATGCGCGGGCGGCGTCGGCATTGGTGAAGGTGTCGTTGGGCACGTCGTTGTAGTTCTCCTCGACCGAAGTGACGTGCAGGATCTCGTAGCGCTGCTTGCGCGGGTTCCAGGTGGTGCGGCTGGCCCAGTAGCGCGCCACGTCGCGGATCACCGGCCAGCCGTGCCGCCGGAGCCATGCGCGGTCGCCGGTTGCCAGGTAGTACTGCCACTGTGCGATGGCGATGTCGGCATTGACGTGGATCTCGCGTTCGCCCAGCACGTGGGCAAAGTGCGGCGTCTGCTCGGTGCCGTTCTGCGGATCGGCCTCCCACGGGTACATGGCGCCTTGCAGACCGCGCGCATGCGCGCGTTGCTGCGCGGCGGGCAGGGTGCGATCGCGGAACATCACCAGCGATTTCGCCCGCTCGGGATGCAGCAGCAGCAGCGCCGGGAAGATCCATGAGTCGCTGTCCCAGAAGACGTGGCCGGCGTAATCGGGGGTGATCCCGCAGGCGCCCACCGACCAGGCGGTATCGGGCGTCACGTTGGACAGCAGGTAATACAGATCCGAGTGCACGGCCCGCTGCGCCCGCGGATCGCCGTCGATGCGGATGTCCGACTTCCACAGCTTGGCCCACGCCGCCCGATGTGCATCGAGCAAGGCGTCGATGCCATCTGCACGCGCAGCCGTCGCCAGCGCCACGTCCGCCTTCGCGTCGCCGCCCCAGCCTTCACGCGAGACCGCGATGTACTTGCTGAAGGTATAAGTCGTGCCTTTGCGCACGGCCACGCTCACGTTCAGGGCCAGGCGGTAGGCGCTCTGGTAAAGCTTGACGTCGCGTGGTCGCATGCCTTGCGGCAGACCGATCGCGGCGGCCTCGGCCATGCCCAGGCCTTGTTCGGCGCGGCCGTCGAGCCACAGCGTCAGATCCCGGGTATTGCCGTTGCCGGCCAGCACGTGTGTGTCGCCGTGATACCAGATGGCCGCTCGATCCGGCGTGGCCGGCGGGATCGGTTCAAGCTTCAGGTTGTGCGCCGCGACCGCTTCCTGCATCTGTTCGCCGCTCAGCGTGGCCAGCGGCAGGCGCGGCTGATGCGGCGCCCACAGGTTGAGCGCGAACGACAGCTGCACCACGCCATCGAAATCCGGCGTGATCGAGACTCGCGTTGCGGCGAGATGGGGCGATGCCTGACTGACCAGGGTCAGCACTTTCATGCGCGTGGATTTGCTTCCATCGACGTAGCGATAGCTGGTGGTCAGGGTGGCGTCGTGCAGGTTCAGGGTCTGCCGATAGTCCTGAAACTTCGCCGGGTCGAGGCCGGCCTGGTTCAACCAGAACTGGCCGGCGGCGGATTTGCCGGTGCTGTAGTCGATCTCGGTCCAGCCGGGGATCGCCGCCGGGCGCGCCATGTCGCCCTTGGCGTAGTCCATGAAGGCGACCATGTAGGCGAGGTTGCCTTCGGTGCCGCGCGGCGAGGTCATCGTCGAGAGGTAGCCGTTGGCAAGCTCGCCGGGAAAATAGGCGGCGAAGTCGCTGGATGTCGCGGTTAGCAGGAAGCTCGGATCGGTCTGGTCATGCGCCGTCGCTGCAGCGCAACCGAGGAGCAGCGCGGCGAGGAGCCGTAACAGATGGGGCAGGCGAGCTTTCATGTCACCCGTTTCCGCATGCCGTTGCCGACAGGTTCTTGGTGGAATGGCACCTAGCGTGCCTTGCGGGTCAGCTTTGCCTTGCCGCTGGCATCGCGGTCGATGGTGATGTCGTAGTGTTTGCCGCGGAAGCTGATGTGCCTGAGCGTCAGCGATTTCCAGTCCGGCGGCAGCACCGGCGGATAGGCCTCGACCAGACCCTTGTCCTCGATGCGCAGGCCGGACAGGCCATAGACGAAGCTCTGCACGAAGCCGGCCGAAGTGGCCAGGATGTAGCCGGCGTTGTTGGCGACGGTCTCGGTGCGCACGTTGAACGGCGGCTTCAGAAAGCCGACCAGGTTGCGCTGGATCCAGTCGCCGGCGGCCTTGCCGTCGCCCAGTTCGGCCTCGCCGACGGCGAGCATCACCATCATCATCTCGTTCGGGTCGTCGCCATGGGTCTTCAGCTCCTGCAACTGGAACGCGAAATCGTTGCGGCGCACCTGCGCCGACATCGGCAGGTCGAGGTTCGGGTACATCAGCCAGACCAGCGACGAGCCCATCCAGGTGATCTTGTCGTGCGGCACCGAGGCGTCGAAATCCCGGTGGCGCTGGTTGGCCTCGTCGAACGGGATATACATCTTCGCGGCGATCGTGGCCCATTGCGGGTCGGGTGTCGCGCCGACCCGCCTGGCGGCCTCGATCGCGATCTGGAGCGCCTTGCGCGCCGCGGCGTTGGTGAACGAGTCGTTCGGCACGTCGTCGTAGGCCTCGTCGGGCGAGGTGACGTGCAGGATCTCGTAACGGTCCCTGGCCTTGTTCCAGGTCACCCGGCTGGTCCAGAACCGTGCGATCCCGCGGATCACCGGCCAGCCGTCCTTTTTCAGCCAGGCGTCGTCGCCGCTGGCGAGGTAGTACTGCCATTGGGCGATCGCAATGTCGGCATTGACGTGGATCTCGCGGAACACGCCGTGGGCGAAATACGGCGTGTTGTCGACGCCGGTCTGCGGGTCGGCCTCCCATGGATACATGGTGCCGCTGGCGCCGTATTGCCTGGCGCGTTCGCGCGCGGGCTGCATGGTGCGGTCGCGGAACATCACGATCGGCTTGGCGCGCTCCGGGTGCAGCAGCAGCAGCGCGGGGAATACCCACGAATCGCTGTCCCAGAACGCATGGCCGGCATAACCGGGCGTCAAGGCGCAGGCGCCCATCGGCCAGGCGGTGCCGACGGTGGTGTTGGACAGCAGGTAGTACAGATCCGAATGCACGGCCCGCTGCACCTTCGGGTCGCCGTCGATCACGATGTCCGCTTTCCACAGGCCGTTCCAGGCGGCGACATGGCGGGCGAGCAGGCGGTCGAAGCCGGTCCGGCGCGCGGTCTCGGCGAGGGCAAGGTCGGCTTTCGCGTCGCCACCCCAGTCCTGCCGGGACGCGGCGATGTATTTGGTGAAGGTGTAGGTCGTGTCTTTGCGCAGGTTGGCGATGAGGTTCAGCGACAGCTTGTAGGGCCCTTTCTCCAGCTTCACGCTTTCGGCCTTGAGCCCGGGCGGCAGGCCGATTGCCGCCGCTTCGGCCATGCTCAGGCCCCGCACCGCCTGGCCGTCGAGCCTCAGCGTCAGCTGCTTGGCATTCCCGTCGCTGGATACGATGCGGGTATAGCCCGGATACCACACGGCGGCACGATCCGGCGTCGGTACCGGCTTGTTGTCCAGATTCTGGCCGCTGGCGATCACCGCGGCGATCATTTCGTCGCCGGTCATGCTGCCGATCGGAAAGCGCGGCTGGTGCCGCGACCACAGCCGGATCGGGAAGGTCAGTTGCACCTTGCCGTCGAAATGCGGCGTGATCGAGATCTGCGTGGCGGCAAGGTGATGATCGGCCTGGCTGACGAAGGTGGTGACCTTCACGTCGGTCGCCTTGTTGGCGTACACGAAACGGTAGCTGGTCGACAGCGTGCCGTCGTGCATGTTCAGCGTCTGCGCGTAGTCGACGAAGATTTTCTTGTCCAGGCGCGTCGAATCGAGCCAGCCGCCACCGGGGTTGTAGTCAATTTCGCTCCAGCCGGGAATCGCCGCGGGGCGCGAAATGTCGCCCTTCGTGTAGTCCATGAACGCGACCATGTAGCCGGGGACGGCTTCGGTGCCGCGTGGCGAGGTCATCGTCGAGAAATAGCCGTTGGCCAGATAACCCGGGAAGTAGCTGTCGAAATTCCTCGCCGTCGCGGTGAGCAGGAAGCTCGGGTCGGTCTGGCCGAATGCGGGGGCGGCGAGGAGGGCAGCGGCGAGGCTGAGGCAGGCGAGGCTGAGGCGGTGCAATGTCATGATGGCTCCGGGAGGAGTTGCGACGTGCCTTTTGTCCGGGTCAGGCACATCCGCAGCAAGGACGGTGGAAGGGCGCGGCTGCCGCTTGATCCGGGCTGCCGTTGCCGGCGGCGTGCGACGGCTATTTCGTGGCGAGGCTGACGACAACCGGAGTGGCCGGTTCCATGCGATCGGTTTCGCGCTTGAAGAAGAACAGCGCGACCAGCACCAGCGTCATCGGCACCAGCGAGAAATAGAAGGCGTCGATGCCGTTGAATCGCGAAAAGACGATCGCGGTGATGCGTGATCCGAGGGTGCCACCGAGGGCGGAGAAGATCACGATCAGGCCGGTCATGGCCGCATGCGACGGCTTGGGCAGCGAGCTCAGCGCCACCGAGTTGATCACCGGATAGATCGGCGCCATCAACAGGCCGATCAGCGGAATCAGGTAAGCGGCGATCGGTGCGCTGAACCAGCCCACGTCCGGGCGGGCGACCACCTCCCGGGCCAGCGGCAGCACGACCACCACCAGCAGCCCCATGCCGACCACGCAGATGTTCAGCAACACGTACCAGGGCACCCGGCGCAACACCTGGCCGGCGCCCAGGCGTCCGATCGCGGTCATGGCGGCCAGGATGCTGGCGAGCTGGATGCTCATTGCATTGGGCAGCTTCAGGATTTCGTTGTTGAAGGTTGGCAGCCAGGTGCCGAAGCTCTGCTCGATCAGCACGTAGAGGAACGCCGAGATCAGGAACACGTAGACCAGCGGCCGCACGAACAGCTGCAGCATCTCGATCAACGAACCGCGGATCGAGTTGGTCCGTTTCGAATGCGCCGCCGATTCGTCCAGCTTCGAGGTGGCAAGCAGCGCGATGATCGCCAGGCAGATCGCGGCCAGCAGCCAGTAAACGTTGAGCCAGACCGGGTTCGCCGGATCGGCATGGTCGATGAAGGCGCTGAAGATCCATCCGCCGGCCAGCACGCCGACCATGAACAGGCCTTCGATGGTGTTGGTCAGCCGCCCGTGTTCGGCCTTGTCGCTGGTCAGCAGCCCGATCGAGGAATACACCGCGACCTTGGCCAGCGCGAATGAAATGCCGATGCAGGTGAACAGCAGTTCGGTGGTGTGAAAACCGGGGTACAGCGGCATCAGCATGCAGGCGCTGCCGACGATCGCCAGCGCCAGCATCATCGCGCGCCGGTAGCCGAGCAACGGCAGGAACGAGGCGACCAGGAACGAGGTAATCGCGATCGTCAGATCCTTGAACAGCTCCAGCAGGCTGGCCTGCGGCTTGCCGATGCCGTAGCTGACGATGGATTGCAGGATCACCGTGCCGACGCTGTTGAGCAGGATGGCGAAGATCATGTAGATCAGCGCCAGCGCGACGATCATGCGAAGTCGGTTCATGGTGTTCCCTGCTTGTGACATCAGGTGCCGAAGCGGCGGCCCGGATCGTGGAGAGTGCCGATCCGGACCGCCCTTCGGCGGGGGTAACAGCTTGGAACTTGCTTAGAATACGTACTTGACCTGGAAATTGACCTCCCTGCCTTCCAGCGGACGGGCCAGGATCACGCCGCCCGCACCGGCGGCGGCACCGAAGATGCGCGAGTTGCTCTCGGTCAGGCCCAGCTCGTTGGTGATGTTGGTGCCCTGCAGACGCAGCTGCCAGTTCTTCTGGACATTCGCGATCACGCCGAAATCCCATGTGCTGTACGTGCCCAGCTGTTGCAGGGCCGACTGATCCTGGGTATGCGGACCGACGTGCGAGTAGGTCACGAAGGTGGTCACATCGCCCCAGCTGAACGGAATCCGGTAGCTCGGCGTCAGCATGTAGCGGAATTTCGGCTGACGCTGCAACTGCTTGCCGTTGAATCAGCGCACATCCGTTGCCTGTGACCGAATTCACGTACGGGATGCAGGCGGAGTAGTGCGAGTAGTGGCCATCGAGATAATTCGCGACGACTTGCAGCTTCAGGTTTTCCACCGGCGTGATGGCGCCGACCAGGTTGATGCCCTTGGAATCCGAACCGTACAGCAACGGGCTGCCGACAGGCCTGCCCGCACCGTCGGTCGGCTGGTAGGTCAATCCGTCGAATTGCTTGTGGTAGATGCTGATGTCCGCATAGACCAGGGGCGACTGGTATTTGAAGCCCGCTTCGAGGTTCTGGATCTTCTGCAGCGGCGGCGTGTTGCCGGTGGTATTGCCGCGCAGCGCATTGTCGAAGTCGCCGAAATGGACGCCCTTGTTGGCGCGCACATAGACGCTCATGTTGTCGGCCAGCTCATAGTTGGCGCCCACGGTCCAGGAAGTGTGCGTCTTGTTGTAGTCGGTCACGGAGAACGTGCCGTTGCAGACCGGCACGGAATTGTTGTAGAGCGTGAGCGGATTGTTGTCCAGGTCGACGTTGCTGAGGTTGCATACGGTGTTCTTGGCGTGCTCGTTTTCGAGACGTCCCGAGGCATCGAACAGCCACTGGCCGACGCGCCACGAATCGGACAGGTAGAACGCCTTGTTGGTGGCGACGCCGTGTTCGGTGATGTTGTAGCCACCGTTGTCGAGGAAGCCCTGATTGTCGGTCAGCTGGTAGGTGTTGCCGCCATTCACGTAGGACACTGTGATCGGGCGGGCATTCGGCGTGTTGGTCATCAGCATCTGGTTGCCCAGCGCCCACTGGTCGCTATCGGTGTAGTGCGCCAGATACAGGCCGGCGGTCAGCGTGTTGCCGTCGAAGATTTCCTTGCTCAGGCGGAAATCGTTGTTGATGTTCTTCAAGTGCTTGTGGATGAACCACCAGCCCTGATGGATCACGCTCTGGTTGGGATCGACCGCACCGCCGCCGACATAGGTGGCCGTGGCCGACCCGGACGGGAGCTGGAAGCCGCCAAAGCCGGTCGGGGTGTTGTAGAGCTCGTCGTTGAGGGTGGCCGGGTTGCTGCCTGAAAACAGCGCATTGGTGTCGACATCGCCCTCGTCGATCAGGAACTTGTCGCTGAGCGTCCAGCCGTTGCTGAGGTCGTAGTCGAAGTTGCCGCCGAAGAAATTCATCTTCGCGCCGCGACCGTTGGCGAGATCGGCACGGGTGCCGCCACCAGGATAGCCGGCCAGGAACACATGCTGGATGGCCTTGCTGTAGTAAGTGCTGGTAAGTGGGTCGAAGCCGGGATAGGCGCTGAAGTGATCGGTGCCGGTCTGAATCAGCGGGATCGGCGTGATGAACTGGTTCTTGTCGTCGAGCCGGCGGGCATAGAACATCATCGACCCGTTTTCCGTGTCGTGGGTCAGCGTGGCCGTGAGCTGGCCGCCTTCGTCGGCTTTGAACTGCGGACTGCGGACGCCATCAGAAGTGCGCCAGAAACCGCCGATGCTGCCGTACCAGTCATCGGCGATCTTGAAGCCGTAAAAGCCGTCGGCACGCCACAGGCCTTCCGAACCGTAGGTGAGGCCGACGCTTCCGGAGGGCTTGGCGGTGCCTTGCTTCAGGATGAAGTTCTCGGTGGCGCCGATTTGGCCGTCGGCGAAGACCACCGACGGGCCGCCCTGCAGGATCTCGACGCGTTCGATCGTGTCGTCGAGGCGGAAGATCGAGGTCTGCTCGAAGAACGACAGGGTCGGCATGCCATACAGCGGCGAGCCCATCAGCTGAACAGTGTTGAAGGGCGCATCGCCGCCACCCGGAAAGCCGGCGATTTCGATGTTCGCGCCGGTCTGGCCGCCAGTCGACTCCGGCCACAGGCCGGGCGCGATCTTCAGCAGATCTGCCGTGCTCTTCGGATTGGCCTCCCTGATCTGCTCGGCATTTGCCGTGGTGATCGTGTAGCTTGCATCGATCTTCTTCACGCCGGTTGCCGAACCGGTCACGACGACCTGCTGCAGGCTCTTGATGGTCTTTGCATCGGTTTCCTGCTGCGCGCGTTTGTTCGCGGCCGTCGTTTTCGCGCCCTGCGCTTGCCCGCTGTCCTGCGCCATCGCGGCGCCGGACATGAGGGTGGCAGCGATGGCCGCCGACAATGCCAATCGGTTTAGATGCTTGCGGTTGTTCATTTCGGAGTCTCCCCATTAATTTGGATTTGATCGCGACATATCGACCGATATGTTCACGTCGGTTCACCGGTCAGGTTGTTGTAAAAGCGCCTATGTCGAGCCCTGCGATGTTCGGCAACACCACATCTGCTTCGGCCAGTGCTCGCGCCTGGCCGATTCCAATTGCCGCCATCCCCGCGGCATGAATGCTGGCGATGCCAGCGGCGGCGTCTTCCACGCCGAGACACTCACCCGGCGCCACGCCGAGCGCATTGGCCGCCGCCAGAAAGATCTCCGGGTCCGGCTTGGATCGGTTGATCAGGTTGGCGTCGACCACGTGGTCGAACAGTCCGTCGATACCCAGCCGCTGCAGCAGCCGCGGTGCGTTGCGGCTGGCCGATGCCAGCCCGATCTTGAGTCCGACACGGCGCGCCGATTCGATCGCGGCGCGGGCGCCGGGCAACAGATGCTGCGGCCCGAAGTGTTCGATCTGCTGTTTGTAGTACTCGTTCTTGCGCGCCGCCAGTGCCTGTTTTTCGGCGGCCGAATAATGCTGCGTCGCGCCTTCGAGCACGATGTCCAGCGAGGCGAGCCGATCCACGCCCTTCAGGCGCTCGCCGAGGGCATCGTCGAAGGGCACGCCGATTTCGGTGGCCAGTTGTTTCCATGCCGCGTGATGGACCACCGCCGTGTCGGCGATCACGCCATCCAGGTCGAAGATGACCGCCTTGAAGGGGTACGGCAGTGCATGCCTGGCACCGCCGCCATCGGCGCGCTGCAGACGCATCGATTCGCCCGCGTGCAACTGCTGCGGCAGGCCGGTGTGCAGAAACGTCATGCGCTCGCCGTCAGTCAGGGTGTACTGCACGCCGGTGCCGTCGACTTCCACCCGCAGATGGGCATCGCGCCAGCGCAGCCCGAAGCGATAGCTTTTCCATCCACCCGGCAGTCGCGGTGCGAACGCGGGCTGGCCATCGATCACGCGCAGGCCGCCGAAACCCCAGGTCAGCGCCAGCCAGCTGCCGGCCATCGCAGCCATGTGCACGCCATGTGCCGCGTTGCCGTGCAGGTCGTCGAGATCGACCCGCAAGGTGTCGAGAAAATAGTCGAAGGCCTTGTCCGCGTAGCCCACTTCCGCCGCGATCACCGCGAACGTCGACGCCGACAGGGTGGAGTCGTGGATGGTGACGTCTTCGTAGTAGTCGAAATTGCGGCGTTTGGCACCGACATCGACCCGCTCGCCGGCAAGCATCAGCGCAAGCAGCGTGTCCGCCTGCTTGCACACCTGGTGGCGATAGATGCTCAGCGGATGCATGCGCAGCAGCAGCGGCTGCTTGCCTGGCGCGTTCGCGATGTTTTTCGGCAGGCGCGGTTTTTCGAGGAAGCCGTCGTCCTGCGGAAAGATATCCAGTGCCGCGTCCACCGGCAGGTACATCGCCTCTGCCGCGCGTTGCCATTGGGCTGCCTCGTCGGCTTGCAGGTCGATGCGTGCGGCCAGCACGGCGTAGTCGTCGGGGTGTGTCGCGGCCATCCATTCGGCGACGGCCGCGGCGTCGTGCAGATGCCGCTGGGCCATGCGATTGGTGTAATGGTTGTTGTCGACCAGCGCGGAGTATTCGTCCGGCCCGGTCACCTCATGGATGCAGAAGGCACCTTGCCGGCGTGGGCTGAAGTGGCCGACCTGCAGCCATATGCGCGCGGTTTCGAACAACATCTCCGCGCCCTGCGCCAGCAGGAATGCCTCATCGCCGCTGGCATCGACATACAACCGGATCGCCCACGCGATCGCGGCGTTGATATGGTACTGCGCCGAGCCGCTGGGGAAATAGGCCGAGCACTCGTCGCCGCTGATCGTGCGCCATGCGTACAGAGCGCCGCGCGGGTGATCCATCTCGCGCGCATGCAGCCGGGCGCGCTCCAGTGTGCGATAGCGGTAGATCAGCATGCTGCGCGCAAGCGCCGGTGCCGTCGATGCCAGCACCGGCAGCATGAAGGCCTCGGCGTCCCAGAAGTAGTGGCCTTCGTAACCCTCGCCGGTCAGGCCCTTGGCCGCCGTGCTGCCGTTGCCGTCGCGCCCGCTGGACTGGAACAGATGGAACAGGTTGAAGCGCAGCGCCTGTTCGATCGCCGGATTGGCATCGATGGCCAGGTCGGCCTCGCGCCAGAAGCATTCGAGGCTGCGGGCCTGACGGGCCAGCAGCGCCGGGTAACCGGCGGCCACGGCGCCTTCCAGGGTGTTCTCGACGGTGTCGCGCAGGCTGTGATCGGATTCGCTGCCGTTCGGCGACGACCATGCGTAGGCCACGTGTTTTTCCAGGGCCACATCTTCCCCCGGCGCCAGCATACCGGCGTAGACCTGCACCACGCCGTGGGGCAGGTTCAGCGCATCGCGAAAATGCAGCCGGGAATCCAGCAGCCGATGCCGCTGCCCGCAGACCAGCCGGATGGCACTGTGTGTGGTCCGCTGCGCCACCCAGGCGAGGGTTTCCCCGGCCTGCGCGTCGGTCATCTGCAGGCCGCCCTGCAGATGTGCGCCGATGCGCGGGTCGCTGCCTTGTTCGGCGGCTCCGCGTGCCGTGTCGATCGCCGACGTCAGAGTTATCGGACCGGAATAGTCGATCGAGCGCACCCGGTAACGGATCGCCAGCAGGCCGGGTTCGTCCAGCGCCACGATGCGTTCGGCCTCGATCTGAAGCGTGGTACCGCCGGGCGAACGCCAGCGCAGGCTGTGTCGGTAACAGCCGTTGCGCAGGTCCAGCACGCGTTCGAACGCCTGCCATTCGCCCTGGCTCAATTGAACCGGCGTGTCGCCCAGGCGCAACTGGATGCGGGCGGCATCGGCGACCGGGACGCGTGTGTCGGTATGGTGCGCCAGGCCCGGAAAACGTTCGTGGTAGTCGATCGGCGAGCGCTCCCACACACCGGACAGGAAAGCGCCCTGACTGGTGCTGGGGTCTTCTTCCAGATTGCCGCGTACCCCCAGGCTGCCGTTGGCCAGGGCGAACAGGCTTTCGTCCTGGGCGAAACCGGCGGGATCGTGTCCGCGGCGAACCAGTCGCCACGGGTCGATATCCGTTTCCACGGGAGCGTTCACAGCTGCCGCAACGGGCAGCAGTGCCTCTGGATTGACCACTCGACTCCCTCCCTCAGACTCTTTCGACGTGCCGTGTCTGCTGCGATTTGCGGCACCCGGCAGCGGACTGGGGCGCAAGCATCGCAGCAAATGATACCGATAACAAGACATCGGTATCATTTGCTGCGGTGCATCGTTGCCGCTGGCGCCGGGCACGCCAGCGGGATCCCGCTGGCGCCATTTGCTCAGGCGCCGCGAGTCGGCACGCATGACTTGAAAAAAAGCTCTGTGTTGCTGCAGGTGCGCAAAAAAATCATGCCGGTCAGCCAGTGCTCGGATTTTTTTTTGTGCGGTGTCACCTGTACTCTCACGAGATTGATGCCATCCCCCGTCGTCAGTATCCGCAACCGAGGTCGGTCTTGAGCCGCAAAAGCAGAAAACCTGCCGCCGACGATGCCCGCCAGTCGAGCCTGACCATGGCCGATCTGGCGGATCTGGCCGGAATTTCCAAAATCACCGTTTCAAGAGCACTCAGCGATAGTCCGCTGGTCAACGTCACCACCCGCGAACGCATCCAGGCGCTTGCCCTCGAGCATGGCTACAAGCTCAATGTGAACGCGCGCAACCTGCGCCTGCGCCGCAGCCACACGGTGGCGGTGATCGTGGAAATGAAGCCATCCACCGACCGCACCATGTTCGATCCCTATCCGCTGGTGCTGCTCGGCGGCATTTCGCAGGAACTGACGGCGGCGGGCTACAGCGTGCTGCTGACCACGCGACAAGGTGCCAGCGCCGCCGCGGTGCAGGGCGCCGATGGCCTGATCCTGCTTGGTCAGGGCGTGCATCAGGACGCGGTGCGGCGGTTCGACAAGCTGGGTCTGCCGATGGTGGTGTGGGGTGCCGGTACGGCAGGCGACTCGCATGTGGTGGTCGGCAGCGACAACCGGCTGGGCGGTGCCGTGGTGGCCGATCATTTCGTCGCGCTGGGGCGTCGTCGCCCGGTATTCATCGGCAATCCCAGCCATCCCGAAATCTTCGCGCGACTGAACGGTTTCGTCGATGCGCTGGCCCGGCACGGCATCAAGCCCTTGCTGATGCGCCGGGACGAATTCACGCCGGACTCGGGCATGGATGCGGTGCACTCGCTGCATGCACGCAAGGTCGACTTCGACGCCATTTTCGCCTGCAGCGATTTGCTGGCGATGGGCGCGATCCGCGCCACGCTGGAGCTCGGTCGTTCCGTCCCCGGCGATGTTTCGGTGGTCGGCTACGACGACATGCCGCTGGGGGCAAGCTTCATCCCGCCACTGAGCTCGGTACGTCAGGATTGGCAGGAAGGCGGCACTCAACTGGCACGCAAGGTGCTGGCGTTGATCCACGGGCAACCGGTGAAGTCGGAAACCTTGCCGGTCACGCTGATCGTGCGTTCGACCTGATGAGCGGCCCGACAGGCTGCTAGACCGCCGACACTTCCTCGCCGGTGGACTTGCCCTTGTGGGCCGGCGTCAGGATCAGGCGGAAGCAGCTGCCGCCGCCGGCGACACGGACATAATCGAGTGCCGCCTGGTTCGCTTCGCTCATCTGCCGCGCCAGGTAGAGGCCCAGCCCGGTGCCGTATTCGTGCGTGGTGTAGAACGGTTCGAAGATCTGCGCGGCGACCTTGGGCGCGATGCCGGGGCCGCGATCGATCACTTCCAGGATCGGCACGCCATGTTCGCCCTGCCGGGCCACCACCATGACCCGTGCCGGCTCGCCCGGCATGCGGCCGTAGCGCAGCGCATTCTGCACCAGGTTCCACACCACTTGCTGCAGTTGCTGCGGGTCGGCCATCGCCACGACCGGTTCGCTGCCGCTGGCGATGACCCGCAGCGAATCGGCGCCCAGATCATTGCCCTGGCTGTATTCCTCGACGAAATCCTGCGCCCAGTGACCCAGGTCCAGGGTCTCGGGCCGTGAGCGTTCGCGTCGCGACAGCTGCAGGATGTTCTCGATGATCTCGTTGAGCCGGATGCAGTGATTGTTGATGATCTCGACCATGCGCTGGTCGGTACTGTCCATGCTTTGGGACTCGGCCAGCAGCTGTGCCGAATAGCGGATCGCCGCCAGTGGATTGCGGATCTCGTGGGCGATCGAGGCGGACAGGCGGCCCAGCGAGGTCAGCGTGAGTTCCTCGGCTCGGCGCGACAGCAGCGAGGTGTCGTCCAGGAAGATCAGCACATGCGAGTCGTCGTTGGGCGCCAGGCGGCTGAAGCGCGGCACCACTTCGGGCACGCCGTCGGCGAGCTGGGTGGCGGTTTCGTCCAGCTTGCCGGAGGTCATCCAGTGATAAAGCCGGCGCGACAGCTCCGGCGCCAGTTGCCCGAGATCGCGCTGGTTGGCGCCCGGGTTGCCCAGCAGCATCCAGGCCGATTCGTTGATCTGGTGGATGCGGTTGGCGTCGTCGACCAGCAGCACGCCGGTCTTCATGCGGCGGATGATCAGCTCGTTGACCTGCGCCAGGTTGGCCAGGTCGGTGCTGCGCTGCTCGGCCAGCGCCTCGGTGGCGCGCAACTGCCGGCCCAGCACATGGCACAAGGTGGTGCTGGCGAAATACGCCAGACCGAACAGGGCGGCTTCCAGCAGATCGCGATCGCCGGGATTGTTGCCCCACTGGGTACCCACAAAAAGATGTCCGAGCATGCCCAGCGTGGCCAGTGCGGCAAAGAAACTGGACAGCCGCAAGGGCAGGATCAACGCACCGGCGCTGAGGTTCACCGCCAGCATCATCGCGATGCCGATGCGTGCATCGTGCATGGCGGAAATCGTGAGCACGGCGGCGGCGATGTCCACCACCAGGGCGACCGAGACCGCCATGTTGGCGTACGGCATGCTGCGGCGATTGAACAGCAGCGAGACCAGCGCAAACAGCAGGTACAGTCCGGTCACGCTGTGGGCAAAATCCGCCGCCCCCAGCTCGGGCCAGCCCAGCCAGCCGGGACTGTAGGCGAGGCCGACATACACCAGCGCCTGCACCAGACGGAACACGTTGAGGAACGACAGCTCGTGACGGATCGTCGCGGCGCCGGTTGCCGAGCTGGACAGTGATGCGGTGCTTGACACTTCGCGGGTCATCCGATGACGGTTCCGGATGAGTATAGATCGGGCTGATCCACCGTATACCAGGGCAGCTGTGGAAGGCTGCCGGTCGGCAGCGATTCGCTGGAGCGGTGGCGGTTGCCGGGTTTCCCTGCTTCGTGGACACCGTGGCGCCAGGCATGCCGGGACCTGGCGTGTGGTTTGGCCGGCACCCGCTCCGGTTGACTATCCGGGCATGCCGGGCCGGGCTGCAGGGCAGGAAAATACGCCGCCCTTTTCATCGTGGCCCGCTTCCGCGAAAATGGCTGGCCGTATTGCGCGGTTTCGCCGGTTCCGGCGGCCGCGTACTGCATGCCGGCAGCGCGTTACTCCGCCGTCCGACCTTCCTGGCCTGCGCTAGTGATTTTACGCGTGCGGTCGCCACGTTTTTTCCGTTCGCTCGAGGTATCGAATGAATTTCCACGAATACCAGGCCAAAGAACTGTTCGCGCAGTACGGCATCGCCGTTCCGCCGGGCAAGATCGCCAATTCCCCCGACGCCGCCGTCGATGTCGCCAAACACCTGGGTGGCACGCAGTGGATGGTCAAGGCGCAGATCCACGCAGGCGGCCGCGGCAAGGCCGGCGGCGTGAAGTTCTGCAAGAGCCTCGACGACGTTCGCGCCGCCGCCAAGGGCATGCTGGGCACCCAGATGGAAACCTACCAGTCCGCCGGCCGTGCGCTGCCGGTGAACCTGGTGCTGGTCACCGATGCCACCAACATCGCCCGCGAACTGTACCTGTCGATCCTGGTCGACCGCGACTCGAAGGCGATCTCGTTCATCGCCTCCAAGCATGGCGGCGTGGACATCGAGCAGGTGGCCAAGGACACTCCGGAAGACATCCACACCATCGTGATCGATTTCGTCGAAGGGCTGCAGCCGTATCAGTGTCGTCAGCTCGGCTTCGCGATGGACTTGACCGCCAAGCAGGTCAACCAGCTGACGAAAATCATGCTGGGCCTGTACAAGCTGTTCAACGAGCAGGATCTGGCGCTGGTCGAGCTCAATCCGCTGGCGATCCTGGAAGACGGCAATCTGGCCGCGCTCGACGGCAAGGTCAACTCCGACGACAACGCCGAGTTCCGCCACCCGAACCTGGCCGCGATGCGCGACCTGAGCCAGGAAGACGCCGCCGAGGCCGCTGCCGTGCAGCACAACCTCAACTACGTGACGATGGACGGCACCATCGGCTGCATGGTCAACGGCGCCGGCCTGGCGATGGCCACCATGGACGTGATCAAGCTGGCGGGCGGCGAGCCGGCCAACTTCCTCGACGTCGGCGGCGGCGCCACCAAGGAGCGGGTGACCGAGGCGTTCAAGCTGATCCTGTCCTCGGACAAGGTGCGCTGCATCCTGGTCAACATCTTCGGCGGCATCGTGCGCTGTGACCTGATCGCCGAGGGCATCATCGCCGCGGTGAAGGAAGTGGGCCTGACCATTCCCGTGGTGGTGCGCCTGCAGGGCACCAACGTGGAGCTGGGACGTGAGCTGCTGGCCAACTCCGGTCTGGCGATCACACCGGCCGACGATCTCAACGACGCGGCGCGCAAAGCCGTGGCCGCGGCCCAATAATCATCCGGTAGGAGCCCGCTCGCGGGCGATGCCTCTGCCTTGATGTGGCATCAGAGCCAAGAGCATCGCCCGCAAGCGGGCTCCTACACGAGCACAGGACATAACTCATGAGCGTTTTGGTCAACAAGAACACCAAGCTGATCGTGCAGGGCTTCACCGGCCAGCAGGGTACCTTCCACGCCGAACAGGCGATCGACTACGGCACCCAGGTGGTGGGCGGCGTCACGCCGGGCAAGGGCGGCAGCGAGCACATCGGCCTGCCGGTCTTCAACAGCGTGTCCGAAGCGGTCTTCGAGACCGGTGCCGACGCGTCGGTGATCTTCGTGCCGCCGCCGTTCGCGGCCGATTCCATTCTGGAAGCGATCGACGCCGGCATCCGCGTGATCGTGGCGATCACCGAGGGCATTCCGGTGCTCGACATGCTGCGCGTGAAGAACGTGCTGCAGCAGCATCCGGAAACCGTGCTGATCGGGCCGAACTGCCCCGGCATCATCACCCCGGGCGAGTGCAAGATCGGCATCATGCCGGGCCACATCCACATGCCGGGCAGGGTCGCCATCGTGTCGCGTTCGGGCACGCTGACCTATGAAGCCGTGTTCCAGACCACCAACGAGGGCCTGGGCCAGAGCACGGTCATCGGCATCGGCGGCGATCCGATCAACGGGCTGAGCTTCATCGATTGCCTCAAGCTGTTTCAGGACGATCCGCAGACGGAGGGCATCATCATGGTCGGCGAGATCGGCGGCAGCGCCGAGGAAGACGCCGCCGAGTTCATCGGCGAGTACGTGACCAAGCCGGTGGTGTCGTTCATCGCCGGCGCTTCGGCCCCGGCCGGCAAGCGGATGGGACATGCCGGCGCGATCATCTCCGGGGGCAAGGGCACCGCCGCGGCGAAGTTCGCCGCGCTGGAGAAGGCCGGCGTCACCACGGTGAAGTCGCCGGCCGACCTGGGCAAGACGCTCGCCAAGCTGATGTAGGAGCGCACCGAAGTGCGCGAATGCTTCTGGTGATGTAGGAGCGCACCCTGTGCGCGAATGCTCTTGAGGCGTGTGAAGCAAGAGCATTCGCGCACAAGGTGCGCTCCTACACCAGAACGGGGCGCGGCGAGAGGACGTCGCCAGTCCGAAGCAAGTCGCGCACAGAGCGCTAAAATGCGAAGGCCGCGACCACCCGTCGCGGCCTTCGTCATTTATGGAGCAACAGGTTCATGGCAAAGCTGCGTCTGGCGCTGGCCCAGTTCGATTTTGCGGTCGGCGCGGTGGCGGCGAATGCCGCGAAGGCAGGCGACCTGATCGCGCAGGCACGCGCCGGCGGCGCCGGACTGGTGCTGTTTCCAGAGCTGACCCTGAGCGGCTACCCGCCGGAGGATCTGCTGTTGCGGCCGAGTTTTCTGGCCGCCTGCGACAGCGAACTGGCCGCGCTGGCGAGCAGCACCAGCGGCATCGCCGCGCTGATCGGCCATCCGCACGGCGAGGGGGCGGTGTACAACGCCGCCAGCCTGCTGCGCGCGGGGCGGGTCGAGGTCACGGCACACAAGCAGGCGTTGCCGAACTACGGCGTATTCGACGACAAGCGCTACTTTCAGTCCGGCCGCGGCACGGTCACGGCGACGATCGACGGTGTACAGGTCGGTTTGCTGATCTGCGAGGACGTGTGGCAGCCGGAGCCGGCGGCACAGGCGGCGGCGGCCGGCGCCGAGCTGATCGTGGTGATCAATGCCTCGCCCTGGGACGACGCCAAACAGGCCAGGCGCGAAGCGGTATTGGTGGCGCGGGCGCGCGAAACCGGTTGCGCGATCGCCTATCTCAACCTGGTCGGCGGCCAGGACGAACTGGTCTACGACGGCGCGTCGATGCTGGTCAATGGCGACGGCTCGATCGCGGCACGGGCGCCGGCCTTCGTCGACGCGCTGCTGTGGGCCGAGTTCGATCCGGCCACGCACACCCTGCATGCCCAGAACTGGCCGGTGGCCGCCGATGCCTCGCCTGCGGCGACGTTGTACGCCGCACTGGTGCGCGGCATCCGCGACTACATCGACAAGAACGGTTTTCCCGGCGTGCTGCTGGGCCTGTCCGGCGGCATCGACTCGGCGCTGACGCTGGCGCTGGCGGTCGATGCACTGGGAGCGGATCGGGTCACCGCGGTGATGATGCCCACCCGCTATACCTCGCAGCTGTCACTGGACGGCGCGCGCGCGCAGGCCGAGCGGCTCGGCGTGGCTTACCACGTCATCGACATCGAGCGGACCTGCGCGTCGTTCCTGTCGGCGCTGGCCCCGGCGTTTGCCGGCAAGGCGGCCGACACCACCGAGGAAAACCTGCAGTCGCGCACGCGCGGCGTGATGCTGATGGCGCTCAGCAACAAGCATGGTCGTCTGCTGCTGTCCACCGGCAACAAGAGCGAGATGGCCGTCGGCTACGCCACCCTGTACGGCGACATGTGCGGTGCCTATGCGCCGTTGAAGGATGTCTACAAGACTGTGGTGTACCAGCTGGCGCGGTGGCGCAATGGGACCGGGGACCGGGGACCGGGGACCGGAGCGCAAGCGCGATGCCTCACCGATACCGACAGCCTTGCCGGTCCCCGGTCCCCGGTCCCCGGTCCCGGCTCCTGGACCATCCCGCCGGAAGTGATCGAGCGGGCGCCATCGGCCGAATTGCGCGACAACCAGATCGACCAGGATTCGCTGCCGGCGTATGACCAGCTGGATGCCATCCTTGCCCGTTTCATCGAGGCCGAGCAATCGCAGGCGGAGATCACGGCACAGGGTTTTCCTGTCGACACCGTGCGCCGGGTGGTGCGGCTGGTACTGCAGAACGAGTTCAAGCGGCGACAGTCGGCGCCGGGGCCGCGCGTGACCACCAGGGCGTTCGGGCGCGAGCGGCGTTATCCGATCACGTCAGGCTGGCATTGAACAACACGGCAGCAGCCCGCCGGCAGGCTGCTGCCGGTGGCGGCGAAGCGGATCAGTGGTGCCCGGAGAACGGGATCAGCTTGCGCAGGAGGGACGGCGAGCGCGGCCACTTCGGATCGGTCAGGTAGGGATGATCCGGGTAGTTCAGCGCCAGCACCTTGCGGGTCTGGGCAGCCAGTCCCTTGTGGTCCAGTGCCAGGTAGCTGCGGGTGAGGATCGCCAGGGCGTCGCCGGTCTGCGGCGCCTGCTGATAGTGCTCGATCACGTACTGGGCACGGTCTGCCGCGCCGATATAGATCTTGTTGCGCAGGTAGAACTCGGCCACGTTGATCTCGTACTGCGCCAGATTGTTGCGCAGATAGATCATGCGCTGGCGCGCATCGGCCGTGTAGGCGCTGTCGGGAAAGCGGCGCGACAGTTCGGAGAAGTCGTCGAACGCCTGCAGGCTGTAGCTCTGGTCGCGGCGCGTGTCGGAACTCTCGCGGTAGATGAAGCGCTCGATCATGCCGCTGGTGCGATCGAAATTGATCAGACCACGCAAGTAGTAGGCATAATCAACATGCTGGTTGGCCGGATAGGTCTTGATGAAGCGGTTGACGGTCGAATACGCATCGTCCGGCTGGTTGTCCTTGAACTGCGAATACGCCAGATCGAGCTGGGCCTGTTGATTGTATTTGCCGGACGGAAAACGTGCGATCAGACGCTGGTACTGCTTGGTGGCTGCCGAATAGTCGCCATATTCCAGTGACGCGTGGGCCTTGTTGTACAGCGCATCCACCGGCAGGGTGTCGAGGGTGTTGCGTTTGGAGCCGAATATCGAACAGGCGCTCATCGACACGATGAGCGCGAACAGGGCGAACGCCCTCAGTGCAGGCAATTTGGGCATCGGCAACTTGGGAACACGCATGGGAATGAATTCGGATGTTTGATCGAAAAGGCATGATAGCCGAAACCGGCGGCCGCCCGTGGGGGAAGGCATGACCGTGATCCGGCACGAGGCGGCAGTGCCGCTGACGGCGGCAGGACGCAGGTTCGACCAGTCGCTGGCCGAGATGTTCCCGGATTACTCGCGCTCGCGGCTCACTGGCTGGATCAAGTCCGGCGCGGTGACGCTGGATGGCATGCAGGTGCCGCCCCGCCAGCTGCTGCACGGTGGCGAGCTGGTGCGGCTGCAAGTCGAGCTGGCGGCGGAGGTGAGCAGTGCGCCCGAGGCGATCGCGCTTCAGATCGTGCACGAGGATGCGCACCTGCTGGTGCTGAACAAGCCGGCCGGGCTGGTGGTGCATCCGGGGGCCGGCAACCCGGCCGGTACCCTGCTCAATGCGCTGCTGCATCATGATCCGAAGCTGGCGCAGCTGCCGCGTGCCGGCATCGTGCATCGGCTCGACAAGGACACCTCCGGCCTGATGGTGGTGGCCAGGACCCTGCCGGCGTACACCGCGCTGGTCGATCTGCTGTCGCGCCACGAGGTGGAGCGGCAGTACGAGGCGGTAGTGCTGGGCACGATGGTGGCCGGCGGCACGGTAGACGCGCCGATCGGCCGATCGATGGGCGATCGGCTGCGCCAGGCGGTGCGCGACGAAGAGGACGGCAGGCACGCGGTCACCCATTACCGGCTGCGCGAACGCTTCCGGGCCCACAGCCTGCTGCAGTGCCAGCTGGAAACCGGCCGCACCCATCAGATCCGCGTGCACATGGCGCACATCAAGCATCCGCTGCTGGGCGATCCGCTGTACGGCGGCGGCCTGAAACTGCCCAGGGGCGCCACGCCGGAACTGATCGCCGCGCTGCGCGGATTCCGCCGGCAGGCGCTGCATGCGGAGCGGCTTTCATTCATCCACCCGGTCAGTGGGGAAGCATTGTCCTTCAGCGCCGAACGGCCGGCCGATCAGCAGGCCTTGATCGAGGCGCTGCGTCAGGATCTGCTCGTCCATGGCGCGGACGACTACTGAACCGGGCGGGCCGGCGATGACCGAACCATGGATATTCCCCGACTGGCCGGCGCCGAAAAAAGTGCGCACGGCCGTCACCACGCGCGACGGACCGGGCGTTTCGCTGCCGCCGTTCGGCCGCTTCAACCTCGGGCTGCGCAATGGCGATCAGCCCGATGCGGTCGGCAGCAATCGCAGCGTGCTGCAACAGGCGCTGGATTTGCCGGCGGCGCCGCGCTGGCTGCGGCAGGTGCACGGCCGCAGCGTGGCCGAGCTGGGGCCGCTGCCGAGCAGCGACGAGCCGCAGGCGGATGCGGCAGTCTCGCGCCTGCCCGGTACCGTGCTGGCGATTCTCAGCGCCGACTGCCTGCCGGTCCTGTTCTGCGCCGACGACGGCAGCGCGATCGGCGCCGCGCATGCCGGGTGGCGCGGGCTGGCCGCCGGTGTGCTGGAGGCGACCGCGGAGCAGCTGCAGGTCCCGCCGGAGCGACAGCTGGCCTGGCTCGGCCCGTGCATCGGCGCGCAGTCCTATGAAGTGGGCGAAGAGGTACGTACAGCGTTCGTCGAGCACGAACCCATGGCCGCAGACTGCTTCACGCCGACCCGGCCCGGACACTGGTGGTGCGATCTGGCCGCGCTCGCGCGACAGCGACTTGCGGCCGCCGGCATTACCCGCGTTCATGGTGGCGGCTTCGATACGCTGACCGACCCGCGTTTTTACTCGTATCGCCGGGAGGGCTCGAACAGTGGCCGGTTTGCCAGCCTGATCTGGCTGGCAAAGACCTGAGCACAGGCCGCCGCCGCGATCGGATGCGTCCGTCGTTGACTTGAATCATGCGCCCCTGTCCGCATTTGGCAGACAGTGTGGCCGATGCCTTCCTATCTGACGGAGAGCGACTCATGCGGATGGACAAACTCACCTCGCGTTTCCAGCAGGCGCTGGCCGACGCGCAGTCGCTGGCCGTGGGCCGCGACCACAACATGCTCGAACCGGCGCATGTGATGGCGGCCCTGCTCAACCAGCAGGGCGGCTCGACCGCGCCGATGCTGACCCAGGCGCAGGTCAACGTGCCGGCGCTGCAGCAGCGCGTCAACGCGATCCTGGAACGGCTGCCCAGGGTCAGCGGACAGGAAGGCAACATCAACCTCGGCAACGACCTCAACCGGCTGCTCAACCTCACCGACAAGCTGGCGCAGCAGCGCGGCGATCAGTTCATCGCCAGCGAGCTGTTCGTGCTGGCGGCGCTGGAGGACAAGGGCGAGCTGGGCGCGGCGCTGAAGGCCGTCGGCGCGACCAGGCCGAATCTGGAGGCGGCGATCGACAAGTTGCGCGGCGGCGAGAAGGTGCAGAGCGAAAACGCAGAAGAACAGCGCCAGGCGCTGGAGAAATACTGCATCGATCTCACCGAGCGCGCCGAGAAGGGCAAGCTCGATCCGGTGATCGGTCGCGACGAGGAGATCCGCCGCACCATCCAGGTACTGCAGCGGCGCACCAAGAACAATCCGGTGCTGATCGGCGAACCCGGCGTGGGCAAGACCGCGATCGTCGAGGGGCTGGCCCAGCGCATCGTCAAGGGCGAGGTGCCCGAGGGCCTGCGCGACCGCCGCGTGCTGGCGCTGGACATGGGCGCGCTGATCGCCGGCGCCAAGTTCCGCGGCGAGTTCGAGGAGCGCCTGAAGGCCGTGCTCAACGACCTGGCCAAGCAGGAAGGCCGGGTGATCCTGTTCATCGACGAGTTGCACACGATGGTCGGCGCGGGCAAGGCCGACGGCGCGATGGACGCCGGCAACATGCTCAAGCCGGCGTTGGCGCGCGGCGAGCTGCACTGCATCGGCGCCACCACGCTGGACGAATACCGCAAGTACATCGAGAAGGACGCCGCGCTGGAACGTCGTTTCCAGAAGATCTTCGTGGGCGAGCCTTCCGTCGAGGACACCATCGCGATCTTGCGCGGGCTGAAGGAGCGCTACGCGGTGCATCACGGTGTGGAAATCACCGACCCGGCGATCGTCGCGGCGGCCACGCTGTCGCACCGCTACATCACCGACCGCCAGCTGCCGGACAAGGCGATCGACCTGATGGACGAGGCCGCCTCGCGCATCCGCATGGAGATCGATTCCAAGCCGGAGGAACTGGACCGGCTGGAACGGCGGCTGATCCAGCTGAAGATCCAGCGCGAGATGCTGAAGAAGGAGAAGGACAGCGAGTCGAAGCAGCGTCTCGCCGATCTGGAAACCGACATCGACAAACTCGAACGCGAGTTCTCCGATCTGAATGAGATCTGGAAGTCGGAGAAGGCCGCGCTGCAGGGCACCACCCGGGTCAAGGAGCAGATCGAGCAGGCGCGGCTGGATATGGAGTCGGCCCAGCGCCGCCAGGATTACGCAAAGATGAGCGAGCTTCAGTACGGCAAGTTGCCGGAACTGGAGAAGCAGCTCGCCGCGGCGCAGGCGGCCGAGCAGCAGGATTTCAAGCTGGTGCAGGACAAGGTCACGGCCGAGGAAATCGCCGAAGTGGTGGCCCGCTGGACCGGCATTCCGGTCGCCAAGATGCTCGAGGGCGAACGCGAGAAGCTGCTGCACATGGAGGACGCTCTGCATCGCCGGGTGGTCGGCCAGGACGAGGCGGTCAAGGCCGTTTCCGATGCGATCCGCCGCGCCCGTGCCGGCCTGTCCGACCCGAACCGGCCCAGCGGCTCGTTCCTGTTTCTCGGTCCCACCGGCGTGGGCAAGACCGAGCTGTGCAAGGCGCTGGCCGAATTCATGTTCGACACCACCGACGCGATGGTGCGCATCGACATGAGCGAGTTCATGGAGAAGCACTCGGTGAGCCGGCTGATCGGCGCGCCGCCGGGCTACGTCGGTTACGAGGAGGGCGGCTATCTCACCGAGGCGGTGCGCCGCCGGCCATACAGCGTGATCCTGCTGGACGAAGTGGAGAAGGCGCATGCGGACGTGTTCAACGTGCTGCTGCAGGTGCTCGACGACGGGCGCCTCACCGATGGCCAGGGCCGCACGGTGGATTTCCGCAACACGGTGATCGTGATGACGTCCAATCTCGGCTCGCAGATGATCCAGGACGCGTCCGAGAACAGCGAAGGCGGCGATGCCGAAGAGCAGTACACGCAGATGAAGGCTTCGGTGCTGGGCGTAGTGCAGGCGCACTTCCGCCCCGAGTTCATCAACCGGCTCGATGAGATCGTGGTGTTCCGGCCACTGGACAAAACCCAGATCCGCGCGATCGCGAAGATCCAGCTGACCTGGCTGGAGAAGCGTCTGGCCGAGCGTCAGCTCAAGCTGGAAGTCAGCGACGCCGCGCTGGCGCTGCTGGGCAATGCCGGTTTCGATCCGGTCTACGGCGCGCGGCCGTTGAAGCGGGCGATCCAGCAACAGCTGGAGAACCCGCTGGCGCAGCAACTGCTGGCGGGCGACTTCACTGCCGGCGACACCATTGCAGTCGATCTGGAGCAGGGCCGCCTGCATTTCAGCAAGCGCTGAGCCTGGGAGCCTGTCGGCCGGCCAAAGCCCGACAGGCGCTCCCTGGGCAGGCTGTTGCCGGCCGATCCGAACGACTCACGGCGCCTCGGTCGGTGCCTCTGCTTCGGACAGCATCTCGAATGCCACCACGATCGGATACACGGAGAAGGCCAGCCCGCCGTAGAGGAAAATCAGCGCGATCATCGCACCATGCCATCGGGGCATGACCAGTTGCAGCAGTGCCAGCACGCTGGCAAGCGCGCAAACCTGGGCCAGCGCGATGCGGCGGTCATGGCGATCGGACCAGCGGCCCACTGGCCACTGCAGCGCGGCACCACCGAGAATTGCCGCGCTCAGAGTCAGAAATCTATCCTCGCAGAGCCGGATTCTCGCCTCGACTGTCCAAGTCCTCTACCCCAGAGGCTAACATCTATGCATGGCAGACATGGTTCAAGCGGCGTCGATGCGGCCGATCATGGCCAGTCCCGGTTCATGATGCGGCACCGGTCGGGATCGTTGCCGCCCCCAATGCAGAACGCCCCGGTTATCGGGGCGTTCTGGGTGTGTACCTTGGCTTTGCAGTCTTGCCCGCTAGGTCAGAAGCGGTAGGTGACCTTGCCGTACCAGTAGCGGCCGTTGAAGCCGAACGGGGACAGCGAGGAATACTGCAGGCCATCCGGCCGGTCTTCGTACATGTTGTTGTACGAAGCCTTGGTCGGGTAGACGTTGGTGACGTTGTCGGCACCCACGGTGAAGGTCCAGTCGTTCCAGTTGTAGCTGGTGGCGAGATCCAGCAGCCAGCGGGCGGCGAACGTCTGATCCTGCGAAGCATCCGGCAGATCGCCCAGTCGGGTGACAGTTCCGTACCGCGTCACATTGGCATGCAGGTCGAAATGGCGGAACAGCCAGTCGCCGGCCACCACGAACTTGGTGCGCGGCGTGGCGTCGGTAAGCAGCCCCTGGCTGTCACGGCCGAACGCGGGCGTGCTCACTTCCAGGATCTTGGTGTGGTTGTAATTGCCGCTGAGCGTGAGATTCAGCCTGCCGAAGTCGGAAAGATCCATCCGGTAGTTGCCGATCAGATCCACGCCGCGGGTGCGCGTGGTGCCGGCATTGACAAAGAACTGGGCGGCGCCGACTTCGCCGTTGGCTGGTGTCGGTACGACCGTAAGCTGATCGGTGTACAGAACCTGATGCCAGATGCGGATCTGGTACATGTCCAGCGTGGCGCTGAAGTCATTGGTCGGTTGCCATACCGCACCGAGACTGTAGTTGCTGGATTTTTCCGGACTCAGCGGCTTGGCGCCGAGAGCAATGGCGACCGGCGAGGAGGTGCGGAAAGTGCCTACCTGGGTCAGTACGCCGCCCTGCAGCAGCGTCACCACGGACTGGTAATTCTGCTGGGCCAGCGAGGGGGCGCGGAAACCGTTGGACACCGTGCCGCGCAGGGCGAAGCTGTCGGTCAGCTGGTAACGCAGCGAGACCTTGCCCGAACGGGTCGAGCCGGCATCGCTGTAATTTTCATAGCGCGCGGCGACGCCAGCCGAAAGCTTGTCGCTGAGATCGGTCTCCAGGTCCACGTAGGCTGCATAGCTGTTGCGGCCGAAGCTGCCGGCTTCCGACGGGGCAATGCCCGGATACACCTGCGAGCCGCCCGGGTAAGGCGTGCCCGACGGGTTGCTCGGGGTGGCCGAGCCGGGGACGATGGTACTGGGGTCGAAGAAATACGAAGCCGGTTCACCGGCATTCATGACGTATCGCTCGTTGCGGTACTCGCCGCCGAAGGCCAGGGTCACCGGGTTGGGCAGAAAGCCCCAGCTGAATTCCTTGTTCAGATCGAGGTTGACCACGCCTTGCTTGTTGCGGAACACGCCAGCGTGGAAATAGGTCGGCGAAGAGCCCGTAGTGCGGTAGAGGTTGGTGTTGATGCTGTTCTGGATGTCGAACGTCAATATGTTTTCGCCGTAGTCGGCCGACAGATCCCAGTGCCAGTTACCGGCGGTCAGGCCTTTCACGCCCAGCACGGCGGCATAGTCGTTGCTGTGGTTGACGATCTGCGGCAGAAATCCGTTGGGATAGACTTCCTGCACGTTGCGGTCCTGGAACCAGCGACGCCAGTAGCCGTTGGAGGTGACGTCGCGCCGACCGGCGTTGAGGTAACCGTAAAGCTCCATGTCCGGCGTCAGCGTATAGCCGAAATTGATCATGGCCTGTTTGGTGACCACGGCGGGGTCGCCATAGCGCTCGTACGGGATCGTGCTGATGGTGGGCGCAATGGTGGTGGTGATGTCCGAGTTTTCCGCGCGCTGGGTGTTCATCGCGTTCTGGTAGTTCCACGCCAGCCGTGCCCAGCCGGGCGCCTTGCCGCTGGAGGCATCGCCGAGATTGATGCCCACCGAACCCTGCACGCCATTCTGCGCGCCATCCCCCTTGTCCATGATGCCGCCATTGGCGGTGATTTCGTTGTTGCCTTTCGCGGCGCCGTGCTTGAGTACCACGTTGATCACGCCGGCGATGGCGTCGGAGCCGTACTGGGCGGCCGCGCCGTCGCGCAGTACTTCGATGTGGTCGATCGCGGAGATCGGGATGGTGGCAAGATCCACCGGCGCCGAGCCGCGGCCCACCGTGGTATTGAGATAGTTCACCAGCGCGCTGGTGTGGTAGCGCTTGCCGTCGACCAGCACCAGGACATCGTCCGGCGACAGGCCGCGCAAGGTGGCCGGGCGGATCGCGTCATTGCCGTCGTTGATGGCGGGGCGGGGGAAATCGAGCGAAGGCAGCAAGCTGTTCAGTGCGCTGCCCAGATCGGTACCGCCGCTGGCGTTGATGTCCGCCGGCGTCAGTACGTCGATCGGGGAGAGCGATTCGGCCACGGTACGGTCGCTGGCGCGGGTGCCGGTCACGATCACTTGTTGCAGCTGTTTGGTGTCCTTCTTGTTGGGTGGCGGTGTGGCGTCTTGAGCCCGTGTCGCGGTTGCCGCCAGCGCCAGGCTCATGCCCAGCAAGGGCAGCAGGGCGGCAGCCAGCGGGCGCCGCAAGAATTGATCACTCATGAATTTTCCCCAATTCAGTCAATGGACTGACGCAAAATTTAGTTATCGGTCTATTTGAACGTTGCATCCCAGCAGCGAGATCACAGGATGTTCATCGACTTCACCCCTGCGACAATTTGACCCTATATTGAATTGCTGCTTCGCGTCAACTTGGCGAAATGTGGCTGCCAAGGTTTTGTCATGTGAGCCGGATAGGCGCGAGCAAATAATTGATACAAATGAAACAATAGCTCGTTTCTCGCGAATGCCGTTATTTCTTGCGACGCACAATCACGGCCGCAGCAGTCCGGGTCCGGATGACCGGGCCCGCGCCGTTGCCATGGCTTGCCGGCGATACGCCGGCATTCTTGAAATCCGCAAGGCAGGCACCATACTTGGCGGCATCGATGACGCCTGAAGATGCGTCCGGGAAGAATCCGTTCATGCCGATCTATGCCTTTGCGTGTCGCGCCTGTGGCCACGCCTTTGACCGCCTGCAGAAGTTGTCCGACCCGGACCCGTCCGATTGTCCCGCGTGCGGCAAACCCGAGTTGGCGCGTCAAGTGACCGCGCCCTCGTTCCGCCTCGCCGGCAGTGGCTGGTACGAGACCGACTTCAAGAAGGATGGCGACAAGAAACGCAATCTTGCGGGTGAGGCGGGCAGTACCTCCGGTGCCGACAAGAGCGCTGCGGTTGCTCCCGCCGCCACGACCGCCGCGCCTGCTCCTGCGTCGGCTGGATCGACCGCAGCGCGGGCTCCGGCTGCCGCCGGCGACTGATTGACGTCGTGGCCCGGTCGTCGGCCGTGCGGGGGAAGCCTTGCGAAGCCGGCATGGCGGCGCGGTGCGTCAGCACGGCGCCCTGCTTGCAGCGGCGGTGCTAATATTCGCGTCCTTTCCCGGCCAGCTGTCGGGCTTTGCCGGTCGAGTCGAATTTGCCGATTGCCCGCCCAAGGTCCGACAGGCCGCAAACCTCATGCCGCCCCGCGGCCCGGAGTTCCCTTTCGTATGCGCACGCATTACTGCGGTCTTGTCGATGAGTCGCTGGTCGGCCAGGCCGTTTCCCTGTGCGGCTGGGTCAATACCATCCGCCTGCAGAGCCACGTGGCCTTCGTCGATTTGCGCGATCACGAAGGCCTCGCGCAGGTGGTGATCGAGCGGGACAACGCCGCGGCGTTCGCCACGGCCGGCGAGATCGGCAACGAATACTGCCTGCGCGTGACCGGCACGCTGCGCAAGCGCCTGGCGGCCAACGACAAGCTGAAGACCGGCACGGTCGAACTGGTCGCCGACACGGTGCAGATCCTCAACGCCGCGAAGGACCTGCCGTTCGCGCTGCACGAGAATCCGAACGAGGAGATGCGCCTCACCTACCGCTACCTCGACCTGCGCCGGCCCGAGATGCAGGCGATGATGCGCAAGCGCGTCAGGCTGGTGCAGGTGCTGCGCCAGTATCTCGATGCACGTGGTTTCCAGGACATCGAGACGCCGATCCTCACCAAGGCCACACCGGAAGGCGCGCGCGACTACCTGGTGCCCAGCCGCGTGCATCCGGGGCAGTTCTATGCGCTGCCGCAGTCGCCGCAGTTGTTCAAGCAGATCCTGATGATGGCCGGCTTCGACCGCTACTACCAGATCGCGCGCTGCTTCCGCGACGAGGATCTGCGCGCCGACCGCCAGCCGGAATTCACCCAGCTCGACCTGGAGTTCGCGTTCGTCGAGGAGCGCGACGTGCAGGACTTCGTCGAGGAGTTGATCCGTCACGTGTTCAGGGAAGTGCAGAACATCGAACTGGACGCGACCTTCCCGCGCATGACCTGGATGGAGGCGATGCGCCGCTTCGGTTCGGACAAGCCCGACCTGCGCATTGCGCTGGAGCTGATCGACATCGCCGAGGCGGTGAAGCACGTCGAGTTCAAGGTGTTCTCCGGGCCGGCCAATGATGCGCAGGGCCGCGTTGCCGCGCTGCGCGTGCCCGGCGGCAGCACGCTCAGCCGCAAGGAAATCGACGTGCTGACCGAGTACGTGGGCCGTTACGGTGCCAAGGGGCTGGCATGGCTGCGCATCGACGATCTGGCACAGGGGCGCGAGGGGATCCATTCGCCGGTGGCGAAGTTCCTCGACGATGCGGCGCTGGCGGCCATCCTCAAGGCCACCGGCGCGCAGACCGGCGACATGCTGTTCTTCGGTGCCGGCGCGTGGAAGACGGTCACCGATTTCATGGGCGCGCTGCGCCTGAAGGTGGGCAAGGATCGCGGCCTGCTGGAGAACCGCTGGGCACCGCTGTGGGTCACCGATTTCCCGATGTTCGAGTACGACGCCGAAGCACAGCGTTACGTCGCCCTGCATCACCCGTTCACCGCGCCGAAAGTGGACGACGCCGCGCAGCTGCGCGCCGATCCGCACAATGCGGTGAGCCGCGGCTACGACATGGTGTTGAACGGCAACGAGATCGGTGGCGGTTCGATCCGCATCCATCGACCGGAGATGCAGAGCACGGTGTTCGATCTGCTCGGCATCGGCGCCGAGGAGGCCGAGGCGAAGTTCGGTTTCCTGCTCAAGGCGCTGAAGTTCGGCGCGCCGCCGCACGGCGGCCTCGCGTTCGGCATCGACCGCATCGCCGCGCTGCTGGCCGGCACCGAGTCGATCCGCGACGTGATCGCGTTCCCCAAGACCACCAGCGCGCAGGATCTGATGACCGACGCCCCCTCGACGGTTGCCCCGGCACAGCTGAAGGAACTGTCGGTGCAGGTGCTGCCCAGTACTGCGGCCGATGGCTGAGCCGGAGCGGTTGCTGCCCGGGATTCCTTCACGTTGCGTCAGGCATCATCCGCGCCATGTCTGAGCATGTGATCCTGCTGCACGGTCTGTGGATGCGCGGCTTCGCGTTGGCGATGCTGCATCGGCGATTGATCGAAGCGGAATTTCGCGTTCACCGGTTCGATTACATGAGTGTGGCGGCCACCCAGCAAAGCATCCTGGATCGGCTGCGGGCGCGCATGACCGAGCTGGCGGCGGAAGCCGACGCGGTACATCTGGTCGGTCACAGCCTCGGCGGTCTGCTGGCGCTGCGCGCCTGCCTCGACGCTAACGAATTGCCGCCCGGACGTATTGTCTGCCTCGGTTCGCCGCTGAAGGGCAGCGCGGCGGCGCGTGGTTTCGCCGGCTGGGGGCGCGGCAGCGAAGTCCTGCTGGGGCACAACCATGAATTGCTGCGGCAGGGTCTCGCGCGCTGGGACGGGCCGCGCGAAGTGGGCATGATCGCCGGCCGCATGCCGTTGGGCCTGGGCGCCGTGCTGGGTCATTTCGAGGGCGAGCATGACGGCACCGTGGCGGTCGAGGAAACCCGGCTGCCGGGCCTGGCCGACCATTGCGTGGTCGAGGCGAATCACACCGGCCTGCTGTTCTCGCCGGAAGTGGCGCGGCAGACGGCACAGTTCCTGCGTCACGGGCATTTCGTGCCCGCCGGTTGATCGGGCCATCAACCCCCTGCGGCAATCGAGCCGATTGTTGCCGGCCGGCACGTGGATCGAAATGGGGTAAAATTCCCGGTTCGTTCATCTTTGTCACAGTGCAGGCATTGTCATGGGAAGAGGGCCGTCCATCGAAGGTCGCAAGAATGCCGAAGACGCCAAGCGCGCCAAGGTATTCACCAAGCTGATTCGCGAGATCACGGTGGCGACCCGCTCCGGCGTGGCCGATCCGGCCGGCAATCCGCGGCTGCGTTCCGCGGTGGAAAAGGCGTTGGCGGCCAACATGACCCGCGACACCATCGATCGCGCGATCAAGCGCGGTTCCGGCGCCGATGGCGGCGCCGACATGCAGGAGCTGCGCTATGAAGGCTACGGCCCGGCGGGTGTCGCGCTGATCATCGACTGCGTCACCGACAATCCGGTACGCACCGTCGCCGACGTGCGTCACGCCTTGGCCAAGCATGGCGGCAATCTGGGCACCAGCGGCTCGGTGGCGTTCCAGTTCAACCGCTGCGGCGAGCTGGTGTTCGATACGGCTGGCGACGCGGCGCTGGAGGAAAAAATCCTCGAGGCGGCGCTGGAGGCCGGTGCCGACGATGTGGTGAACGAGGCGGGCGAGAGCAGCGTGCTGTGCACGCCGGAAAACTTTGATGCGGTAAGTCGGGCACTGGCCGACGCCGGCCTCAAACCCTCGCGAGCCGAGGTGGTGATGCGGCCGGCGAACCGCACGGCGATCCCTGCCGAGGCACGGGAAACCCTGCTCGATCTGATCGACTGGCTCGAAGAACTCGACGACGTGCATGAGGTCTATCACAACGCGCTGTTGCCAGCGGAAGGGTCATGAACGGGATCCTTTTGTCGGGACTCGGGACTCGGGACTCGGGACTCGGCGATCAGCAGCCCGCAGCACCCATGCTGCGTGTCGCCCCCCGGCGGTATCGACCGCGGCATGTAGGAGCGAGCTTGCTCGCGATGACCTTCGTGAAAAGCATCGCGAGCAAGCTCGCTCCTACGCGTACGGTACACCGTGCGTTTCCCGAGTCCCGACAAAAACAAGTCCCGAGTCCCGAGCCCCGTTGACGCCATGCGCATCCTCGGCATCGACCCAGGCAGCCAGCGTACCGGCGTCGGCATCATCGACGTCGACGACGCCGGCAAGCTGGTGCACGTCTTTCACGGTGCGCTGGCGGTGGCTGGCGAAACCACCTTTCCATTGCGCCTGAAGCGGATCTTCGACGAGCTGTGTGGCATCATCGCCGCGCATCGGCCGACCGAGTGCGGCATCGAGCGGGTGTTCATGGCGCGCAATCCCGATTCCGCGCTGAAGCTGGGGCAGGCACGAGGCGCCGCAATTTGTGCGGTGGTCAGTCAGGGGATCGTGGTGCACGAATATGCCGCAACCGAAGTGAAGCAGGCCGTGGTGGGCAGCGGGCGCAGCGACAAGGTCCAGGTGCAGCACATGATCGGCATCCTGCTGGGCCTGAAAGGGCCGCTGCAGGCCGATGCAGCCGATGCGCTGGCGGTCGCGGTGACCCACGCGCATACCCGTGCCAGCCTGGCGCGCGTGGGTATTCCACGCTCTGCCTGGAGGCGCCGTCGATGAAATCAGGTACGCAGGCGCCGCCGACGAAACAGGACTGGAGGCGCCGCCGATGATCGGCCGGCTGCGAGGCACCCTGATCTCCAGGCAACCGCCACGGCTGCTGATCGAGGTCGGCGGGGTCGGTTACGAACTCGAAGCGCCGATGTCGACGATCTACGACCTGCCGGGCGTGGGCAAGGAAGTGATCCTGCTCACCCATTACGCAGTGAAGGAAGACAGCGTGGCGCTGTACGGGTTTCTGCATGAGGCCGAGCGCGCGCTGTTCCGCAACCTGCTCAAGGTCAGCGGCATCGGTGCGAAGATCGCGCTGGCGGTGCTTTCCGGCGTCTCCGTCAACGACTTCGCGCGGCTGGTGCAGGCCGGCGACGTGGTGGCGCTGACCAAGATCCCGGGCATCGGCAAGAAGACTGCCGAGCGCATCGTGGTGGAACTGCGCGACCGACTGGACGCGCCGGGTGTGAGCCTGTCCGGTACCCTCGCGCACGGCGGTGCGCCGCTCGATCCGGCCGGCGAAGCCACGGTGGCCCTGCTGCAGCTCGGATACAAGCCGGCCGAGGTGACGCGGCTGGTGCAGAAGGTCGCCGCCAGCGGCGACGACGCCGAAGCCATCATCCGCAAGGCGCTGCGCGCCGCGCTCGGCGGCTAGGCCGTCAGGATTGTCATGAACGAGCACGCGCAGCCACGGCCGACAACCAGCGATGCGGACCCGCACCGCGGCAGCAAGGCCACGCTGATCCTCGGTGCCGTCGGTGTGGTGTTCGGCGACATCGGCACCAGCCCGCTATACACCCTGCACGAGACTTTTCTGCCACGGCACGGCCTGCATCCCTATCCGCGTACCGTGCTGGGCATCCTTTCGCTGATCACCTGGTCGTTGATCATGGTGGTGGCGGTGAAATACGTGAGCCTCGTCATGCGTGCCGACAACAAGGGCGAGGGCGGCATCATGGCGCTGATGACACTGGCCCGGCGCGCCAGCGGCACATCGGTGCGCATGCGTCGGGTAGTCGTGGTGATGGCGCTGCTGGGAGCCGCGTTGTTTTTCGGCGATGGCGTGATCACCCCATCGATTTCGGTACTTTCCGCGGTCGAGGGGCTGAAGGTGGCCGCGCCGGGCATGGAGCACTGGGTCGTGCCGATCACGGTGGCCGTGCTGCTGGGCCTGTTCTGGATGCAGCACCGCGTGACGGCCCGGGTCGGCGTGGTGTTCGGGCCGGTGATGGTGCTGTGGTTTCTCAGCCTTGGCGTGATCGGCGTGTGGAACATCGTCCAGGCACCCGACGTGCTGCATGCGTTCAATCCCTGGTATGCGGTGCGTTTTTTGACGACTCATGGCATGGCGTCCGCGCTGGCACTGGGTTCGGTCGTGCTGTGCGTGACCGGCGCCGAGGCGCTGTACACCGACATGGGGCAGTTCGGCCGCTTTCCGATCCGCACCGCCTGGTTCTGGTTCGTGATGCCGGCGTTGCTGCTCAATTACTACGGTCAGGGCGGCCTGCTGCTGGTTCATCCGCAGGCGATCGGCAATCCGTTCTATCACTCGGTACCGGGCTGGGCGCTGTACCCGATGATCGGGCTGGCCACGGCATCGACGGTGATCGCCTCGCAGGCGGTAATCTCGGGCGCCTTCACGATTACCCGCCAGGCGATCCAGCTGGGCTTTCTGCCGCGCATGCAGGTGGTGCATACCTCGCGCGAAGCGATCGGGCAGATTTTTCTGCCATGGGTCAACCGCGCGCTGATGGTGATGGTGATCGCCACCGTGATCGGCTTCGGTTCGTCCAATGCGCTGGCCGGTGCCTACGGCATCGCGGTGACCGGCACCATGGCGATCGATACCGTGCTGGTGATGATCGTGGCGCGGCGCGTGTGGCAATGGAGCCGTTCGCTGGTCATCGGGCTGGGCTGCGTGCTGCTGTGCATCGACTTGAGCTACTTCGGCGCCAATACGCTGAAGATCATGCTGGGCGGCTGGTTCCCGCTGGTTCTCGGCCTGCTGATGTTCGTGGTGATGACCACCTGGCGGCGTGGCCGTGAGTTGGTGGTGCGCGCCATCAAGCAGGATGGCCTGGCGCTGGCCCCGTTCCTTGAAAGCATGGCCGAGCATCCGCCGCTGCGGGTGCCCGGCACCGCGGTGTTCCTCACGGCCCAGCAGAACCTGGTGCCGCAAGCCCTGCTGCACAACCTCAAGCACAACAAGATGCTGCACGAGCGCAATGTGCTGCTGACGGTAGGCATTCTGGAAACGCCGGTGGCGGAGGCCGACGAGCGCATCCGGCTCATTCCGCTGGGCGGCGAGTTCTACAAGCTCATCCTGCACTTCGGCTTTGCCGAGGATCCGAACATTCCGCTGGCGTTGTCGCAATGTCAGCGCGAGGGGATAGGCTTCGACATGATGGACACCACGTTCTTTCTGTCGCGCGATACCATCGTGGCCCACGACCTGCGCCGCGGCATGGCGCACTGGCGCGACAAGCTGTTCGCGTTCATGGCACGCAATGCGCTGCCGGCCACGGCCTTTTTCCAGATTCCCGGCAACCGGCTGATCGAGCTGGGTGCGCAAGTGGAAATTTGACCCTCTAGCCGCGGCGTAGACGCGACGCGTCGTACCGCCCCGGGGAATCGCACACTCATGACATCTCCCGCAGACTCTTCCGGAAAACCGCGATCGCGCCTGGCCGCTCTGGCGCTGGGCGCGATCGGCGTGGTTTACGGCGACATCGGTACCAGTCCGCTGTACACGCTCAAGGCAGTGTTCGGCGAGCAGGGCATCGGGCCTACATCGCAGAACGTGCTCGGTGCCCTCAGCCTGATCTTCTGGGCGCTGATCATCGTGGTATCGGTGAAATATCTGCTGTTCATCATGCGCGCCGACAACAAGGGTGAGGGCGGCATCATGGCTTTGATGGCGCTGGCCCAGCGCAGCGTGCAGGGCATTCCGCGGTTGCGCCTGATCATCGCGCTGCTGGCTATTTTCGGTGCCGCGCTTTTCTACGGCGATGGTGTCATCACGCCCGCCATCTCGGTGCTGTCGGCCGTCGAGGGACTGGAAGTGGCAGCGCCTGGCCTGGGGCGCTGGATCGTGCCGATCACGCTGGGCGTCATCATCGGTCTGTTCTGGCTGCAGAAGCACGGCACCCATCGGATCGGCGCGGTATTCGGGCCGGTCTGCGTGATCTGGTTCCTGAGCATTGCGGCACTCGGCATTCGCGGCATCGTGCATTACCCGGGCGTGCTGTGGGCGCTCAGTCCCGGCTACGGCGTCTCGTTCTTCCTGCGCAATCACGCCGAGGCCTTCTTCGCGCTGGGTTCCGTGGTGCTGGCGGTGACCGGCACCGAGGCGCTGTATGCCGACATGGGGCATTTCGGCAGGAAGCCCATTCGGCTGGCCTGGTTTGCGTTCGTGCTGCCGGCGCTGGTGCTGAACTACTTCGGCCAGGGCGCGCTGTTGCTGCACGATCCCGGCGCGGTGGTCAATCCGTTCTACCACCTGGTGCCGAAGGCACTGATTTTTCCGATGATCGCACTGGCTACCGCTGCCACGGTGATCGCATCGCAGGCAGTGATCTCCGGCGCGTTCTCGATGACCCGCGAGGCGATGCAGCTCGGCTATCTGCCGCGCATGCGGGTGGTGCATACCTCGTCGGAGATGTCGGGGCAGATCTTCGTACCCTGGATCAACCGCATCCTGCTGGTACTGATTCTGGCGGCGGTGCTCGGGTTCCATTCGTCCGACAACCTGGCGTCGGCTTATGGTGTCGCGGTGACCGGCACCATGGTGATCACCACGCTGCTGGCGTTGATCGTGGCGCGCTATCAATGGCGCTGGCGCATGCCGACCATCGTCGCTGTCGGCATCCTCCTGCTCACGGTGGACATCGGGTTTTTCAGCGCCAACATCATCAAGATCGAGTCCGGTGGCTGGTTCCCGCTGGTGCTCGGGCTGGGGGTGTTCGTGCTGATGACCACCTGGCGCCGTGGCCGCGAACTGGTGGTGCGCGAGATCAAGCAGAGCGGGCTGGCGCTGGCGCCGTTTATCGCCAGTATTGCCAAGCATCCGCCGCCGTGCGTGCCGGGTACGGCGGTTTTCCTCACCGCCAACCAGCATGCCGTGCCGCATGCCTTGCTGCACAACCTCAAGCACAACAAGGTGCTGCATGAGCGCAATGTCCTGCTGACGGTGGAAACGCTGGAGACGCCATTGGCCGAGCCGGACGAGCGCATCCACCTGACACTGCTGGAAGGCAATTTCTACGGTCTGGAGCTGCGCTTCGGTTTTGCCGAGGACCCGAACATCCCGTCGGCATTGGCCCTGTGCGTACGCGAAGGTCTCGGCTTCGACCTGATGGACACCACGTTCTTCCTGTCGCGCGAGACCATCGTGGCGGACAAGCGGCGACCCGGCATGGCGGTTTGGCGCGACAAGCTGTTTGCCTTCCTGTCGCGCAATGCGCTGCCGGCGACGGCATTCTTCCAGATTCCCGGCAACCGCCTGATCGAGCTGGGCACCCAGGTGGAGATCTGAGAGTCGTTATGTGCGTAGGAGCGCACCCTGGGCGCGAATGCTCTTTGCATCAACCCTGACAAAAGCATTCGCGCACAGGGTGCGCTCCTACACATGCTCTGCGGGCCTGCCATAATGGCGGCATGACCGATTCCCGCATCATCGCCGCGGTCGCCCAACTGGACGACGCCGAGCTGGAAGCCACGATCCGCCCCCGGCGGCTGGCCGAGTACCTTGGCCAGCAGGCCGTGCGCGAGCAACTGTCGATTTACATCGAGGCGGCCAGGAAGCGCGGCGGCGCGCTGGATCACGTGCTGATCTTCGGGCCGCCGGGTCTGGGCAAGACCACGCTGAGCCACGTCATCGCCAACGAACTGGGTGTCAACCTGCGCTCCACTTCCGGCCCGGTGCTGGAACGTGCGGGCGATCTGGCCGCGCTGCTGACCAACCTGGAGGCGAACGACGTGCTGTTCGTCGACGAGATCCATCGCCTGTCGCCGGTGGTCGAGGAAGTGCTGTATCCGGCGATGGAGGATTTCCAGATCGACATCATGATCGGCGAGGGCCCGGCCGCCCGTTCGATCAAGCTGGACCTGCCACCGTTCACGCTGATCGGCGCGACCACCCGTGCCGGCATGCTGACCGCACCGTTGCGCGACCGGTTCGGCATCGTGCAACGGCTGGAGTTCTACAGCGTCGACGAGCTCGCCGCGATCGTGCGGCGTGCCGCGCGCATCCTGGGCATTGCCTGCGCCTCGTCCGGCGCCCACGAAATCGCCCGCCGCTCGCGCGGCACGCCGCGGATCGCCAACCGCCTGCTGCGCCGCGTGCGCGATTACGCGGAGGTGCGTGCCGACGGCGAGATCACGCTGCCGGTGGCGCAGGCGGCACTGGACATGCTGAAGATCGATCCGGAAGGGTTCGACGAGCTGGATCGGCGCCTGCTCGGCATCATCATCGAGAATTTCGACGGCGGTCCGGTCGGGGTGGAGTCGCTGGCCGCCGCGCTCAGCGAGGATCGCGGCACGCTGGAGGACGTGGTCGAGCCGTACCTGATCCAGCAGGGTTACCTGATTCGTACCGCGCGTGGCCGCATGGCCAGCGCCAGGGGCTGGCGCCATCTGGGCCTGACCCCGCCGCCGCGCCAGATCCAGCCGGCCGATCTGTTCAACGACGATGCCGGCGATGTCTGACTCCGCGCAAAAACCGCCTTTCAGCTGGCCGGTGCGGGTCTACTGGGAAGACACCGACGCCGGCGGCGTGGTCTATCACGCCAGCTATCTGCGTTTCATGGAGCGTGCCCGCAGCGAGTGGCTGCGCGCGATCGGCATCGACCAGTCGCGCCTCAAGCAGTCCGCCGGACTGGCGTTCATGGTGCGCGACATGCAGATCGACTTCCTGCGGCCTGCCCTGCTGGATGATGAACTGACGGTAACGGTGGAAGTCAAAGAGCGGCGCGCAGCCAGTATCCTGTTCGCACAGACGATCGTGCGGGCGGATGGCGGCAATCTGGTTCGCGCCGCGGTGCGCGTGGCCTGCGTCGACGTCCGGCGCATGCAGCCGGCATCGATCCCGGGCGATCTGTTCCCAGCGCCTGCCATATAGACAACCGGCTCAACGACAGCCGGTCCCAAGACAACCAGCTCCAGGGCCGCCGGCCTCAAGACAGCCGGCCCCGATACAACCAAACCGACAGGCGGAGAACCTTCAAGCAATGAACGGTGGATTGAACATTTTCTCGCTGATCGCGGATTCGAGCTGGCCGGTGAAGCTGGTGCTGCTGGTGCTGCTGGCGTTCTCGTTCCTGTCGTGGGTGATCATCATCCGCAAATACTCGCAGACCAAGGCGGCGATGGAAAACGCCGAGGAATTCGAGGAGCGCTTCTGGTCCGGTGGCGATCTGGCGCAGTTGTTCCGCGAGGTCAGCAACCGTGCCGGCGACAATGGCGGCATCGAGAACATCTTCGAGTCGGGTTTTCGCGAGTTTGCCCGCCAGCGCCAGCGCAAGACGCATGACGTGCGCAGCGTGATCGAAGGCGCCGAGCGCGCCATGCGGGTCACCGGCACCCGCGAGATCGGCCTGCTCGAGCGCAATCTGGAGTTTCTCGCCAATGTCGGTTCGATCAGCCCGTACGTGGGTCTGTTCGGTACCGTGTGGGGCATCATGGGCGCGTTCCAGGGACTGGGCGAGATGAAGGACGTGACCATCGCAGTGGTCGCGCCGCACATTTCCGAGGCGCTGATCGCCACCGCGATGGGTCTGTTCGCGGCGATCCCGGCGCAGTGGGCCTACAACCGCTACGCCAACAAGGTCGAGCGCGTCGCATCGCGCTACGACGTGTTCCAGGAAGAGTTCTCCTCCGTGCTGCAGCGGCAGATCCAGACCGACGACGTGGCCTGAGCGAGATTGCCGCCATGCGAACTCCCAACCGCCGCCAGAAGCGCTACAAGCTGAAATCCGAAATCAACGTCGTGCCGTACATCGACGTGATGCTGGTGCTGTTGATCATCTTCATGGTCACCACGCCGATGATGAACTCCAGTGTCGACGTGCAGCTGCCGCAGGCCAACGCCAAGTCGCTGCAGCAGAAGAAGAACCCGGTGCTGGTGTCGGTGCTGCAGAACGGCCAGCTCTATCTCACCCTGAGCGGCGCCAAGAAAGAGCTGGTCGACGAGGATGCGCTCAAGGCCAAGGTGGGCGCGTTCGTGCGTGTGAATCCCGAGGTCAGCGTGCTGGTCGGCGGCGACGAGCGCGGCAGCTATGGCGGCGTGTTCAAGGTGCTGGCCGATCTGCAGCAGGCCGGGGTCGCCAAGGTGGGCCTGATGGGCCAGCCGGGTGAGCCGCAGAACCAGGGCAAGAGCACGTCCAATGGACGAAAGTAAGGCGACGCCGAGGGCGGTCGTTCTCTCCGCCATCCTGCACATCGGCATCGTGGGGTTTCTGTTCCTCGCGATCCTGCCGTGTTCCAGCTACGAGCAGTTCTTCAACTCGCTGGGTCTGCCCGCGTCGATGAATCCGATCACCTGTTCCAGGCCGCTCCAGCTGCAGGGCCCGATCATCGAGGCAACCCTGATCGGCCCGACCGGCAGTCCGCCGCCCAAGGCGGTCAAGGCCAGACCCGTGCCCCACAGCACGCCACCGCCGCCGACGGTGGCCCCGCCACCGATACCGCCGGCACCGATAAAGCTGCCGGTGAAGACTTTGCCGCCGCCGCCCATCCACCCCGACGTGGTGGACCAGGAGCGGGTGGTCGCCGATGCCATGCAGCAAGCCGAGCATGCCAAGAAACTGCAGGAGGAGAAGCAGCGCCAGCGTCAGTCCGAGCTGGATGCGGCCGCGGCCAAGCGGAAAGCGGAAAAGCAGAAGCAGCTCGACGCACTGTTTGCCAAGATGGACGCGGCGGCGGCGCAGACGAAAAAACTCGACAGCAAGGCCAGGCAGGCCAGGCAGCAAATGGAGGATCTGAAGAACGCGCAGGATGATGGTCAACCGAATCTGCCTGTCGCCAAGCAACGCCAGAGCGGCAACAACAGTCCCGACAGCAGTCTGGCCGACGAATATACGGCGGCCATTCAGAATGCGGTCACACCGAACTGGCTGCGTCCGGATAACATGCCCAATCTTCCGTGCGAGGTACATATCGTGCAGTCACCTGGCGGTGACGTGTTGAGCGCTACCGTCGATTCCAGTTGCCCCTATGACGATGCCGGCCGGCGTTCGGTCGAAAATGCGGTGCTGCGCACCAGGACCTTGCCCTACAAGGGCTTTGAAAGCGTGTTCCAGCGCCACCTCACCTTCACTTTCAGACCGCAATGATCAAGCCCATGCGCAAATTCAGCTCAACCTTCGCCCTGATCCTGCTGCTGGCCGGACTGTTCGTCGGCCCCGGCCCCGTCGCCGCCCAGTCGCTCAATGTCGACATCGTCGGCGGCGTCAAGACCGCCACTCCGATCGTGGTGGTGCCGTTCGCACAGCAGGGCGGCACGCCGCTGCCGACCGATATCGCCGACGTGATCCGCAACGATTTCAATCGCTCCGGCAAGTTCCGTGCGCTGGCCAAGAGCGACATCGTGGAGTTTCCTGCCCAGGGTTCGGACATCAAGTTCGCCACCTGGCGCCTGCTCAAGCAGGACTACATCGTGGTGGGCCGGGTCAAGGATGCCGGCAACGGCATGGTGCAGGTCGAATACGAGCTGTGGGACGTCAACAAGCAGCAGAGCCTGCTGCACCAGGCGATGCCGCCGGCACCGGTGGGCGACATGCGCGGTCTGGCCCACCAGATTGCCGACATCATCTACCAGAAGATCACCGGCGTGCGCGGCGCTTTCTGGACCCGCATCGCCTACATCACCGCGGTCGGCCTCGGCAACCACACCACGTATTCACTGATTGTGGCCGATTCGGACGGCTTCAACCCGCAGGTGGTCGCCCGCTCCAAGGAATCCCTGCTCACGCCGAGGTGGTCGCCCGACGGCAATAAAATTGCGTACGTCTCCTTCGAGAGCGGCAATTCCGCGATCTACGTGCAGGACATCACCACCGGCTCGCGGCAACTGGTGGAGGCGCATGCCAAGGGCATCAACGGCGCTCCGGCCTGGTCGCCGGACGGCACCAAGCTGGCCGTCGCGCTGTCGTACGTCGGCAACCTTGAACTGTTCGTGCTCGACCTGGCCACACACAAGGAAACCCGGCTGACCCACAACCTGGCGATCGACACCGAGCCGGTCTGGGCGCCGGATGGCAAGAGCATCTATTTCACTTCGGATCGTTCGGGCCAGGCGCAGATCTACCAGATCCCGGCGACCGGGGGCGAGGCCCAGCGAATCAGCTTCCAGGGGCAGACCAATCTCGACGCCGCGGTCAGCTATGACGGCAAGCAGATCGCGATGGTGCAGGGCAACGGGAACGTGTATCGTATTGCGATAATGGATAGGAGTCTGGGTGATCAGGTGCGGTTCATTTCGCCGGGTCCGCTCGACGAATCTCCCAGTTTTGCTCCAAATGCCAGCATGCTGCTGTATGCCTCCAACGCGGGACCTCGCGGCGTGCTGTATGCCGTTTCGGCCGACGGACTGGTTCGTCAGCGCCTCGTTCTATCCGATGGCGATGTGCGCGAACCTTCCTGGGGTCCGTACCGGCAACGTTGATTTTTTTTCCATGCTGTTGCGCGCAAGTGCAACAGCATGGTGCCCAGGGATCGGGCCCGAACAGCGCCTTTGGCGTGTTTCGGTTTCCGGCCATGGCGCTTTGCCGCGTCGTGGCCAGTCAGGTCGAAAGTGCGGTCCGACCGCACTTTCGGTCTTTCATAGTGCATATAACAGCCGGACCACCGGCGCGTTTGTCCCGTCATCGTCATCGTTTGTTTGGAACTCAACCCGTTCGTAAGGATCGTTACCATGAATAAGACCGTTCGCGTCGCCCTGGTCGCCCTGCTCTGCATTGGCGCGGCCGCTTGCAGCAAGAAGGAAGTCAAGCCGCAGCCGCCAGCTCCAGCGCCGGCCGCCCAGCCGCCAGCAGAGGCTCCTGTTTCCAATGGCAAGTACACCCCCGCCGATCTCGATACCGATGCCTGCCTGCGCCAGCGCGTCGTGTACTTCGATTTCGACAAGAGCGAGATCAAGCCGGAGTTCCAGAAGATCATCGCCTGCCACGCCAAGTATCTGCAGGATCGCCCGACCGCGCACATCCGTCTCGAAGGCAACGCCGACGAGCGCGGCACGCGCGAGTACAACCTGGGCCTCGGCGAGCGTCGTGGCAATGCCGTGTCCAGCGCGCTGCAGGCCGCCGGTGGTTCGGCCAGCCAGCTCGAGGTGATCAGCTACGGCAAGGAGAAGCCGGTGTGCCGTGAGCACAACGAGGATTGCTGGAGCAAGAATCGTCGCGTCGACATCGTCTACACGGCGCAGTAATGATGAAGCGACTGGCTAACAGCTTTGTAGCCAGGATCGGCATGGCGGGCGCGATCGCGTCCGCCATGCTGTTCGCGTTTCCGGTGCGGGCGCAGGATTCGCGGCTGAGCCTTGCCGACCGCGTCGCACAACTGGAGCAGCGGGCGCAAAACAGGGACCAGGCCGGCATCGGCATGGTCAACCAGATACAGCAACTGCAGGCACAGATACGGCAGCAGCAAGGTCGGATCGAGGAGTTGCAGCATCATCTGCAGGAACTCGACGACAAGAGCAAGGCGCAATATACCGACCTCGATGCCCGCCTCGGGCGACTGGAAGGCAGTGGCGCAGGTGCTGCGGCAGCCAAGGCACAGGCCGGCAAATCCTCGTCCAACAATCCGGCGGCACCCGCATCCGCATCCAGTGCGGCAGCGTCCGGTACCGCGCTCGCCTCTTCGGCAGGCACACCCGGCAGCGTCGCCGATCCGGCCGCCGTCCAGGCTGCCTACGATGTGGCTTTCAAGGCACTGCAGTCCGGCGATTACGTGCAGGCATCGCGCGAATTTCGCAGTTTCATCCAGCAATATCCGAATCAAACGCTCACGCCCAACGCCTGGTACTGGCTGGGCGAGTCGTACTACGTCACGATGAACTACCCGGTGGCGCTTGAATCCTTCCAGCACCTGCTCAGCCAGTTTCCACAGAGCGAGAAAGTGCCCGACGCCCTGCTCAAGGTCGGCTACTGCCAGTTCGAGCTGAAGCACTTGAAGCAAGCGCAGACCACGCTGACGGCGGTGACCACCCGCTACCCCGGTTCCCCCGCGGCCAGTCTGGCCAAGGAACGTCTGCATCGCATCCAGTTGCAGTCGGTCAACTGAGGCGAGGGTCGTGGCAGCGAGCGGCGGCAGCGCACGCGTGGCGTCCACTACGCCTGTCACGGGCACGGCCGGCCGGTTGCGGGTCAGCGAAATCTTCCACTCGATCCAGGGCGAGGCCGACGCGATCGGCTGGCGCACCGTCTTCGTGCGGCTGACCGGTTGTCCGTTGCGCTGCGTCTGGTGCGATACCGAATATGCGTTTCATGGCGGCGACTGGCGCGCGATCGACGACATTCTCGCCGAGGTTGCGTTGCACGGCGCGCGGCATGTCTGCGTCACCGGCGGCGAACCGCTGGCGCAGAAGCGCTGCCTGATCCTGCTGCAAAAACTGTGCGATGCCGGCTACGACGTGTCGCTGGAAACCTCCGGTGCGCTGGATGTCGGCGTCGTCGATCCGCGCGTGCGCAAGGTGATGGATCTGAAGGCGCCCGGTTCCGGCGAGAGCGCGCGCAACCTGTGGTCGAATCTCGACCATCTGCTGGCGCACGACCAGATCAAGATCGTGATCGCCAGCCGTGCCGATTACGAATGGGCGTGCGCGAGGCTGGTCGAGCACGCGCTGGCCGAGCGCTGCATGGTGCTGTTCTCGCCGGTGCATGGCGCAGTGCAGCCGCGGGAACTGGCCGAGTGGATCCTTGCCGACAAGCTGCCGGTGCGCTTTCAACTGCAGTTGCACAAGCTGCTGTGGAACGACGCGGCCGGGCACTAGAGCGAGGAGTGAGTGAAGAGGAGTGAGAAGTGAGGAGTGAGAGTGCCCAGCCCGAAGCTCTTCTCTCACTTCTCACTCCTCTTCACTCGCTCCTCGCTCCTCGCTCCTGTTTCACGCGCCGTGGCCCGTGTTGCCGCACGCGCTTTTCCTGGCCGGTGACCGGCCGTCTTTACTGGATGAAAGCCATGGCAACTCTTATCCGCAAGGCCGTCGTGCTTGTTTCTGGCGGCATGGATTCGGCCGTCACGATCGCATTGGCGCGCGAGCAGGGTTATCAGGTGCATGCGTTGAGCGTGGCCTACGGCCAGCGCCACAGCTCGGAACTGGCGGCTTCGGACCGCGTGTCGCGGATGCTCGGTGCGGTGGAGCACAAAACGGTTGGCATCGATCTGCGCAGCATCGGAGGCTCCGCGTTGACGGCCGACATCGATGTGCCGGTCGATACCCGCGACGGCGGCAGCGACATCCCGGTGACCTATGTGCCGGCGCGCAACACCATCATGCTGTCGATCGCGCTGGGTTGGGCCGAGGTGCTCGGTTCCAGCGACATCTGGTGCGGCGTCAATGCGGTCGATTACTCGGGTTACCCGGATTGCCGGCCAGCCTTCATCGAAGCCTTCGAGATCCTGGCCAACGTGGCGACCAAGGCGGGCGTCGAGGGTGCCGGCATCCGCATCCACACGCCGCTGATGCGCATGAGCAAGGCCGATATCGCCCGCGAGGGCCGACGCCTCGGCGTCGATTTTTCGGTCACGGTGAGTTGCTACCAGGCCGATGCCGAAGGCCGCGCCTGTGGTCATTGCGACGCGTGCCGGCTGCGCGCGCAGGGCTTTCGCGAAGCGGGGCTGCCCGATCCCACCCGCTATGCCTGAAGCTTGTCGTTGCTTGTGCCGCTGCCGTGCAGACCGTAAAATTGCTCGCTTGGCTTCAGCCATCGATGGGTCGTTAGCTCAGTTGGTAGAGCAGTAGACTTTTAATCTATTGGTCCCGGGTTCGAATCCCGGACGACCCACCAGTTTTCGGGGCGCCCATCGGGCGCCCTTTTTACGGTGCGCCCGGCAGGGCGCACCTGCTTGGAGGTGAAAGTCCTCTATCCACCCGGCAAGGGGAAGGATTAGCGGAAGGCAAGGGCGTCTCGGGTGACCGGGCGTCTGGAGGAAGCCGGAAGCAAAACGCTGGCCTGACGACAAGACCGCCAGGAGCGGTCTTGAACAGCCGAAGGCTGGTCCTGAGCGTAGCGAAGGATGCGCAAAGCGCACAAAGGGCGACGCTGCAAGGCGGAGCGAATGTCGGCCGGGCCTTATGCGATAATCGCCGACGCCAGACACTGCGGTGTCCGAGGCAAAGCATGCATTCCCGGCGTACTTCGCCAAGCATTCCCCTCGCCGGCCGACGCGTCCATCGCGGTGGTTCCAGGCAGCGATCAATCAAAATGAAGGAGATTTCCGTGTCCGATCCCAAGACCGTCAAGCTGTTGGATGCGTCGAGCAACCTCAGCAGTGAACTGCCGTTGATCAGCGGCACGCTTGGCCCGGCATGCATCGATATCGGCACGCTTTACAAGGACACCGGCCATTTCACCTACGATCCCGGTTACGGCAGCACCGCCAGCACCAAGAGCGCGATCACCTACATCGATGGCGATGCGGGAGTGCTGCTGTATCGCGGCTATCCGATCGAGCAGCTGGCGGAGCATTCCAGTTTTCTTGAAGTGGCCTATCTGCTGCTCAATGGCGAGCTTCCGGACAAGCCGCAGTTCGACCAGTTCGAACATCAGATCACGCACCACACGATGATCCACGAAGCTCAGCGCAATTTTTTCCACGGCTTCCATTACGACGCCCATCCGATGGCGATGCTGGCGGCCTCGGTCGCCTCGCTGTCGGCGTTCTATCACGATGACTTGAATGTCGACGACCCGGAAGACCGCAAGATGGCGGCGGTCCGCCTGATCGCCAAGATGCCGACCATCGCCGCGGCCTGCTATCGCTACTCGATCGGCTGGCCGTTCCGTTATCCGCGCAACAACCTCGAGTATGTCGACCGCTTCCTGCACATGATGTTCGAGGTGCCGAGCGAGCCGCTGAAACTGAGCCCGGTCGCGACCAAGGCGCTCGACCTGCTGTTCATCCTGCACGCCGACCACGAACAGAACGCCTCCACGTCCACCGTGCGGCTGGTCGGTTCGACCGGCGCCAACCCGTATGCCTCGATCGCGGCAGGCATCACCGCGCTGTGGGGACCGGCCCATGGGGGCGCCAATGAAGCGGTGCTCAAGCAACTGGAGGAGATCGGCACGCCGGACAAGGTGGCGTCGGCCGTGCTGCGCGCCAAGGACAAGAACGACAGCTTCCGCCTGATGGGTTTCGGCCATCGGGTGTACAAGAATTTCGACCCGCGCGCGAAGATCATCCGCGAGATGTGCCACAAGGTGCTGGCCGAACTGGGCGTCAACGACCCGTTGCTCGAGGTGGCCATGCGGCTGGAAGAGGCGGCATTGAAGGACGATTACTTCGTCGAGCGCAAGCTGTATCCGAACGTCGATTTCTATTCCGGCATCATCTACAAGGCGCTCAACATCCCGGCCGAGATGTTCACCGTGATGTTCGCGATCGCCCGCACCGCCGGCTGGATCGCGCACTGGATCGAGCAGCACGAAACGTCGGGTTCGCGGATCGGCCGTCCACGGCAGATCTATACGGGCGCCGACGTTCGCGATTACGTGCCCGCGGGCAGGCGCTGATCCCGACGGGCGGGCTGCGCGCCCGCCGCGGCTGCCTGCCATCGGACGCCCCGGCATGGCCCGGGGTGTCCGGATTCAGGATGTTCGAGCGGGCCAGGCCGGGTCAGGCGACTCAGTACAAGGCCGCGATCAGCGGTTGCTCGAACGCGTCCTCGCGATCTTCCCCCAGCAGGGTTTCCACCTGCGCCAGCGTGGCGCGCCACATCGGCCTGTCGTCGATCCGGTCCAGCGGGGCCTGGCGCAAGGCGTTGCGCGGCAGCACGGTCAGATCGAACGGCAGTCGGTCGGCGGCAAACAGCAGCACCGGGTATTCGGTCTGCTCGTCGCGGTTGATGCGCAGCCGGCGTGTTTCCGTTTCGATCGGCACGCCCTGTTCGCGCAGAAACAGTTCGACGGCGTCGGGGTCGTCACTGAACACGTGCAGGCATACCGCCGAGTGCGCATCGGCGGTGCCCTCGAGTACCGCGCCGACCAGTCGCGGCTCGAATGCGGCGAGAAAGCGCATGGCCTCGATCGCGGCTTCGCGCCGAACCCGCAGTGATCGGGGTTGGCTGTCGGCGAGAAACAGGTGCTGGTGTTCGCGCAGCGCCTGCTCGATCTCGGCATTGCGCGGCAACGCCTGCGTATCGACAATGCCCAGCCGTTCGGCAGCCTTCAGCTTGGCGCGGTGGAAATCGCGTATCCCGTGCTCGCTCATCAGGCGTGCGGCTTCCTGGGCGACGCGCAGACGATTGCGCTGTTGACGATCATGTGCATGGATGCGGTGGTGCTCGCCTCGGGACATGGCGCTTTCCTCATCGATCGTTGGCACTGCCACAGGATAGACCACCGGCTCGCATCGGCGAAACCCGCCGTGCAGACCGACTTTGTCGATGATCCGGGCTCGCCCGCCGCATCCGGCGCTCAGAAGATGTCGTAGGCGTGCTGCTGTTCCTGCTCCTTCTGCTGGGCCGCCTGGGCGCGCAGCCGATCGACATCCTCCACCTTGAACCATTCGGTCATGCTGTCCGGATCGTTCGATGTGGTTGGCAGGCCGCTCTCGCGGTTGATCAGCACGGTCGTGATACCCGGCGGCATCGGCAACGTGTTCAGCGGCAGGCCCTTCAACACCGTGCCCATGTAGTCCATCCAGATCGGCAATGCGGCCTTGGCACCGAATTCGCCGCGACCCAGCGAGGCGTAGTCGTCGAAGCCGACCCATACGGCGGTGGACAGGTCGCCGTTGAAACCCACGAACCAGGCGTCGCGGTGGTCATTGGTCGAACCGGTCTTGCCGGCCAGATCGGCACGATTCAGCGCGCGGGCGGCCGACCCGGTGCCGCGCAGGATCACGTCTTTCATCAGCGAGGTCATCAGGAAGTCGTTGCGCGTGTCGATGACCTGGGGTGCCAGCACCGGCGGATGGTCGCTGTTGTCATGGACATCGGCCGGCAATACCGCTACGCCTACGCCGTCGATGCTGCTGGCCGCTGCCGGCGACGTACCCGCGGTGGCCACGCCGTTGGCCGGGGTCTTGGCCATTTCGGCGGGTGGGGGGCCGGGCGGACGCGTGTCCAGCAGGCGTTCCTGACAATTGCGGCAGGCACGTGCCGGGTTGGCCAGATATACCGGTTTGCCGTTGCGGTCATCGATTTCGCGGATGAAATACGGCGTGACCAGGTATCCGCCATTGGCGAATACCGCATAGCCACGGGCCATGCTCATCGGCGATACCGAGGCCGTGCCGAGCGCCATCGTCAGGTTCGGCGGTATGGCGTCGAGCGGGAAGCCGAAACGGGTGGCGTACTCGCGTGCATACGGCACGCCGATGGCATTGAGCAGGCGTATCGAAACCAGATTCTTCGATTGCACCAGCGCTTCGCGCAGGCGCATGGGGCCGGCGAATTTCCCGTCGTCATTGGACGGCGTCCAGATGCCGTTCGGGCGCGACGGATCGGGCAGCGCCAGCGGTGCGTCGTTGATGATCGAGGCCGGCGTGAAACCGCGTTCGAATGCAGCCGAGTAGAAGTAGGGCTTGAAACTCGAGCCGGGCTGGCGTGCCGCCATCACCGCCCGGTTGAACTTGCTGCGCGAGAAGTCGAAGCCGCCGACCAGTGCCTGGATCGAGCCATCCTCCGGGCTGATCGACGCCAGTGCCGCCTGCGCGGCGGGAATCTGGTCGAGCTGCCACTTGCCGTTGGCGTCGCGCGACACGCGGATGATGTCGCCGCGTTTGAGTACGCCGTCGACGCTGACCGGCGCCGCGCCGGTGCGGTCGTCGCTGATGTAGGGCCGGGCCCAGTGCACCGCGGCCAGATCGAGTTTCACGCTCTGGTGGCTGGACAGAAAGACGGTGGCTTCCTGTCTGTTGCTGTCCGTGACCAGGCCCGGTTGCATGCCCGAGACGCTGATATAGCTGGAGAGCAGGCGTTCATCGTACTGTGCGCTGGGGTTGGCGGGCAGATCCTGGTGGCCTTCGGGTCCGCGCCAGCCATGCCGGTGGTCATAGGCGATCAAGCCGTCGCGCAGCGCGGCAACGGCCGCTTGCTGGCGGGTGCTTTGAACGGTGGTCTTGACCACGTAGCCTTCGGTGAGCGCGTCGTTGCCGAACCGGTCCAGAACCTGCCGACGAACCATCTCCGCCAGATAGGGCGCATCCACCTGGATCGGCTGTTCGTGCGGATAGGCATGGTTCGGTTCGGCAATGGCCTGTTCGTACTGCGCCTTGGTGATGTAGCCATGCCGGAGCATCTCGCCGATCACCCAGTTGCGCCGGGCCATTCCGCGTTTCGGGTTGTTGATCGGATTGACCAGCGAGGGCAGCTGGAACGATGAGGCGATCATCGCGCATTCGGCTATCGTCAGCTGATCCAGGGTCTTGCCGTAGTAATAGGATGCCGCCGCCGCCACGCCGTACGAGCGGTGCCCCAGAAACATCTTGTTGAGATAGAGCTCGAGGATCTGGTCCTTGGTGAGCACATGCTCGATGTTGATGGCGATGAAGATCTCGGTGAGCTTGCGCGAATAGAGTTTTTCAGGGCTCAGGAAGAAGTTGCGCGCGACCTGCTGGGTGATCGTCGATCCGCCGGGACCCTTGTCGCCGCCAGTCACGATCACGTGCCAGGCGGCGCGGGCGATGCCGCGCCAGTCGAATCCGGGATGGTGATAGAAGTCGGCGTCCTCCGCCGACAGGACCGCGTGCTTGAGACGCGCGGGCACATCGGCGATGGCCACCGGTATGCGCCGCGTTTCGCCAAAGCTGGCAATCAGCTTGCCGTCGGCGCTCTCGACGCGCAACGGCACCTGCATGTGGTAGTCCTTGAGGACTGCGACCGACGGCAATCTTGGTGCGATCAGCCAGTACGCCACACCTACCGCGACAACTGCGAAAAGCAAACCGGAAACGGCCAGGATCAGTGCCCAGCGCAACAAACGCTTGAGAATTTGCATGGTGTGGGGATAGCGAGACCTGAGTCAAAACATGACAGAGTATAGATGCAGCAGTATTCATCAGCATGAGATTCGCAGCCCGGCCGACCAAAGCCCGACAGGCTGCTAGGCCGACGCAAGCAAGGGACGCGCCATCCGGGCCAAGCTTGTAAATGTGGTGGACTTCACGTCAATTACTTGAGAAAGTTCACGTAGGCCGTTGCCATTACGTTAATTTTTCGATTTAATGCCGCTGTGCATCTCGCCAGAATCCTGGTTGCGGACGTCAGCGGCAAGGGGGAAACACCGTGGGGCTCTTTACACCCAAGAAGCCAGCGCTGATCGGCGTTGACATAAGTTCGACCGCCGTCAAGCTGCTGCAGCTAAGTCAAGCCGGCGGCCGTTACCGTGTTGAACACTACGCGGTCGAGCCGTTGCCACCCAATGCCGTGGTTGAAAAGACCATTGTCGAAGTCGAGGCGGTGGGAGACGCGATTCGTCGCGCGCTGGCGCGTTCGGGGTCCAAGCTCAAGCATGCGGCGGCGGCCGTGGCCGGATCGGCGGTCATCACCCGCATCATCCCGATGTCCAGCGAACTGTCCGAGGATGATCTGGAAGGCCAGATCCAGGTCGAGGCAAATCAGTACATCCCTTATCCGATCGACGAAGTCAGCCTCGATTACGAGATCGTCGGGCCGGTGCGCGACAACCCGGACATGAACAACATCCTGCTGGCCGCCTCGCGCACCGAGAACGTCGACATGCGGGTGGCTGCGCTCGAACTGGGGGGGCTCACCGCCAGCGTGATCGACGTCGAGGCGTTCGCGATGGAGAACGCTTTCGTGATGGTGACGGACCAGCTCAGTGTCGGGCGCGACGCGCTGGTGGCCATGGTCGACATCGGCGCCACCATGACCACCCTGTCGGTCCTGCGCAGCCAGCGCACGATCTATTCGCGCGAGCAGGTCTTCGGCGGCAAGCAGCTGACCGACGAGATCATGCGCCGGTTCGGCCTCTCCTATGAGGAGGCCGGCCGGGCCAAGCGCAAGGGCGGTCTGCCCGAATCCTACGAAACCGAGGCGCTGGAACCGTTCAAGGAATCGCTGATCCAGCAGATCAGCCGCCTGCTGCAGTTCTTCTTTGCCGGCAGCGAATACAGCAAGGTCGATCAGGTGGTGCTGGCCGGTGGCTGCGCCTCGATCGAGGGGCTCGGTGCGATGCTGGAGGATCAACTCGGTGTGCCTTGTGCCGTCGCCAACCCGCTGGCCCGCATGTCGCTGTCGCCCCGGGTGCAGGCGCAGTCGCTGGCCCAGGATGCGCCCGCGCTGATGATCGCGGTCGGCCTCGCTCTGAGGAGTTTCGACTGATGGCACATGTCAATTTGCTTCCGTGGCGCGCCGAACGGCGCAAACAGCGCGAACGCGAGTTCTACATGCAGCTCGCCGCCGCGTTTGTGGCGGCCCTGGCGTTTCTGCTGCTGTGGGGATTCTGGATGGGCGAGCGCATCGACAACCAGAACGAGCGCAACGCGTATCTGCAAACCGAGATCAAGCAGCTCGATGTGCGCATTGCCAAGATCAAGGATCTCGAAAAGGTGCGTGAGCACCTGCTGGCCCGCAAGCAGATCATCGAGGAGCTGCAGTCGGACCGTTCGCAGATGGTGCACCTGTTCGATGAGCTGGTGAAGACGATTCCCAGCAGCGTGCGCCTGACCGGCCTGAAGCAGAGCGGACAGTCCATGTCGCTCGATGGTGTGGCGCAGTCCAACGCCAGCGTGGCCGAGTACATGCGCAACATCGAGGCCTCGCCGTGGATGGGGCATGCCGATCTGAGAAAGACCGAAAACACCCACAACGCCGGCCGCATGCCGTATAGCTTCGGTTTGAATGTGACCTTGAGCCAGCCCAAGCCGGACGAAAATGCTGCCTCCGATGCCTCGCCCGGACCGGCCGCCAGGACGGCCATGCCGGTGAAGTCCCCCACGGTCCAAGGCAAGCCGCAGGCCAGGCCCGCGAATGCGCCAGCCACGGGAGGAGCCGGGTCATGAAGTTCCTCGACGACATTCGCAATCTCGATCGCAACAATGTCGGCGGCTGGCCGCAGTCGGTCAAGCTGTTCTTCCTCGCGCTGCTGTTCGCTTTCGTTGTGCTGCTGGGCTGGTATTTCTACATCAGTGACCAGCAGGACAGCCTGGCCACGCTGGCGGGCAAGGAGGATCAGCTCAAGCAGGAGTTCGTGACCAAGCAGGCCAAGGCCGTCAATCTCGATGCGCTACAAAAACAGCTCGACGAGATGCAGGACATGCTGCGCCAGTTGCTGCGCCAGCTTCCGAGCAAGACGGAAATGCCCGAGCTGCTGGTCGACATCTCGCAGACCGCGTTGTCCGCGGGGCTGGAAACCGAGCTGTTCGAGCCCGGCCCGGAAACACCCAAGGATTTCTACGCCGAAAAGCCGATCACCCTGCGGATGACCGGTACCTACCATCAGTTCGGCGCGTTCATCAGTGGCGTGGCTTCGTTGCCGCGGGTGGTCATCCTGACCCTGCACGATGTATCGCTGACGCCGGTAGCGGCAACCAAGGATGGTTCCCCCGCGAACGGCCAGCTCGTGCTGCAGGGTACGGTAAAAACCTACCGCTACCTGGACGATGCGGAAAGCGCGGCGCAGGGCGCGACGTCAGGCAAAGCCGCGGCGGGGGGGCGGAAATGAACAAGCTTGCTGCCAACAAACCGGCCCGCGCGGTCCGGATATCGCTGATGCTGGGTGCCGCGCTGATCCTGGGTGGCTGCACCCGCGGCATGTCGGATCTGCGCAGCTGGGTGGCTCAGGAGAAGGCCAAGCGGGGCGCTCCGATCCAGCCATTGCCGGTGATCAAGACATTCGAGACCTTCAAGTACGACGATCAGGGCAAGCGCGACCCATTCAGTGCGAGCACCGCCGAATTGCAGCCCAGCAACGCCGGCAATGGTCCGCGGCCGGATGCCAACCGAGCCAAGCAGCCACTGGAAATGTTCGCGCTGGACAGCTTGAAGATGGTCGGCACCGTCGGTACCGGCGCCAACATGGAAGTGTTGATCAAGGATCCTGGTGGCGTGATTCATCGTGTCCACCGTGGCGAATACATGGGTCAGAACTACGGGCACGTCACCGCGATCAGCGATGACCATATAGACCTGGTCGAGTTGATATCCAACGGTAGTGGTGGCTGGATGGAACGTCCGGCCAGCATCGCGCTCGCCGAGAAATAGGTAGACAGGGGCTGATGCAATGAGCAACCAATTTCAATCCGTTCGGGGCCGAGTCATGCGCCATGCGAGCCGTTACATCCTTGTGGGCCTGCTGCTGCTTGCCGGTGCGAGCTGGGCCAGTGCCGCGATGGCAGCCAGTTCGACGCTGAAGGACATCCGCTACGACACGTTGCCTGGCGGCAACGTCGAGCTGCACATGGACTTCGCCAATGGCCCGGTGCCGCAGCCGACGATCTTCACCACCAGCAATCCGCCGCGCATCGCCGTCGATTTCGCCGATACCGCCAATGCGGCCCCGCGCCACCAGGAGATCGGCAAGGGCTCGACGTCCGGCGTGTCCGCGGTGTCCGCCGGCGGTCGTACGCGGGTGGTGGTCGAACTGATGCGCGAGTCGAGCTATCGCTCGCGGGTCGAGGGCAACAGCCTGGTGCTGACCGTCAACAACGGCACCGCGGACCAGTCCGTCACTACGGCAGCCACCATCGATCCCTCCAAGGCATTGCCTTCGTCGATGAATGGCCCGGCCATTTCCAACATCGATTTCCGCCGCGGCCCGAATGGCGAAGGTCGGGTACTGATCAGTTTCAGCGGCAGCGGCGCGAATGCGCAGATGACGCGCCAGGACGACAAGGTACTGGTGCATATCGACCATGCCAGCCTGCCTGCCAGGCTTGCCCAGCGTCTGGATACGCTGGACTTCGCCACGCCGGTGCAATCCATCGTGACGCATGCCGGCATCGGCGGCGGCGCCGAAATGGAAATCGCGATCAAGGGCGACGTCGAGACCTCGTCCTACCAGACCCCCGACCAGTACGTGGTCGAAGTGGCGCCGAAGAAGGCCGGGACCAAGGTGGACCGACTGGCTCAACTCGACCAGCAGCCGAAATACACCGGCAAGCGGGTCACCTTCAATTTCCAGGACATCCCGGTGCGCTCGGCGCTGCAGTTGATCGCCGATATCTCCGGGCTCAATCTGGTCGCCTCGGACAGCGTCGGCGGCAGCGTCACGCTGCGCCTGGTCAATGTGCCGTGGGACCAGGCACTGGACGTGATCCTGCGCGCCAAGAGCCTGGACAAGCGGCGCAACGGCAACGTGATCTGGGTCGCGCCGCAGGCCGAGCTGGCCAAGTACGAGGAGGATGTTGCCAACGCCAAGCTGAAGGAGCAGGACAGCGCCGAGCTGGTCGCCGACTACATTCCGATCAGCTACGGCAAGGCCTCGGACATCGCCAAGCTGCTGACCAGCGGCAGCCTGCAGGGCGGTGGCGGCAGCGGCGGCGCCAATGCGTCCCGCGGCTTCCTTTCGCCGCGCGGCAGCGTCTCCTTCGACGAACGCACCAACACGCTGCTGCTCAACGACACGCCGGAGAAGATCAAGCAGATCCGCGCGCTGATCGCGGTACTGGACAAGCCGGTGCAGCAGGTGCTGATCGAGTCGCGGATCGTGATCGCCACCGACAACTTCACCCGCGAGCTGGGGGCGAAGTTCGGTGTCAGCGGGCGGGTCAACAATACGCAGTCCCAGAACGCTGCGGCCGCCATACCGGGCCTGACCGCTGGCCTGGGCGGTGGCAATGTGGTGTCGATCGGCGGGCACGACACCGGCAACGGCACCACCGGTGGCGGACTCAACGTCAACCTGCCGGTCAGCAACCCGGCCGGAAGTTTCGGTCTGGCCATCCTGGGCGCCAATTACGCGCTCGATCTGGAGCTTGCCGCCGCGCAGACCGAGGGTACCGGCGAGGTGATTTCCAGCCCGCGGGTGATCACCGCCAACCAGCAGGAAGCGGTGATTCGCCAGGGCCAGGAGATCGGCTACGTCACGTTCCAGAACGGCGGTACCGCCGGCGGCGGTGCACCCACGGCATCGGTGCAGTTCAAGGATGCGGTGCTGGAGCTCAAGGTGACGCCCACGATCACCGCCGACAACCGCGTCTACCTGGCGATCAACGTCAAGAAGGATGCGCTGGCCGCGTTCATCGATACGCCCAATGGCAAGGTGCCGCAGATCGACACCCGCGAGATCAACACCTCGGTGCTGGTGGACAACGGGCAGACCGTGGTGCTCGGTGGTATCTACGAGGTCAACAAGTCCAATACGGTGACCAAGGTGCCCGGGCTGGGCGACATTCCCGGCATTGGCGTGCTGTTCCGCAATACCGCGCGCAACAACACCAAGGCCGAGCTGCTGATCTTCGTGACGCCGCGGATCCTCAGCGACACGTTGCAGTAGGTTCCGTCGCGGCAGATGCAAAAGAGGCGGCTTCGGCCGCCTCTTTAATAATGTGCGACTGTAGGAGCGCACCCTGTGCGCGAATGCTTTGCGGATGTATCGGCAAGAGCATTCGCGCACAGGGTGCGCTCCTACGGCAGTGGGGGAAGGGCGGGGTTGTCCAGGCCAGCTCCCGATGGCGCAGGCAGAGCCGGCGATGGGCCGATTAAACTTCCGGCGTCGATGGTGGTCTGACTGGCACTGCGGAATCCGGCCGGCGGTCGCGCCATGGCGGATTCCGTGCTATCACGTCGCGAACGGAAACCGATCATGGATATGCCCGAAGCCCAACCCCAGAGCCGCCTCCAGCAATCCTTCGCGCAATTGCGCGCAGATCTGCAGCGCTGCATCATCGGCCAGCCGCATCTGATCGACTGCCTGTTGATCGCGTTGCTGGCCGATGGCCACCTGCTGGTCGAAGGCGCCCCCGGCCTGGCCAAGACCACCGCGGTGAAGGCGCTGGCCGCGCGCATCAAGGCGGATTTCCATCGGGTGCAGTTCACCCCCGACCTGTTGCCGGCCGATCTCACCGGCACCGACGTATTCCGTCCGCAAACCGGCAGTTTCGAGTTCGAGCGCGGTCCGCTGTTCCACAACATCGTGCTGGCCGACGAGATCAACCGCGCGCCGGCCAAGGTGCAATCGGCGCTGCTGGAGGCGATGGCCGAGCAGCAGATCACGGTCGGCCGCAGCACCCGGCGCCTGCCCGATCTGTTCATGGTGATGGCGACGCAGAATCCGATCGAGCAGGAAGGCACGTTCAGGCTGCCGGAAGCCCAGCTCGACCGCTTCCTGATGCACGTGACGATCGGATACCCCGATGCCGTGGCCGAGCTGGCGATCCTCAGGCTGGCCCGCGAGCAGGCGGGCCAGCGTGCGCATCCGGTGGCCACGGCGCCGGCATTGCTGAGCCAGGACGACGTATTCGCCGCGCGCGATGCGGCGATGGCGGTGCACATGGCGCCGGCGCTGGAGGAATATCTGACCCAGCTGGTGCTGGCCACCCGCGATGCCGGCCGTTACGGACCGGAGTTGAAGCGCTGGATCGCCTGGGGCGGCAGCCCGCGCGCCACCATCGCGCTGGATCGCTGCGCGCGCGCGCACGCCTGGCTGGCCGGGCGCGATTACGTGCTGCCCGAAGACGTGCACGGCATCGTGCATGAAGTATTGCGGCATCGGGTGCTGCTCAGCTACGAGGCGGAAGCCGAGGCGGTGCGGCCCGATCAGGTCGTCGATCGCCTGCTGGATCTCGTGCCGCTGCCGTGAACGCCGCCCTGCCACATCGTGCCGATGGCGACGGTCGCAGCCGCGTCTCGCTGGCCGAGCTGATCGCCTTGCGCGCCCGCGTGGTACGCGCCCGCATGGCGGCGCTGCCCAGCCGGGCCATGCGCAGTGGACAGCAGTCCAGCCGTCTTTACGGCCGCGGCATGGACTATGCCGAGTCGCGCGTGTATCAGCCCGGCGACGACGTGCGCCGCCTCGATTGGCGGCTCACCGCGCGCAGCGGGAGGCTTCACACCAAGCTGTTCCAGGAGGATCGCGAAGGCAGTCTGCTGATCCTGCTCGATACCCATCCCAGCATGCGGTTCGGCACGCGGTTGCGGTTCAAGTCGGTGCAGGCGGCCCGCGCGGCGGCGTGCGCCGCCTGGTATGCGGTGCGCGCGGGCGAGCGGGTCGGGGTGATGGCCTTCGGCCACGCCGATCGACTGCTGCGCCCGCAATCCGGTTCGCATGGTGCGCTGGCCGTCTGCGGGGCGCTGGCCGATTGGGATGCGCAGCTGTCGTCCGGCAAGGTCGAGCCAGGCAAGGTCGAACCGCTTGCCGATGCGTTGACGCGCATGGGACGCCTGCTGCATGGCGCAAGCCGCGTGCTGCTGATCAGCGACGGCTTCAGCTGCGATGCCCGGGCGCGACAGCCGTTGCTCGACGTCACCCGGCGAGCCGCTGTCGGCGTGCTGGTGGTGGCCGATGCACTGGAGCTGGCGCTGGTACCGCCGGGTCGCTACCCGCTGGAACACGCCGGCGAGCGCAATGAGGTGATGCTGCAGTCCGAGCGTCAGCGGCGCGACTTCCAGCGCGCGCTCGGCACCGGTCCGGCGCAACTCGGCGCACTGGCGCAGGCACTGGGCCTGCGCTGGCGCAGCATCGACACCACCGCGGATCCGTTGGAGGCGGTGGCGGGCCTGCTCGGCGCCGCGAGGCCGGCACGATGATGGCGTTTGCGCAGCAGCCGGCGTCGACCGTCGCGGCGCAGGGCCCGGTCCTGCGCGATATTCATCTGCCTCCCGATCCGTCATGGTGGCCGCCGGCTCCCGGCTGGTGGCTGCTGGGCGCGCTGTTGCTGCTGGCACTGCTGGCCGCTGCATGGCTGTGGCGGCGGCATCGGCGCACGCAGCGGCAACGCCGGCACGTGCTGGCCGAACTGGATCGACTGCTGCGGCAGCATCAACACGACGGCGATCAGGCCGCGCTGGCGAGCGGCCTGCATCAGCTGCTGCGACGGGTGGCGCGCCGGCATGACGCAACAGCCGCGCAGCAGCGAGGCGAAGCCTGGCGACGGACCCTGGCACGGGTGCCGGTCGATGCGGCGACGCTGGAGCGGTTGCTGGCGCTGGATCAGGCGATCTACCGTGCGCCGGCATCGTTCGATCATGCCGCTGCATCGTCGGCGGTGCGGCAATGGCTGCGTCTGGCGTTGCAGCCGGGCAAATGGAAGCCGGTGACGCAGGAGCCCACCGATGCCTGAATTTGCCTGGCCGTGGATCGTCGTGCTGTTGCCGTTGCCGTGGTTGCTGCGTCGCTGGCTGAAGCCGGCCGTACCGGGACAGGCCTTGCACTTGCCGCAACCGGGCCTGCAGCTGACCGCGGTCAGCCGCCATGCGGGCCATGGCATCGCATCGTGGTTGTCGGTGCTGGCATGGCTGTGCCTGCTGGCGGCCGCGGCACGGCCGCAGTGGGTGGGGCCGCCGCAGGCGCAGCAGCGCAGCGGGCGTGGGATGATGCTGGCGGTGGATCTGTCCGGCAGCATGCACACCGACGACATGCAGCTGGCCGGTCAGCCGGTCAGCCGCTTCGGCGCGGTCGAGGCGATCGCCGGGGACTTCATCAATCGGCGCCATGGCGACGAGATGGGCCTGGTCCTGTTCGGTAGCCAGGCCTTCCTGGTGACGCCGCTGACCTACGACCTGTCGGCGGTGCGGGCGCAACTGCAGGGCGCGGCGGTGGGTCTGGCCGGCACCGAAACGGCGATCGGCGACGCGATCGCGGTGGCGGTGAAACGGCTCTCGGCCTTGCCGCAGCAGGCGCGCGTGCTGATCCTGCTGACCGACGGCGTCAACAACGCCGGCAGCATTTCGCCGCGCGAGGCGGCACGGGCGGCCAAGGCGGCCGGCGTGCGCATCTACACCATCGGCATCGGCGCCACGCGGATGCGCGTGCCGGGGTTCTTCGGCAGTCAGCTGGTCAACCCCTCGGCGGATCTGGATGCGGACATGCTCACCCACATCGCCAAGGAAACCGGCGGACGCTTCTTCCGTGCCACCGACAGCCGCGAACTGGCTGCCGCCTATCGGGCGATCGATGCGCTGGAGCCGATGCCGCAGCGGGGTCCGACATTGCGGCCACGCCACGAACTGTTCCGCTGGCCGCTGGCTGCCGCGCTGGCGTTGTTGCTGTTGCTGGTCGCACCGCGTCAATTCGGCCCCCGACCGGAGCCGTCGACATGAAGCAGGCCATCGCGCAGTTTCATTTCCTGCAGCCGTGGTGGCTGGTGCTGCTGGCGCTGCTGCCGGTGTGGTGGTGGCTGGGCACCCGGCGCAGCCAGGTGCAGGCGGAGTTGTCGCGGCTGGTCGATGCCGAACTGCTGCCGCATCTGCTGCGCGGGAAAGCCGGCAGTCGACGGCTGCCGGCGGGATTGTTCCTGCTGGGTTGGACGCTGTCGGCACTGGCGCTGGCCGGCCCGAGCTGGAACCGCATCGCGCAACCGTGGTATGCCAGCCGTGCCGCGCAGGTGGTGGCCGTTTCGCTGTCGCGGCACATGCTGGCGCGTGACGTGGCGCCGGACCGGCTCAGCCGCGCGATCTACAAGGCGCACGATCTGCTGGACAGCAATCGTGACGGTCTCAATGCCTTGATCGGCTATGCCGGTGAAGCGTTCGTGGTGGCACCGTTGACCTCCGACGCGAACAGCCTCGGCGATCTGCTCGATGCGATGGCGCCCGACACCATGCCGGTGGACGGCAACGATGCCGCGCAGGCGATCCAGCGCGGCATGGCGCTGATCCACGATGCCAACGTAAGGGGTGGTTCGCTGGTGCTGATCACCGATCAGGCGGACAGCTCCGCGGTCGCCGCCGCGCGCACGGCCGCTGCCGCGGGCGTGCGGGTATCGGTGCTGGGCGTGGGAACCTCGCAGGGTGCCCCGATACCGCAAGCCGATGGCGGCTTTCTGCACGACCCACAGGGGCACATGGTGCTGGCGGGGCGCGACGATGCCGAACTGGCTGCCGTGGCAGCAGCCGGCGGCGGCCGCTATGTGCCGATGACCGCCGACCAGAGCGATATCGATGCGCTGCGGGCGCAGCTGCGCAGCGGCTCGGCCAGTGCGGTGAAAGGACAGCTGAACGAACAGTGGCAGGATCGCGGGCCGTGGCTGCTGCTGCCCCTGCTGCTGGTGGTGGCCGCGGCTTTCCGCCGCGGCTGGCTGCTGCTGGTGGCGCTGGTGCTGCTGCCGGCCCTGCCCGGACGCGCCAGTGCGATGAGCTGGAACGACCTCTGGCAACGGCCCGACCAGCAGGCCGCGCAGGCCTTGCGGCACGGCCAGGCGAAGCAGGCGCAGCAGCTGGCACGCGACCCGGCGTGGCGTGGTGCGGCGGACTATCGAGTGGGCGACTACGTCGCCGCGGCACAAGCGCTGAAGCAGGTTCCCGGTACCGACGCGGCCTACAACCTGGGCAATGCGCTGGCCCGGCAGGGTCAATATCAGCCGGCCATCGAGGCTTACGACAAGGCGTTGAAACTCGATCCGGCCAATGCCGATGCCGTCGCCAACCGCAAGGCGGTCGAGGACTGGTTGCACCGGCAGCAACAGCAGAAACCCAAGCAGGAGCAGTCGAAGCAGCAAAAGCAGCAGGGCAAGGGTGACGGCAAGGGGCAGCCCTCGCCGTCCGGCAAGTCCGGCAAGCCCGGCAAGTCCGGCCAGCAGCAGGGCCAGCCGCAGTCGTCCGGCGCGAACGGCAAGAATCCCCCGGACAAGGACGGCAAATCCGCCGCACACGATGCGAACAACCCTTCCGCGCAGGGCCAGGCCGGCGGTCAGCCGAAGCCGCAGACAGCGCAGCAGCAGGCGGAGCAGAAAGCGCAAGCGCAGAAGGCACAGCAGGCCCTGAAGCAGCAGATGGACCAGGCGCTGGCGGCGCAGCAAAAGAAACCGGACCGCGCCGCGCAAGCGCCGCATCAGCTCGGCGTGATGGCCGGGGACGACCCGCAAGCGAAGCTGCCCGCCGACCTGCGCCAGGCATTGCAGCGGGTACCGGACGATCCGGGGGCGCTGTTGCGGCGCAAGTTCGAACTGGAATACCTGCAGCGCCATGGCGGCGCACCCACCGGGGACGAACAGCCGTGATGTTTCGACGAATCATCCGATGCGGGTTGCTGGCCCTGCTGCTGCTTCCGGCGCTCGGTCGGGCCGCCGACGTGCAGGCCACGCTGGATCGCGACAGCGTGCAGCTGGGCGACACGGTGACGCTGAACGTGCGCGTGAACCATTCCAGCGGGAACGTCCAGGCACCCGATCTCGGTGCGTTGAACAAGGATTTCGAGATACTCGGCACGTCCCAGAACAGCAGTCTCAGCATCGTCAACGGCACCGCGACCTCGACCCTGACCTTCGGCGTCGCGCTGCGTCCCCGGCACGAGGGAGTGCTGCAGATTCCTGCGCTCACCGTCGCTGGCAGTCAGACTGCGCCGTTGCAGTTGCATGTGACGGCAGCCAGTCCGACGGCGGCGGCATCCGCCGGCGCGGATGTCTTCATGGAAGCGCAGGTCGAGCCGCGCCAGGCTTACGTCGGCCAGCAATTGAGCTATGTCGTGCGGCTGTATTACGCGGTCAATATCAGCGGCGGGTCGCTGGATACGCCACAGGTCGACGGCATGGACGTCAGCCGGGTCGGCAACGACCTGAACTACGACGCCGAACGCGGCGGCCGCCAGTATCACGTGCTCGAGCGCCGCTATGCGCTGGTGCCGCAGCATGCCGGCCAGATCGATATCCCGGCGCTGAATTTCCAGGGCGACGCGGTCGATCCGAACGACCCCAACAGTTTCTTCGGCGCCAGTACGCCGGTCTCGGCCCGCGCGCCGGCGCAGACGGTCCAGGTGCGCGCGGCCCCGGCCGATTGGGGCAATGCCGCCTGGCTGCCGGCGCGCCAGTTGAGCCTGACACTGGATGGCTGGCCGGGCGCGGGCTCAGGTGCCCAGGTGCGCGTGGGACAGCCGCTGAACGTCACGCTGAACCTGCAGGCGACCGGCCTGCCATTCGAGGCCTTGCCGACACTGAGCCTGCCGTCGCTGGATGGCGCCACGGTGTATCCGGACAAGCCGGTTACCGGCACCCGCGATGCCGGACCATGGCTCGTCAGTCACCGCCAGCAGGCCTTTGCGATCGTGCCCGAGCGAGCCGGCACGCTGACGGTTCCGGCAATCACCCTGAACTGGTGGAACGTGCTGAGCGACCGGATGGAAGTGGCGCAGATTCCGGCACACAGCGTGACCGTGTTGCCTGCGATCGGCGGGATGGCCGCGCATCCATCCGCCCCGGCCGTTGCGGCAGCCACGAACGCCCCGGGTGCCACGCCCCCGGCGACGACGGTAGCGACCCGCGCCGTGCCCTGGCGCTGGCTGGCGCTGGGCAGCATCGGCTTGTGGCTGCTGAGCCTGCTCGGATGGTGGTGGTGGCGTGGCCATGGCCGCTCGCCGTCGGCCGCCATACCCGCGGTGCTGCACGCGGCGTCGGCGCGCCAGTGCCAGCAGGCGTTCCTCGATGCCGCCATGCGCGCCGACACGGCGGCGCAGGTGCGTACCCTGCTGGCTTGGGCGCGTGCCGAGCGACCGGCGATCCAGCATCTGGGCGAACTGGCGGCGATGCTGGGCGACGACAAACAACGCGCGGCCATCGCCGCCCTGCAGCAGCGGCATTACGCCGGTGCGCCGGTGGCCGACGACGGTGCGGCTGTGGCCGGGTTGTTCAAGCATGGCTTCGTCTGGCGCCGGGACGATCACGCGGATGCCGATACGGATGGTCTGCCACCGCTGTATCCGTTCAAGCTGCGATGAGCGCCTGCTGCCAGATCGCGTGCATCGCCTCGCTGAAACAGCACAGCCGCACGTCGATCGACGCAGAGCGGGCCAGCTCGTCGCGCAGCGTGGCGATGGCCACCTCCGCCGCCAGTGCCGGCGGATAGCCGTACACGCCGCAACTGATGGCCGGGAACGCAATGCTGGACAATCGACAGGTGCACAGCAGCTGCAGCGCGTTGCGGTAGCAGCTTTCGAGCAGTGCCGGTTCATCGTGGGCGCCGCCCCGCCAGATCGGCCCCACGGTGTGAATGACATGGCGAGCAGGCAGGGCGAAGCCCGGCGTGATGCGGGCCTCGCCGGTCGGGCAGCGCACTCCCGGCGCGGATTCGGGCAGTGCGCGGCAGGCGGCAAGCAAGGCCGGCCCGGCCGCGCGATGAATGGCGCCATCCACCCCGCCACCGCCAAGCAAGGTGGGGTTGGCCGCGTTGACGATCGCATCCACGCGCAGCTGGGTGATGTCGGCGATGATCACGTTGATGGACATGGCTTCGATGATAGCCGCGCCGTATGCTGATGACATGCGTACGGGTGGGGAGGCTGGCGACGGATGACGGTGAAAACGGAAGATATTTCCTTTGGCTATCTGCTGAACGACGTGACCTTGCTGTTCCGCAAGCACTTCGATCGGCGTGCGGTGAAATTCGGGTTGACCCGCGCGCAGTGGCGTGCGACCAAGATGTTGTACCACCGCGAGGGACTGCGGCAGACCGAGCTGGCCGAGTTTCTGGAAATGGAGCCGATCGCGGTGGGCCGGGTGATCGACCGCCTGCAGGCCGCCGGTTTTGTCGAGCGCCGGCCCGACCCGAAGGATCGCCGCGCGTGGCGGCTGTACACCACCGAGCAGGCGCGCGGGATCGTCAGCGACATGGAGGTGATCGCCCGCGAACTGCGCCGGGACGCCACCCGCGGCATCGACCATGACGAACTGCAGCAGGCGTTGGCAGTGATCAACCGGATCAAGGACAACCTGCTGGCGCTCGAGCAAAGGGATGGCGACGCCCTCTGAGCGTTTGACCGATCCAGCCGGGGAACAAGATATTTTCCGTTCCCCGTTCCCCGTTCCCCGTTCCCGCTGTTACTGCCTGCCCTTGAGCAGATCGCGGATTTCAGTCAGCAACACCACATCGGCCGATGGCGCAGCCGGTTCGGCCGGCGCCGCTTCCTGCCTGCGGCTGAGCCGGTTGATCATCTTCACCATCAGGAAGATCGCGAAGGCGATGATCAGGAACTGGATCAGGGTATTGACGAACATCCCGTACTGCACGGCCACCTCGGCCACCTTGTGTGCCGGGTTGCTGGCATCGGCGGGCTTGAGCACCCATTTCAGCTGCGAGAAATCCATGCCGCCGGTGAGCATGCCGATTGGCGGCATGATCACGTCGTTGACCAGCGAGGTGACGATCTTGCCGAAGGCGCCACCGATGACCACGCCGACCGCCAGGTCGAGCACGTTGCCACGCATGGCGAATTCCTTGAACTCGGTGAGCATGCTCATGCCTTTCCCCTTTCTCGTGTGATGACGGTCGGCCGCGGGACTTCCGCTCAGCGGCCTGCCTGCGTGCAGGTCAGACGATCTTCCCCTGCAGTCGGGCGATGCCTTCCAGTTCGGCCTCGAAGCGATCGCCGCGCTGCAGCGCGGCCACCCCGGCCGGGGTGCCGGTGAAGATCAGGTCGCCGGGCTTCAGCGCGAACAGCCGCGACAGCGCGGCGATGATCTCCGGCACGCTGTGCACCATCTCGCCAAGCCGGGTCTGCTGGCGCAACTGGCCGTTGACGTTGAGCCGCAGCATGGTGTCGGCATCCGGCATCCGCTCGCTTGCCGGGCGCAGGGCGGACACCGGCGCGGAATGATCGAACGCCTTGGCCACGTCCCACGGATGGCCCTTCGCCTTGGCCTGCGCCTGCAGGTCGCGGCGGGTCAGGTCCAGGCCCACGCCATGACCCCAGACCAGCGCCCCGGCCCGTTCCGGCGTCAGGTCGCTGCCGCCGCTGCCCAGCGCCACCACCATTTCCACCTCGTGGTGCAGGTCGGCGGTGGCCTGCGGATACGGTACGTCGGCACCGTCGCTGACCACCGCATCGGCTGGCTTGCAGAAAAACATCGGCGCGGACTTGTCCACGCTGGCGCCCATTTCGCGCGCATGCTCGGCATAGTTGCGCCCGATGCAGAACACCCGACGGATCGGAAAGCGCAGGTCGCTGCCGATGATCGGCAGGCTGGGCGGTACAGGCAGGGGGATGATGAAGTCCATGCCGGCAAGCGTAGCAAAACCCGGTGCGATCCGGGATCGCCGGCATCTCGATCCGGGCGGCGGTTGGCTCGCAAGAGCATGACTTGCACGGATGACACCTGTCATCGAGGATGGCTGATGCTGCACCCTGATCGCATGGCAGCCGATCAGCCAATCTTCCACGCATCACGCAGCCGGCAGGGCCGGGCAGGGAGCAAGGGTGGACAACGCCGATTTGTTGAAGGAATTGCGCATCGACCGCAGCCAGCGCGAGGATCACGGCAGCGGCACGCGCCGCTGGCCGTGGCTGCTCGCGGTCGCGGTGCTGCTGTTGCTGTCGGGTGTCTTCGGCTGGCTGTGGCTGGGCCATCGTGCCGTGCCGGTGCAGACCGCGCAGGCGGTTGCTCCCTCCGGCGACAACGAGGCCGGTGCGGTGCTGCAGGCCACCGGGTACGTCACGGCGCGACGGCAGGCCACGGTGTCGGCGCAGATCACCGGCACCCTGACCGCGGTGCTGATCGAGGAAGGCGAACGGGTCAAGCAAGGGCAGGTGCTGGCACGGCTGGAAGACAGCGGCTACAAGGCCACCCTGCTGGCGGCCAGGGCGCAGGCCGATGCCGCCCATGCGCTGGTCGCGCAGTACCGCGCACAGCTGACGCAGGCGATCCATGATGCCGTCCGCCAGCAGTCTCTTGCAGCTCGTGGACTGGTATCGAGGCAGGCTGCCGAGCAGGCTGCCACCCAGGTCGGCAGCCTGCGTGCCCAGCTCGCCTCGCAGCAGCAGCAGGCCAGGGCCGCCGATGCCCAGGCCGCGGTGGCACAGGTGAATTTCAACTACACCGTGGTACGTGCACCGTTCGACGGCGTGGTCACCACCAAGGATGCGCAGGTCGGCGAGATCATTTCGCCGCTGTCCGCCGGCGGCGGCTTCACCCGCACCGGCGTCGGCACCATCGTGGACATGAATTCGCTGGAAGTCGACGTCGACGTCAACGAGGCCTACATCGGCAGGGTCGTGCCGGACATGCCGGCCGAGGCGGTGCTGGACGCGTATCCGGACTGGACGATCCCGGCCCACGTGATCGCCATCGTGCCCACCGCCGATCGCGGCAAGGCGACCATCAAGGTGCGCGTGGCGCTGGAACACAAGGATGCGCGCATCGTGCCCGACATGGGCGTGCGGGTGTCCTTCCTCGAAGCCAGGCCCTCTGCTTCCGCGCAGGCGCCGCAGGGCGTGCTGGTGCCGGCCACGGCGATCGTGCAGCGCGACCGTCGCAGCGTGGTGTTCGTGGTCGAGGACGGCAAGGCGCGGCAGCGCACGGTCGATCCGGCCGCGCAGAGTTACGGCGACCTGCGCCTGCTGCCTGCGGCGGTGAAGCCGGGCGACAGCGTGGTGATTTCGCCGCCGGCCAGCCTGCGCGATGGTGCGGCTGTGCAGCGAGTGAAACCGTAATGGCATTTCGCG
>SCRF01000043.1 GCA_004322005.1 Rhodanobacter sp. | reverse complement strand
TGGCTATGGCAGTAATCTTGTCCATGGGCTCGCCCTCGCGTGGATTGTGGTGGGAGCTATAGCTCACCACCACTGGCACCGCGATGCCTGAATGCGCGGGGGCGAGTCCATGCGATTACAGAGGGGCCGCGCAATGTCCGTAGGAGCGCACCCTGTGCGCGATGCCCTTGTCGGGCGCCGGTGAAGAGCAGTCGCCCACAGGGTGGGCTCCTACGGGGATGCTCTTATCCTTCCATCCCACCGAGGTATCCGATGAATCTCGCCGATCTGAAAAGCCAGCTGCCCGATTACGCCAAGGACCTGCGTCTGAACCTCGAGTCCGTATTGAGCGAGGGCGGTGCGCCCGGACTGAGCCAGAAGCAGATCGCGGTGATCGCGCTGGCCTGCGCCATCGCCGCGCGCTACAAGCCGCTCACCGCGGCGATCAATGCGGAGGCCGCCACGCATGCCAGCGCCGAAGAACTCAACGGCGCCCGCGTGGCCGCCACGATCATGGGCATGAACAACATCTACTACCGTTTCGTGCACTTGGTCGGCGACCCCGAATACGGCACGCTGCGTGCCGGCCTGCGCATGAACGCGATGGGCAACCCCGGCGGCGACAAGGTCGATTTCGAGCTGGCCTGCCTGGCCGTCTCGGCGATCAACGGCTGCGGTGCCTGCCTGGCGTCGCACGAGAAGACCCTGCGCAAGCATGGTTTGTCCGCCCAGCCGATCCAGAGCGCGGCGCGCATCGCCACGGTGATCCACGCGGTGGCGGTGGCGCTGGAGCAGGCCGACGTGGCGGGCTGAATGCATGCCTTCTGGCACTGGGTCGGCAGGCATCGCACGTCTTAGCGTGGACCCTCCTGTACGAATGGCACTTACTTAAGCGCGAAATCATGTTTTTCGTCATTCCCGCGAAAGCGGGAGGCGCTTTACAACGGCGAAGCCGGTCATCCAGCGCCTTTAAGCGTTTGAAGGCCAGGAAGGCACTGGATCCCCGCTTTCGCGGGGATGACGGCGCTTAAGTAAGTGCCATTCCCCTCCTGTGCCAGTCTGGGGAAACACGCCATGCGCCATTTCGTTCGCCCGCTCCTGCTCACCGCGCTTGCCGTGTGCTGTGGCCTTGCATTTGCGGCCACCGCCGAGAAGGCGCCGCAAGGCAGATTGCCGCGCTGGGCGGTGCCGCAGTCCTACCGGCTGGCGTTCAAGGTCGATCCGGCGCAGCAGGATTTTTCCGGCACTACCACGATCGCACTCAAGCTGGCCAAGGCCTCCGATCACCTGTGGCTGGACGGCAGCGAGCTGAAGGTGTCGAGGGTGACGATCACCGACGCCGCCGGCAAGGCGCATGAGGGCAAGTACGTCGACGTGGATCCGAAGGCCGGCGTGGTGCGGGTCGATTTCGGCCGCATGCTGGCGCCGCAGGCGCTGACGCTGAGGTTCGACTACGCCGCGCCGCTCAACGCACAGCTGCAGGGCCTGTACAAGGTCACCGCCAAGGGCCAGCCGTATGCGATGACGCAGATGGAAGCGATCAGCGCGCGCTTCGCGTTTCCCGGTTTCGACGAGCCGGATTTCAAGACGCCGTTCGACATCAGCCTGACCATTCCCGACGCCGATACCGCCGTGGCCAATACCCGGCAAGTGAGCCTCGTGCCGGCCGGCAAGGGCTGGAAGACCTTCACGTTCGCCCGCACGCTGCCGCTGCCGACCTACCTGGTGGCCTTTGGCGTCGGCCCGTGGAGCATGGTCACGGCAGCGGACATCTCGCCCGATGCCTGGCGCGCCAAGCCGTTGCCGCTGCGCGGCATCGCCGCCGCCGGCGAGGCGCACCGCATGCGGCACGTGCTGGGTGAGACGCCCAGCATCACCCATGCGCTGGAGAACTACTACGGCTTCGGCTATCCGTGGGACAAGCTCGACCTGCTCGCCGCTCCGGATTTCGCCGCCGGCGCGATGGAAAACCCCGGCCTGGTCACGTTCCGCGACTGGTTCCTGCTGCTGGACAAGGATTCCCCGGCGCGCAACGTGCGCGGCTCGTTCAACGTCGCCGCGCATGAACTGGCGCACCAGTGGACCGGCGACACCGTGACCATGGCGTGGTGGAACGACATCTGGCTCAACGAGGCGTTCGCCACCTGGATGCAGCAGAAGGTGACCGAGCAGGTGCACCCGGAATATCGCGCCGACCTGGATCGCGTGCACGGTGCGCAGGGTGCCATGGCCAACGACAGCCTGGTGTCGGCGCGCCGGATCCGCCAGCCGATCACCGGCAACGGCGACATCGAGACCGCGTTCGACGGCATCACCTACCAGAAGGGTGCCAGCGTGATCGGCATGTTCGAGAACTACGTGGGCGAAAAGACCTTCCAGCAGGGCATGCGCGCCTACATCCAGCAACACAAGTTCGGCAACGCGACGGCCAGCGATCTGGTCGACGCGATCGCCACCGCGGCCGGCAAGGGCGCTGCGTTCAAGCATGCGTTCAACAGCTTCCTGGACCAGTCCGGCGTGCCCTACGTACAGACCCAGCTGCAACACAAGGACGGCAGAACCGTGCTGCAGCTGAGCCAGAGCCGCTACCTGCCGCTCGGCAGCACCGGCGACGCGAAGCGCATCTGGGGCGTGCCGGTATGCGTGCGCTACGGCACCGCCGACGGCAGCAAGGTCAGTTGCACCATGCTCGACAAGCCGACCGGCTCGATGCAGCTGGCCGGTGCCGGCGCATCGACCTGGGTGATGCCCAACGCGAACGCCAGCGGCTACTACCGCTTCAGCCTGGACAAGCACGCGCTGGGCAGCCTGGTCACCCAGGTTGGCAAGCTCAGCGACGCCGAGCAGCTGGCCTATGCCGATGCGGTCGATGCCAGCTTCGCGCATGGCGACCTGGACGCCGGCGACGTGCTGGCCGCGCTGAAGCCGCTGACCGGCTCGAAGGTTCGCGAAGTGGCCACCGCGCCGCTGCACCAGATCGCGTGGATCTATCACCACGAGGCCAACACCGATGCTCAGCGCGCCGCCATCGCCGCGCGGGTGAAGGATGCTTATCTGCCGCGCCTTGAGCAGCTCGGCTACCAGCGCAAGAGCGGCGAATCGGAGGATGCCCCGCTGCTGCGCAGCACCCTGGCCGGCGCGCTGGCCTTCGACTTCAAGCTGCCCGAAGTGCGCGCCGCGCTGCTCAAGCAGGGTGAGGCCGCGCTGAAGCGCAAGCCGGATGGCCGTCTGGATCTGGCGGCAGCCGATCCCGACCTGCTCGGCGATGCGCTGGGCGTGGCGGTGCAGACGCATGGCAAGAGTGCGGTCGATGCCTTGATGGCGGAACTGCCGCAAACCAGCGACCCGGCCCTGCGCAACGGCATCCTCGGCGGCCTCGCCCACGCGGAGGATCCGGCGCTGGCCGAACAGGTGCGCAACTTCGCCGTGGCCAAACAGGTCAAGGTCGGCGAGATGTACTCGCTGCTGCTCGGCGACCGCGACACGCGGGCCGGACGCGACGCGCTGTGGCAATGGTTCACCACCCACTATGCGCAGGTGCTGGCGCGCACCGGCAGCTTCGCCGGCGGTCGTCTGCCGTGGCTTGCTGCGGGTGGCGGTTGTTCCCGTGCCGAAGCCGATCGCCTGCAGGCCTTCTTCAAGTCGCGCATGGACGATGCCGCGGGCATCGATCGTGGTCTGGCGCAGACCAGCGAATCGATCCGCTTGTGCAGCGCGTTGAAGGCCGCACAGGATCCGAAGGCGATCGCCGCGCTCCGCTGACCGGCGGCGGGCCAGCGATCGGTCGCGATGCCGGACGCCGGGTGGCAACGCCCGGCGTCTTCGGCGTCTGGTAGGAGCGCACCCTGTGCGCGATGCTCTCGTCGGGCAGATGTCTGGTAGGAGCGCACCCTGTACGCGATGCTTTTGTCGGGCGCCGATGAAGAGCATTCGCCCACAGGGTGGGCTCCTACGGCGGGCGCCGGCTGCTGTATGCCTGCCCGCTAACGCCTACACTGTGCCGACCACGGGGACGTAACGGGAGAGGGACATGCTTCGTCGATCGTCATGGTTGTTGGGGCTGTGGCTGCTGTTCGCCGTGCCGCTGCCGGCACAGGATGTGCCGCCGGCGTTGCGCGACTGGCAAGGCTGGGTGCTGCACGACGTGCCGCAGCACGGCTGCCCGTTCCTGGCCAACCAGATGCCGGACGATGGCAGTTACCAGTGTGCGTGGCCGGGGCGGTTGACTCTCGATGCCGGCAAGGCGGGTGGGCGTTTCAGTCTCGATGTGCATGTCGATGCACCGAGCTGGGTGGCGCTGCCCGGCGACGAGAGGAGCTGGCCGCAGCAGGTCAGCGCCAACAACCAGCCGGCCACCGTGCTGCAACGCGCCGGTCAGCCGATGCTGTGGCTGACGCCCGGCGATTACCAATTGCACGGCACGCTGCCGTGGGCCGCACGCCCCGCGCGCTTGCGCGTGCCGGCAGCGATCGGACTGGTTGCGCTGAGTGTGGACGGTGCGGCGGTCGCGCGGCTCGAACGCAACGGCGATCAGCTCACCCTGGGCGAAGCCGCCGCCGCGCAGCGCGCCGCCGATGCGCTGTCGCTGCGCGTGTACCGGCGCCTCGCCGATGGCCTGCCGGCCATGCTGCAGACGCAACTGCGATTCAACGTCACCGGCAGTGCACGCGAGCAACTGCTCGGTCCGGTACTGCCGGCCGGCTTCGTCGCCACCGCGTTGTCCGGCGGCCTGCCCACGCGGCTGGAGAACGACGGCCGCCTGCGCGTGCAATTGCGGCCGGGCCAGTGGACGGTGACGCTGGATGCCCGCAGCATCGCCCCCTTGAGCAAGGTCGCCTTGAAACTGCCGGCCGCGCCGTGGCCGCGGCAGGAAATCTGGAGCTACGCCGACGACACCGGCCTGCGCAGTACGCGGGTGGACGGCACGCCCACCGATGCCGCGCAGGCCGGCGTGCCGCCGCAGTGGAGCGACCTCCCTGCCTATGTGCTGGACGACACCTCGGGTCTCACGATCGAGCAGGTCACGCGCGGCGACACGGCTGACCAGGGCGATCAACTGCGCGTGCAGCGCCAGCTGTGGCTGGACTTCGACGGCGGCGGGCTCAGCATCGCCGATCGCCTGGGCGGCGAGCTGCGCCATCACCAGCGGCTGGACGTGGCTGCGCCGTGGCAGTTGCAGCGTGCCTCGCAGAACGGCGAACCGCTGCTGATCACCAAAGGTGCCGACGGCCGCAGCGGAGTCGAGCTGCGCGAGCAGCAACTCGATCTCGACGCCGGCCTGCGCCTGTCAAAGCATGGCGGCGCCATTCCGGTTTCGGGCTGGCAGATCCCGCTGGAAGGCATCGACGCCACCTTGCATCTGCCGCACGGTTACCGCCTGCTCGGCGCGATCGGCGCGGATCGTTCGCCCGATTCGTGGGTGGCGCAATGGAGCCTGCTCGACCTGTTCGTGGTCGCCTTGATCGCGCTGCTGGCCGGGCGGGCGCTCGGCTGGCCGTGGGCGGTGCTGGCGGCGGGGTTCCTCGCGCTGGCGCAGCACGAGAGCGGCGCGCCGCGCTGGACACTGGCGCTGGCCCTGGCGCTCGCCCTGCTGCTGCGCGCGCTGCCGGAAGGGCGGCTGCGCCTGGGCGCGCGGGTCGGCGCCGTCGCGATGTTTGCGCTGGCGGTGCTGTGGACCTTGCCGTTCGCGGCCACGCAGTTGCAGTACGCACTGCATCCGCAACTGGAAATATCAGCCCATGGCGCACGGGTGTCATACGGCGGACAGGCAGCCGAGGAAGGGGTCTCCCGGAATGCCTACCAGGCACCGCCAAAGGTGATTCGGAAAGTGCCGCCACCACCGGCGCCCCCATCGCCAGTCGCGGAAATGTCAGCCATGCGGGCATCGTCGGTGACGGATCAGGCCGTTTCGATGGGTCGCAACGAACCCCGGGTGATGGCCGCGTCCGCATCCATGCAGGCCGCCCGCGAACAGGACAACCGCAGCCTGATCCAGGCCGGTGCCGGCACGCCGCACTGGGACGTCGGCAACGATTACCGGCTCGGCTGGTCCGGCCCGGTGACCACGCAGCAGACCAGCCGGCTGGTGATCGCGCCGGCATGGCTGGTGCGGCTGCTGCGGGTGGCGATGGTCGGCCTGCTGGCGGCCTTGCTGGCGAAACTGGTGCCGCTGCTGCTGACTCCGCTGCACGTGCACTGGACGGGTTGGCGCGGCGGTGCCGCCAGTGCGGTCTTGCTGGCGCTGGCATTGCTGCCGTGGGGCGCGCATGCGCAGAGCCTGCCGAGCCAGCAACTGCTCGATCAATTGCGCCAGCGACTCACCGAGGCGCCCAAGTGCGCGCCGACCTGCGCCGCCGTGCCGCAGGCCATGCTGCAGATCAGCGGCGACGTGCTGGCGGTGGAGCTGGAAGCGGATGTCGGCGCACCGATCGCGCTGCCGCTGCCGCAACCGGACGACGCGCTGCAACTGCTCGACGTCGGCGTGGACGGCCATGCCGCCACGCCGCTCGCCCGCCGCGGCGATCAACTGCTGCTGCGGCTGGATCGCGGCGTGCACCGCGTCAGCCTGCGCTATCGCCTCGGTGCGGCCGACAGCGCGAACCTGCGCTTTGCGCTGTGCCCGCAGCGCATCACCTTCAGCGGGCAGGGCTGGTCGGCCGGCGGCATCGACGACGACCGCCTGCTCGGCGACAGCGTGGCGCTCAACCGCGTGCGCACCGCCACCGACGGCAAGACGCAGGCCGCGCTGCAGAGCTTCCCGCCATACGTGCGGCTGACCCGCAGCCTGGTGCTCGGGGTCGACTGGACGGTGCAAAACACGGTCGAGCGGATCGCCCCGCGCGAAGGCGGTTTCAGCACCACGCTGCCGCTGTTGCCCGGCGAACATCCGCTGGGCGACGACGCGTCGGTCAAGGACGGCCGCATCAGCATCACCTTCAACGCCAACAACAACGTGGTGCGCTGGAGCAGCCGGCTCGATCACACCGCGCAGCTGACGTTGAAGGCGCCGGCACTGGGCGAGCGGGCCGAAGTGTGGCAGGTGCATGCCGCGCCGATGTGGCACGTCGATGCGCAGGGCGTGCCGACCAGCGCCAGCGACGACGGCCTGCTGTATCAGCCGTTGCCGGGCGAGCGCCTGCAACTGGCGTTCGCCCGGCCGGTGGCGGTCGCGGGCGACAGCCTCGCGTTCGACAGCGTGCAGGCGGACAGCGTCGCCGGCGCGCGTGCCACCGAAACCACGCTGAGCCTGCACGCGCGCAGCACGCGCGGCGGCGAGCACGCGATCACCCTGCCGGCCGGCGCCGAGCTGCTGCAGGCGAGCCGCGACGGCGAGCCGATCAACCTCGCCGTGCGCAGCGGCCAGCTCAGCCTGCCGCTGCTGCCAGGCGAACACGACTACCAGCTGCGCCTGCGCGAACCCAACGGCGTCGCTGCGCGCACGCGCACGCCCACGTTGTCGTTGCATGCGGCAGCGGCGAACATCGACCTCACGCTGCATCTGCCGCAGGATCGCTGGGTGCTGTGGACCTGGGGGCCGGGCGACGGGCCGGCGGTGCTGTACTGGTCGCAACTGGTCGTGCTGCTGCTCGCCGCGTGGCTGCTGGCGCGTCATGCGCCGACGCCGCTGCGCTTGCGGCACTGGCTGCTGCTGGGGCTTGGGTTCTCCGCATTCGCCTGGAGCGCCTACGCGCTGGTGGTGGCATGGCTGATCCTGCTCGGGCTGCGCGCGCGCAGCGACGCACCGACGCGGCTCGGCGCGACCGGCTTCAACCTGCTGCAGCTCGGCCTGGCCGCGCTGACGCTGCTGGCGCTGACGGTGTTGATCGCGGCGGTGCCCAAGGGCCTGCTCGGCTTGCCCGACATGCACGTCGCCGGCAACCACTCCAGCGCCTGGCAGCTGCACTGGTTCGCCGACCGGACCGCCAGCGCGTTGCCGCGCGGCGGCGTGTTCAGCGTGTCGCTGTGGGTCTACAAACTGGCCATGCTGGCGTGGGCGCTGTGGCTGGCCAATGCGCTGATCGGCTGGCTGCGCTGGGGCTTCGAGGCATGGATGCAAGGCGGCTACTGGCGCAAGCGCGCAGCGAAACCGGTCGCCACGCCGCCGCACTTGCCCGAGCCGCCGCACGATGCTTGACGTGCGTGGCGCACTGGCCGCGGCCACGCAGCGCCTCGGCGAGCGCCTCGACGCCGAGCTGCTGCTGCTGCACGTGCTCGGCAAGCCGCGCAGCTGGCTGTTCGCGCATGTCGACGACGCGCTGGAGATGGACGTCCAGACGGCCTTCTCGGCGCTGGTCGAGCGCCGTGCCGGCGGCGAGCCGGTGGCCTACATCACCGGCCGCCAGGGCTTCTGGTCGCTGGAACTGGAAGTGACTCCGGCCACGCTGATTCCGCGCCCGGAGACCGAGCTGCTGGTCGAGCTGGCGCTGGCGCGGCTGCCGCGCGATGCGCCGTGCAGCGTGGCCGACCTGGGCACCGGCAGCGGCGCCATCGCGCTGGCCATCGCCAGCGAACGCCCGCTGGCGCGCGTGGTCGCCACCGATGCCAGCGCCGCCGCACTCGCGGTAGCGCAACGCAATGCGGCGCGGTTGGGCATCACCAATGTCCGTTTCTTGCAAGGCGACTGGCTGGCGCCGCTGGCCGGTCAGGTGTTCGATCTGATCGTCTCCAACCCGCCCTACATCGAGGCCGCCGATCCGCATCTGGCCCATGGCGACCTGCGCTTCGAGCCAACCACCGCGCTGGCCGCAGGCGCCGACGGCCTCGACGCCATCCGCCGCATCGTCAGTGACGCTCGCGTGCATCTCGATCCGGGCGGCTGGCTGCTGTTCGAGCACGGCTGGGAGCAGGGCGAAGCGGCGTGCGCGCTGCTGGCGGAAGCGGGCTATGTGGAGGTGTTCACTGCGCGGGATCTGGAGCGGCGAGAGCGGGTTAGCGGGGGGAAGATCGACCTGATCGCCACTCGAAGCAGGTGATGATTGCCCGTACAAGTTCCCCTCGCGGTTTCATTGGCTGCGATGCGCGTGCCGTGTCATGAGCGCGACTCGAGTCTGACCTTGCCCGCGCAAAACGTATCCCCGTGCCATGCGACTCGGTCCACGCAAGGCGCCGTACCGCGGCGCCTTTGTTCATTCGCTGTGACCCCGTACGCGCTACCTCACCTACCGGCAGGGCCGGTGCCGCAGTAGCATGTGCGCCAGGGCAGTGGGTACCGTACGCCTCGGCGGAAACCACGTGCCTGTAAAACGTCAGGCGAATGCTCCAGACGAACGAGGCTGCTCATGGTCCGTACAAAATGCTCGTGGTGGGTGTGCGCCGTGCTGGCGACGGCATGCGCGGGCACGGTGCCGGCCGCTGGCGCGACAGTGGCAAAAGGCGCCCCGTTCGCGGTGGCGGCAGGCTCCGGGGATCGCTTGCCGCAGCCGACCCGCTATACCGACTGGCCCGCGATCAAGAGCCGGCTTCCCGCCGATCCCGCGCTGGAAGCGCGCGTGCGGGAAATGGTGGCGAGCATGACCCTGGCGCAGAAAATCGGTCAGATGACGCAGGCGGAGATCAAGTCGATCACGCCTGCGCAGGTGACGAAATACTATATCGGCTCGGTGCTCAACGGCGGTGGCTCCTGGCCCGGTGGCAACAAGCACGCCGGGATCGGGGATTGGCTGGCGCTGTCGGACCGCTATTACGATGCGTCGCTGGCGACCGACGCCGCGATCAAGGTGCCGATCATCTGGGGCACCGACGCCGTGCATGGAGACAACAATGTCTTCGGGGCCACCTTGTTCCCGCACAACATTGGCCTGGGTGCGGCGCACGATCCGGCCTTGATCGAAGCCATTGGCGCCGCAACCGCCCGGGCGGTACGCGCCACGGGCATCGAATGGGTGTTCGCGCCGACCCTCGCCGTTGCACAAAACGCCCGCTGGGGACGCAGCTACGAAAGCTTTTCCACCGACGGCCCCCTGGTGCGCGAGTATGCACGCGCCTATGTGACCGGGCTGCAGGGCGGCTTTGGCGATCACAACGTCATGGCCACGGCCAAGCATTTCATCGGCGACGGGGCGACTCAATACGGCAAGGACCAGGGTGACGCCAGAGTCAGCCTGGACGACATGATCAACGTGCACGGATCGGGTTACTTCGGCGCGCTCGAGGCCGGCGTGCAGAGCGTGATGGCGTCCTACAGCAGCTGGGATGATGTGGCCGCAGGCGTCAACTACGGCAAGATGTCCGGGGCAAGGGCACTGTTGACGGGGGCGCTGAAGGACAAGATGGGCTTCGATGGCTTCATCGTTTCCGACTGGAACGCGATCGGTCAGTTGCCCGGCTGCAGCAATGCCAGTTGTCCGCAGGCGATCAATGCCGGCATCGACATGGTGATGGTGCCCGACGACTGGAAAGCCTTCATCGCGAACACCACCCGCCAGGTCGAGGACGGCGAGATCCCGATGGCGCGCATCGACGACGCTGTCAGCCGGATCATTCGCGCCAAATTGCGCATGGGTCTGTTCGGCACGCGACCTTCGCAGCGCGCGGGGGCGGGCGATGCCGGCTTGCTGCAGAGCCGCGCGCTGGCACGGCGAGCGGTTCGCGAGTCGCTGGTGTTGTTGAAGAACCACCACCACGCGCTGCCCTTGAAACCGGGCATGAAAATTCTGGTCGTGGGCAAGAGTGCCGACAACCTGTCCAACCAGACCGGCGGCTGGTCGCTGACGTGGCAGGGTACGGGCAACAGCAATGCCGACTTCCCCAACGGCGAGAGCATCCTGGCGGGGCTGCGCCACGCCGACGGTGCGGCGAATGTCAGCTACAGCGAAACGGCGCAGGGCATCGATCTCAAGCCGTTCGATGCGATCGTGGCAGTGATCGGCGAGACCCCGTACGCGGAGACCATGGGCGACATCCTGCCGTCGGCCACGCTGCGTCACACCGATCGCTACCCGGAGGATCTGGCGGTTCTGCAAACGGTGGCCAAGGCGCACAAGCCTGTCGTGGTGGTGTTCGTGTCCGGCCGTCCGCTTTACGTCAACAACCTGCTCAACCTTTCCGACGCGTTTGTGGCCGCATGGCTGCCCGGCACCGAAGGTGCGGGCGTGGCCGACGTGCTGTTTGCCGCCAGATCGACAGCCGGCCGCTACAACTTCAGCGGGACACTCCCCGCGCCGTGGCCCGGTGTTCCCTGTCCGATTTCGAGCGCCGGCGCGACGCGCTGGCTGTTCGCGCCAGGGTACGGGCTGCGCTATCCCGGCAAACGCGCGCTGGGTACGCTGCCGACCTATCCCGCCGTCGATACGTGTGCCGACGCCTCCGCGCTGTCGGTGTTTCACACGCTTGCGGTGCCCCCGTTCTCGCTCTACCTGGCAGACGGGAATCCGCAGCATCCCGCGCATGAGGTGGGATCGGGTTTGAACGCCGTCATCGAGTGGCCGGCGAGCCATCCGGCGCTGCGTTTGCGCATGGCATCGCCGCCGTTTTCCGCCGCCTTTGCCGACGTAAAGATCGTTGCGGAGGCAGCGGGCCGGCGCGCCGACTTGCCGTGCGCAAGCCTGGATGCGCCGTGACGGCGGGTCTGTCGCACGTTCACGGCAGCGAACTCGACGTACATCGCGTGCGCCATGGGTGAGCATGACCGCGCCTCTCGCCGGACGGGGATCTTGTTCCATGTCTTGATTGCCGGGCTCACGCTGGCCGCCATCCATTGGTCGCGTCCCCGGATGCAGCCCGTAAGAACCGTCACTGTCCCGGCGCCGCTTCCGGCGAAAGCCGGGGTCAAGCTATGGCTGAGCACCGCTGATCGCCGACTGCGCCTGGCGCGGCAACCCGATATCGAAACAGGCGGGCAGCAAGGTGTGCCGGCGGATGTCGTCATCCACGTCGACATCCACAAGACCTATCAATCCATCGTGGGTTTCGGGGCGGCGCTGACGGATTCGTCGGCCTGGCTGCTTCAAAACAGGATGAATGGGCCACAGCGCAATGCGCTGTTGCAGGAACTCTTTGGTCCGCCACCCAACCTCAATCTGACGATGACGCGCCTGACCATCGGCGCCTCGGATTTCTCGCTGAAGCAATACACCCTGGATGATCTTCCCGCCGGCGAAGTCGATCCATCGTTGCGGTATTTCAATGTCGCATCCAGTTTGCACGACGTCATCCCGACCGTGCGCGAGGCCATGGCGATCGATCCGCAGCTGCGCATCATCGCGTCGCCATGGAGCGCACCGGCCTGGATGAAGACCAGCGCGAATCTCATCGGGGGAGGGTTGCTGGAGCAGTACGAAAGCACCTACGCGGACTACCTCGTCAAGTACGTCGACACCTACCGTGCGTATGGCATCCCCATCTTCGCCCTGACCTTGCAGAATGAGCCGGGCTTCATACCCGTGACCTACCCGGGCATGGCTCTGCCGGCGTCCACGCAGGCGCGCATCATCGCGAGGTATCTCGGCCCTGCCTTGGCGAGTCGCAAGGCAAAAACACGCATCCTGGCCTGGGATCACAACTGGGACGAGCGGGAGCAACCATTGAGCCTGTTGGCCGACCCGGATGCGGCGCGCTATATCGATGGCGTCGCCTGGCACTGCTACCGGGGAAGCCCGAATGCGCAGAACCAGGTACATCGTGCCTTTCCCGGGAAGGACACCTACATCACCGAGTGTTCGGGTGGCGACTGGGCGTCCAGCAAACACGGTGAACTGCTCTGGTTTGCGCGGAATCTGCTGCTTGCCGGGCTCAGGGACTGGGCGCGCGGTGTGGTGTACTGGAACCTGGCCCTAGACGAGCACTACGGTCCGCATTTCGGCGGGTGCGGCAGCTGCAAGGGACTGGTTGTGATCGACTCACGCACGGGCGAGGTGAGTCGCAACGATGAGTACTACGCGTTCGCGCACTTCAGCCGATTCGTCCTGCCCGGTGCCGTCCGGGTAAGGTCCAGCACTGTCGAAACGGATATCGCCATCGCCGATGTGGCATTCCAGAATGCCCACGACGGGTCGGTCGTTCTGGTGCTGGTAAACAGCAGCAGGGATGCGCGGCGCGTCTCCGTGAGGCAGGACGAAACCCGCTTCCAATATACGATGCCGCCGCAGAGCGTGGCGACCTTCGTGTGGAACCAGGCTCAGATCTCGAGCCCGTGGACAACGCGAGTTCGCCGCTGGTCAAAAAGGCACCCGCTACGACTGCCGTGAGGGTGGCGGTCGAGTGGACCGGCTGGAAGACCTCGAGTTGGCGGAGCTGGTGCGCTCGCGCGCCAAGGAGCGCCGGATCCAGGTCAAGCACCTCGAATAGCCCCCCGATTTGTAGGAGCGCACCCTGTGCGCGAATGCTCTTGAACCATACCAACACAAGAGCATT
>SCRF01000042.1 GCA_004322005.1 Rhodanobacter sp. | reverse complement strand
GGAGCCCGCTCGCGGGCGATGCTCTTGCTCTGATGCCACATCAAAGGCAAAGAGCATCGCCCGCGAGCGGGCTCCTACGGGCAGGCGGGGCATCGGGAATCCTTCCGCACGATTTCAGGCAGGGCCAATGAAAAACCCGGGCGTCGCGAGACCCCCGGGTTTCGATGCAACGATATCCCTTCCGATCAGTTCGGCAGCGCCAGATCGTCCAGCATCGCCTTGAGGAAGCGCGCTGCTTCACCGCCGGTGGCGGCACGATGATCGAAGGTCAGCGACAGCGGCAGGCGCCGGTGGACTTCGATGCCGCCGATCACCGCGACCACGTCGTGGCTGAGCTTGCCGGCACCCACGATGGCGACCGTCGGCGGCACCACCACCGGCGTGGCGTACCTGCCGGCGAACATGCCGAAGTTGGACAGGCTGATGGTGTAGCCGGACAGTTCCGAGGGCGGGATCGTGCGGTCCTCGACCTGCGTGCGCAGGCGCTTGATCGCGCCACGGACGCCGGCAGCGTCGAGCATGTCGGCGTTGCGCAGCGCCGGCACGAACAGGCCGTCGTCGGTGTCCACGGCGATACCGATGTCCACGTGCGGATGCAGGGTGCGGCTGAGGTTCTTGCCGTCGAACCATGCGTTCAGCGCGGGCACGCTCTTGCAGGCGAACACGATCGCGCGGATCAGGCGTGCGGTGATGTCCTGCTTGCCGATCCAGGCGTGCAGGTCGGCGTCGTCGACCAGGGTGGTCGGCACGACTTGCGCATGCGCGTCGGCCATCACGCGGGCCATGTTGCGACGCACGCCCTTGAGCTGTTCGGGCTGGCCGCTGGCCTGCACCGACGGCGGTGCGGTACGTACCGGTTTGCCAGCCAGCGAGACCGGGCTGCGCTGCGGCTCCGGCAGCTCCGGCGCGAGGTGGCGACCGGCGGAGGCGGGCACCGAGCGGGCTGGCGCAGTGCCAAGCGCAGCCGAACCATTGGCGGCGGCTTGCTTGACGTCTTGCATCGTCACCACGCCATCGGCGCCCGAGGGACGCACGCGGGCGAGGTCGACCTTGAGCTTCTTCGCCAGCGCACGCACCGCCGGTACCGCCTTCACGCCGCCGATGCTGGCGGCCTGCTCGACGTGCACCTGGTTGCCGCTGACCATCGCACCCACCACGGTGCCTTCGTCCTCGCGCTCGGCCGCGGCGGCCGGTGCCGGAACTGGCGCCTCCTTCGCAGGCTTCTTCGGACCATGCTGATGGCCGGTGGATTCGGCTTCGGCACGTTGTTTGACATTCGGGTCCGGCTCGAAATCGGCCAGCGCGGCGCCGGTCTCGATGATGTCGCCGGGCGCGCCGTGCAGCCGGGTGACCTTGCCGGTATACGGCGATGGCACGTCGACCACCGCCTTGGCGGTCTCCATCGCACACAGCGGCTCGTCGAGCTTGATGCTGTCGCCCACCTTCACGTGCCATTCGACGACGGTCGCATCGGGCAGGCCTTCGCCGAGGTCGGGCAGGTAGAACGTCTTGATATCAGCCATGAGCGGATTTCCAGGTATGAGTTTTCCGATTTGCTCGCTCCCCTGCCAGCAAGGGGAGGAGCAAGAGCATCAGCTTGCCGCGACGGTGCGCTTGGCGGCGTCGACGACGCGCTCCACGCTGGGCAGGTATTTCATTTCCAGGCGGAACAGCGGGATGTGCGTGTCGAAGCCGGTGACGCGCTCGACCGGCGCGAGCAGGTCGTACAGGCACTCCTCGGCGACGCGCGCGGCGATCTCGGCGCCGAAGCCGGCGGTCTTGGGGGCTTCGTGCACGATCACGCAGCGGCCGGTCTTGGCCACCGATTCGGCGATGGTATCGAAGTCCAGCGGGGTCAGGGTGGCCACGTCGATCACCTCGGCGCTGATGCCCTCGGCGGCCAGGGCGTCGGCAGCTTCGAGCGTTTCCTTCACCTGCGCGCCCCAGGTCACCAGGGTGACGTCGGTGCCGTCGCGCAGCACGAAGCACACGTCCAGCGGCAGCGCCTCGCCGTCGTCCGGCACCTCTTCCTTGTACTGGCGATAGATGCGCTTGGGCTCGAAGAACATCACCGGATCGGGATCGCGGATCGCCGCCAGCAGCAGGCCGTAGGCGCGCGCCGGCGAGGACGGCATCACCACGCGCAGCCCGGGGATGTTGGTGAACAGGTGCTCGTTCGCTTCGGAGTGGTGCTCCGGCGCGCGGATGCCGCCGCCCCACGGCGCGCGGAACACCGCCGGTACGGTGAGCCGGCCGCGGGTACGGTTGCGCATGCGCGCGGCGTGGCAGGCGATCTGCTCCATCATCGGATAGATGAAGCCTTCGAACTGCGCCTCGGCGACCGGCTTCATGCCCTGCACGGCCAGGCCGACGGTGACGCCGGCGATGGTGGTTTCGTCCAGCGGCGTGTCCAGCACGCGCAATTCGCCGAATTTCTCCTGCAGGCCCTGGGTGGCGCGGAACACGCCGCCGTTGAGACCGACGTCCTCGCCCAGCACCACGACGCTGTCGTCGTGTGCCATCTCGTAGGCGAGCGCCTGGGTGACCGCCTCGATAAGTGTGATCTGTGCCATGACTCAGTGGGCCTTGTTTTCGAGCGAGAGGACGTAGTCGCGCTGTTTGGCGAGGTCGGCGGGGACTTCGGCGAAGATGTAGTCGAACATCGCCGAGACCGGCTGGGTCCTGGTCTCGAGGTAGGCGTTGACCTCGTTGTCCATCCACTCGTCGCACTCGGCTTTCCAGGCTTCCTCCTTCGCGTCGTCCCACGCTTTCTTCGCCACCAGCCAGTGGCGCAGGCGCTTCATCGGCTCCTTCGACCAGCCTTCCTTCACTTCCGCCTCGCCGCGATAGCGGCGGGCGTCGTCGGCGGTGGTGTGGTCGCCCAGGCGATAGGTCACCGCCTCGATCACGCTGCCGCCTTTGCCGTTGCGGGCGCGCTCCAGCGCGTCCTCCATCGCCTTGCGCACCGCGATGATGTCGTTGCCGTCGACCTGGATGCAGAACAGCCCGGCGGCGATGCCCTTCTGCGCCAGCGTCGGCGCGCCGCTCTGGATCTTGCGCGGCACCGAGATCGCCCACTGGTTGTTGACGATCACCGCCACCAGCGGCAGGTTCTGCGCGCCGGCGATGTTGATCGCGCCGTAGAAGTCGCCCTTGGAGGAGCCGCCGTCGCCGATCGTGCACACCGCCACGCGCTTCTCGCCGCGGATCTTGAATGCCAGTGCGCTGCCCGCGGCGTGCAGGCACTGCGTGGCGATCGGCACCGACCAGGCGAAGTCGTGCCGTGCCGGTTCCTGCTGGTAGTCGTTGCCGCGCTCGTCGCCGCCCCAGTACATGTAGACCTCGCGCGGCCGCACGCCGCGGTACAGCTGGGCACCGTATTCGCGGTAGCTGACCGCCAGCACGTCCTCGGGTTTCATCGCGCTGCCGATGCCGACATGCGCGGCCTCGTGGCCGAGGCAGCTGGCGTAGGTACCGAGCTTGCCGGTGCGCTGCAGGGCGATCGACTTGGCATCGAACACGCGGGTCGACAGCATCAGCTTGTACAGTTCGACCATGTGGTCGAGGTCTTTCGCAAATTCAGGCAGATCGTCACGAACCTGTTTGCCCTCGGCGTCGAGGTACTGCAGGTATTCGATTTCAAACTTGGCGGCGATGGTCACGACTCGCTCCGGAGTGAGGGATGCGGGAAAAGCTGGCGTGCTGCGATGTATCGACTAGGGTGCGCAAACGAGCCCACAAGACCGCTCTTGATAACAGGACGGCATGTTGCGCTGCAAGGTACAGCGCAGCATTCGCGAACGTACGGGGAGCTTGCCAATCGCCATCCTGCGGGCTTCGCGGCGGTTCGGGCGCCGGCGCCCGGGCGGGACCGCAACCATCTGCTGGCCGGGATCACCGCGGTTGATTTCCGTTTCGGCGGCCGGCGCCCGATAGACTGCCGGCAACGTACGGCAACGTTTTTGTGGAGGCATACCGAACACCATGAGCGACAATCAACGCGATATCGAAGCGGAAATCCAGACCGACCTGAACGGCAAGATGACCTACGGCGGCTATCTGCATCTGGATATCCTGCTGGCGGCGCAACAGCCGCTGAGCCAGCCGGCGCATCACGACGAGATGTTGTTCATCGTGCAGCATCAGGTGTCCGAGTTGTGGATGAAGCTGGTGATCCACGAACTGAGGGCGGCGCTGGCGCATCTGCGGTCCGACGACATCGACCCATGCCTGAAGATTCTCGCCCGGGTCAAACAGGTGCAACGCCAGCTGTTCGAGCAGTGGGCGGTGCTGGAAACGCTGACCCCGTCGGAGTATCTGGAGTTCCGTGGCGTGCTGGGTCCATCGTCCGGATTCCAGTCGCTGCAGTACCGCACGATCGAGTTTCTGCTCGGCAACAAGAACGCGGACATGCTCAAGGTGTTTGCACACGATCCGGCCGCACAGGCCGAGCTGCGCGCGGTGCTGCAGGCACCGAGCCTGTACGACGAATTCCTGCGTTATCTGGGGCGGCGGGGCCATGCGGTGCCGGCCGCGGTGCTCGAACGCGACTGGTCCAGAGCCTACCAGCGCAATGCCGAGCTGTTGCCGGTGTTCCGGCGCATCTACGAGCAGCGTGACGAGTTCTGGCCGGAGTACCACCTGTGCGAGCAACTGGTGGACGTGGAAGGGAGTTTCCAGCTGTGGCGTTTCCGCCACATGAAGACGGTGGAACGGATCATCGGCCATCGTCGCGGTACCGGCGGATCGTCCGGCGTGAGTTTCCTGAAGAAGGCGCTCGACCTGGAATTTTTCCCCGAACTGCTGGACGTGCGCACCGTACTGGGAACCTGAGCCCGCCCTGAGTGTGTGTAGGAGCCCGCTCGCGGGCGATGCTCTTGCTCTGATGCCACATCAAAGGCAAAGAGCATCGCCCGCAAGCGGGCTCCTACTCGGCGATATCCTGCACAAGGTTGGTGGCGGCATTGCTGCGGCGCATTTGACGGCCATGGCGCCAATCGGTACACCTCACGATCGCAAGTTTCCCGGGCCGCGCCATATCTGCCGGTCATCACATCCGCAGAGGGGCCCATGAATTCGATCATCGAGAGCGACGCGAACGCCGTGCCCGGCTATCCGCAACTGTTCGGCCATCCGCGCCCGTTGTGGATGTTATTCATGACCGAGTTCTGGGAGCGCTTCGCGTTCTACAGCGTGAGCTGGGCGCTGACGTTGTACATCGTGGCGCAGTTCTATCACGGCGATCCGGCCGGCCAGGCCTGGGCCAGCGGCATCTTCGGCGCATACACCGCGCTGATCTACGCCACCGGGATCTTCGGCGGCTACGTCGCCGACAAGCTGATCGGCTACCAGCGCTCGATCCTGATCGGGGCGGCGGTGATGGCCGCGGGCTTGTTCGCGCTGGCGGTGCCGACCCGGCCGGTGTTTCTGCTGGGGCTGGCGCTGGTGATCGTGGGCGATGGCCTGTTCAAGCCGAACATCTCCTCGATGGTGGGCCAGCTCTATGGCCAGCATGACCCGCGCCGCGACCGCGGGTTCACCCTGTTCTACATGGGCATCAACGCGGGCGCCTTGGTTGCGCCGCTGCTCACCGGCTGGATGGCCGCGCGGTTCACCGACACGCCGCTGGAGCAGAACTACAAGCTGGTGTTCCTTGCCGCCGGCGTCGGCATGCTGCTGAGCTTCGTGTGGTTCTGGTTCGGGCGCCGCCAGCTCGGCGCGGTGGGACGCCCGCACGCCGACAGGACCGGGCGTGGCCGCTCGCTGGGCGTGATCGCCGGTTCCCTGCTGGCCGTGCCGCTGGTCTATCTGTTGCTGTCGGGGATCGGGCCGATCGGGCTGCAGTGGATGCTCGGACTGCTGTTCGTCGGCCTGGCGGCGTTGCTGCTCGGCGAAGCCGTGCGCCACGATCGCGTGCAGGTGCACCGCGTGATCGCGATGCTGATCATCTTCGCCTTCAACGTGCTGTTCTGGATGTTTTATTTCCAGCTTGGCACTTCGTTCAATTTCCTCGCCGAGAACCTGGTCGACCGGCGCATGTTCGGCGGCCGGGTGTTTCCGGTGGGCTGGTTTCAGTCGGTGAGCCCGCTGGCGATCCTGCTGCTGGCACCACCGCTGACCCTGGTGTGGGGCTGGCTGGCCAAGCGCAACAAAGAGCCGTCGATCCCGCGCAAGTTCGGTCTCGGCCTGGTCTTCAACGGGATGGGTTTTGCCGTGCTGATGTTCGCCCTGGCCCACCTGCTCGGTCCGCACGGGCTGATTCCGTTCTGGCCGCTGGCTGCGACCTACGTGCTGCAGACCATCGGCGAGCTGTGTCTGTCGCCGATCGGGCTGTCGATGGTCACCAAGCTGGCGCCGCCGCGGCTGGTCGGTGCGGCGATGGGCGGCTGGTTCCTCTCGCTGGCCGTGGGCGGCAATCTGTCCGGCTTGCTGGCCAGTTCGATCAGTGGCGCAAGCGGCATGACCGCGAGCTCGGCGCTGTCCGGCTTCACTTTCGGCTTCTGGCTGCTGGTGGGAGCGGGTGCGCTGTTGCTGCTGATCTCGCCACTGATCAACAAGCTGATGCATGGGGTGCGGTAGCGCCCTCGTCCCGTAGGAGCGCACCCTGTGCGCGATGCTCTTGTCGCGACCGCTACAAAGAGCCATCGCGCACAGGGTGCGCTCCTACACGTTCATTTCTGCAGCTTGTCCAGGATTCGTGCCAGCCATGTGCGCTCTTCCTCGGTGAGCTTGTCCAGCACGGCACGCTCGCGGGCACGCGCCATGGGCGCGATGACGTCGTGGATCGCCCAGCCGCTTTCGGTGAGGTCGAGCACCGAGCGGCGCTTGTCGAAGTTGTGCATGTGCCGGCTGACCCGGCCGGCCTCGACCAGTCGTGCCAGCGCCCGGCTCACGGCCACCTTGTCCATCGCGGTGCGTTCGGCCACTTCGCGCGCCGACAGACCCGCGTAGCGGGCCAGCACCGCCATCACCCGCCATTCGGTCACGCTGAGGTCGTAGCGTTTCTGGTAGTCGTCGGCGATGCCCTGGCTGATGGTGTTGGACAGGATCGACAGCCGGTAGGGCAGGAAATGCTCCAACTCCAGTGGGGCGTGCTGGACGCCGGGCGGTGTGTGCTTTCGAGGGGTTGGCACGGTAACGCTGCTCCTTGCAAATGGTTGCACATGTAACTATAAAGATAACCTGAGATGGCTTTGCCGCCGGGAGCATAAGCCTGAGTCGGCACAAGTCATACGTGACATTAGTGCAACCAGTCACAGGAGCGCGCCATGAACGCCCAGGCCCAACTCGCGCAGCCCAATCCAGGCATGCAGGTCACCACGTTCGCGAACCCGATGGGGATCGACGGCTTCGAGTTCGTCGAATTCGCCGCGCCGGCCGGTCGCGCCGGCGAGTTGCACGGGCTGTTCAAGCGCATGGGTTTCAGCGCCGTGCTCAGGCACAAGCAGCGGCCGATCACAGTGTATCGGCAGAACGGGGTGAACTTCCTGCTCAACGAGGATGCCGATTCGTTCGCCGCTGATTTCGCCAGCGCGCACGGTCCTTGTGCCTGCGGTTTCGCGATCCGCTTCCGCAAGCCGGCCGCCGAGGTGCTGGCTACCGTCCTCAGCCACGGCGGCGAGGCGGTCGATCACAAGCAAGCCAGCAAGGCGGTCAACGCGCCGGTGGTGAAGGGCATCGGCGACTGCATGCTGTATCTGGTCGACCGCTACGGCAGCGCCGGCAGCATCTACGACGGCGATTACGAAGCGATCCCCGGCGTCGAGCCGAACCCGGCCGGGTTCGGCCTCACCTTCATCGACCATCTGACCCACAACCTGTACTTCGGCAACATGCAGAAGTGGTCGGACTACTACGAGCGGCTGTTCAACTTCCGCGAGATCCGCTACTTCGACATCAAGGGCGCCAAGACCGGCCTCGTCTCCAAGGCGATGACCGCGCCGGACGGCATCGTGCGCATTCCCCTGAACGAGTCGAGCGAGCCGAAGTCGCAGATCAACGAATACCTCGACGCCTATCACGGCGAGGGCATCCAGCACATCGCCTGCTTCACCGAGGACATCTACGCCACGGTGGAGATGATGCGCGCCGCCGGCGTTGAATTCCTGGATACCCCCGACGTGTATTTCGACGTGGTCGACGAGCGTGTGCCGGATCACGGCGAGGATCTGCCGCGTCTGCGCCGGAACAAGATCCTGATCGACGCCGATCCGGAGACCGGGAAACGCAAGCTGCTGCAGATCTTCACCCGGAACGTGATCGGCCCGATCTTCTTCGAGATCATCCAGCGCAAGGGCAACGAGGGGTTCGGCGAGGGCAATTTCCAGGCGCTGTTCGAAAGCATCGAACGCGACCAGATCAAGCGCGGGTTTCTGTAGGCTGGAGGGCGACCCTTCGACTCCGCCTGCAAAGAGCGCAGGCTGCGCTCAGGGCGAACGGACTCTCGGCGTGCTCGGACATTTGAGTTTCCCCGTACCGTTCGCCCTGAGCGTAGCCGCGCAGCGGCGGAGTCGAAGGGCAGCAGCCGATAACAGGAGACCGAAATGGATTTCACCCTCTATATCCTCGAATGCGCCGATGGCAGCTTCTACATCGGACATACCGATGATCTGAATCGCCGCATGGAGCAGCATGATCTGGGGCTGGGTTGCGTCTATACCTCGACGCGCCGCCCCGTGAAGCTGATCCATGCGCAAGCATTTGAAACACGTTACGAAGCGCTCACGATGGAACGCAAGCTCAAAGGCTGGAGCCGGGCCAAGAAGCAGGCGTATATGGCCGGCGACTGGGATGCCGTCGGTGTCTTGGCCAAGGGCAAGCACAGGTATCAACGCTTGTCGTGAGGCGCTTCGACTCCGCTTGCTGCGCAAGCTACGCTCAGCGCGAACGGTGTTGGTTGGACTTGCTCGAACAGTTGGCGCGTCAGAAAAATCAGGATCATTGACCCATGAACTACCAATCCGGTTTCGGCAACGAATTCGCCACCGAAGCGATCGCCGGCGTGCTGCCGGTCGGGCAGAACTCGCCGCAGCGCGTGGCGCATGGGCTGTATGCGGAGCAGCTGTCGGGCACCGCATTTACCGCGCCGCGGCACGCGAACCGGCGCAGCTGGCTGTACCGGATCCGCCCGGCGGCGGTGCACGAGCCGTTCCAGCCGCTGGCGCATGCCACCCTGCACAACCGCTTCGACGAGGCGCCGGCCACGCCGAACCAGCTGCGCTGGAACCCGTGGCCGCTGGCCGGCACGCCGACCGACTTCGTCGACGGCCTGCTGACCCTGGCCGGCAACGGCGGCGCGGCCGAGCAGGCGGGCATCGGTATCCACGTCTATACGGCCAATCGTTCGATGCGGGGGCGCTACTTCTACAACGCCGATGCCGAACTGCTGATCGTGCCGCAGCTGGGCCGCCTGCGTCTGGCCACCGAGCTGGGCGTGCTGGAGGTCGAGCCGCTGGAGATCGCGGTGATTCCGCGCGGCGTGCGCTTCCGGGTGGAATTGCGGGATGCCGCCGCACGCGGTTATGTGTGCGAGAACTTCGGCGCGCTGCTGCGGCTGCCGGAGCTTGGTCCGATCGGCTCCAACGGGCTGGCCAATGCGCGCGATTTCCTCACCCCGCATGCCGCGTACGAGGATGTCGAGGGCGCGTTCGAGCTGATCGTCAAGTTCCAGGGCACGCTGTGGTCGGCGAAGATCGGCCACTCGCCGCTGGACGTGGTCGCCTGGCACGGCAACTACGCGCCGTACAAGTACGATCTGCGCCGCTTCAACACGGTCGGCTCGATCAGTTTCGATCATCCCGATCCGTCGATCTTCACCGTGCTGACCTCGCCCAGCGCGGTGGCCGGCACGGCGAATGTCGATTTCGCGATCTTCCCGCCGCGCTGGCTGGTGGCGCAGCACACGTTCCGCCCGCCGTGGTTCCATCGCAATATCGCCAGCGAGTTCATGGGACTGATCGCCGGCGTCTACGACGCCAAGGCCGAGGGCTTCCTGCCCGGCGGTGCCTCGCTGCACAACTGCATGACGGGACACGGGCCGGACGCGGCCACGTTCGAAAAGGCTTCCAACGCCGACTTGTCGAAACCGGACGTGATCGACGGCACCATGGCCTTCATGTTCGAAACCGCCAAGGTGATCCGGCCGACCCGGCAGGCGCTGGAAGCACCGCAGCTGCAGAGCGATTACCAGCAATGCTGGCAAGGCCTGGAAAAGCATTACCGGAGGCCATGACGGGCTTGACATCATGATGCATCTGCATCATGATGCAGATGATTTGAGCTCGGACGTCCTCGCCATGCGTACCACCATCGACATTCCCGAACGCGATCATGCGCTGTTCACCAGCCTGGCCCGCGCCCAGGGCATCAGCGTCAGCAAGCTCATCGTCGAGCTGGCGCGGCGCGGACTGCAGCCGGCTGCGGCGGTGAGCGAGTCAGCCGCGCCGCCGTACCACGTCGACCCGCAGACCGGACTGGGCGTGTTCCGCTCGGGCCGCCCGATCACCATCGACGACGTCAAGGCGCTGGACGACGAATGGTGACGCGGCTGCTCGATGCCAACGTGCTGATTGCCCTGTTCGACGCCGATCACGTGCATCACGCGGTGGTGCGCGACTGGTTCGTGGCGTCGCCGGACCTCTTCGCCACCTGCCCGATCGTGCAGGGCGCGCTGGTGCGCTGGATCGTGCGTATCGAAGGCCGTGACGGCACCGCGTTCGCGAAGCGCGAATTGACCAGGCTGGCGGCCGACCCGCGCCACCGGTTCTGGCCGGACGATCTTCCGTACGCCGAGGTCTCATGGCATGGCGTGCTCGGTCATCGTCAGGTGACCGATGCTTATCTTGCCGCGCTGGCGCGCCATCAAGGCGGACAGGTGGCGACCCTGGATCGCGGGTTTGCCGCGTTGCATGCGGACGCGGCGGAACTGATAGCCGCATGCTGACAGCCACATGAAGGACAAGCAATGAAACTGGGTTCCCTCAAGGCAGGCGGCCGCGACGGCACGCTGATCGTGGTCAGCCGCGACCTGACCATGGCCGTGCCGGCGACCGGCAT